>JAJDNJ010000042.1 GCA_022340705.1 Betaproteobacteria bacterium
CAGGGCCTCGTCCGCGCGCAGCGCGGGTAGCAGCGCCTCGAAGCCCTTCGGCACGTTGAAATAGTACGTCGGCGCGATCTCGCGCAGATTGCGCACCGTCGCCTCGATCGCGCCCGGCATCGGCTTGCCCTCGTCGATGTAATACGAGCCGCCGTTGGCGAGCACCAGCCCGAAATCGTGGTTGCCCGCCGCAGTGTGGTGCCACGGCGCCCAATTGACCAGAACCGGCGGCGTGTCGCGCAGAAAAGCGAGCACGCTGCGGATCATCTCTTGGTTCGCGCACCACATGCGCTGCGTGTTGATGACCGCCTTCGGCAGGCCGGTCGAACCCGAGGTGAACAGGAACTTGGCGATCGTGTCGGGGCCGACGCGCGCGTGCGCCGCATCGACTGCCGGCGTCGGCGCGGTCGCGGCGAGCTCGGCGAACGGCGTTGCGCGCCGCCCGGGTACCGCGCCACCGGCGAGCACCAGCTCCGCCTGCGGCGGCACCGCGGCTGCGATCGCCCTGGCGAACGTCGTGCCATCCGCGGCGAACACGAGCCCGGGGGTCAGCAGATCGAGAACGTAACGCAGCTTCGCGTAATCGTTCGACAGCAGCGCGTACGCGGGCGACACCGGCGCATACGGCACGCCGACCAGCAGCGCGCCGAGCTCGATCAGCGCATGCTCGAGATCGTTGCCCGAGAGCACCGCGACGGGCCGCTCGCTCGACAGACCGCGATCGATCAGAGCCTGGCCGATCGCGCGCGCGCGCGCCAGCGCCTGCGCATAGCTGAGCGTGCGCCACGCGCCCGCCTGGCTGCGCTGCGCGAGCAACACGCGTTCGGGCGTCTTCTCCGCCCAGTGCAGCAGCCAGTCGGTAATGCGCTCCGGCCAGGGCGCGAGCGGATGCGGCGAGCGCAGCAGCAATGCGCCGTCGGCGCGCGTCTCGAGCACGACCTGCGTCGGCCCCAGGCGCACCGCGCGTTGCGGCAGCCCCCTCACCTCGGCCCGCGACGTCATGGCGCGAGCTTCCCGAGCAGGCGCAGAAATTCGCGCCGCTCCGCCGGCGTGAGCTTCGCGCCGAAACGCTGATCGTGATCCAGCACGCGCCGCTTGAGCGTGCCGAGGAGCGTTTTGCCGCGGCGCGTGAGATACAGGCCCCAGGCGCGCGCATCCTCGGGCCGGTGGCGCCTCTCCGCCAGTCCGCGCGCCACGAGCCAGTTGGTGAGCATCATCGCCCCCGAGCGCGCCGTGCCGAGAACCTCGCCGAGCGCGCTCTGCGAGATTCCGGGATTGGCCTCAAGGATGACGAGCGCGGTATAGCGCGGCGGGGTGATGGGATGCCCGGCCGTTGCCGACGCAAACGCGTCGAATGCCGCGATCTGCGCGCGCCTGAGCGCGTAGCCGAAATGCATCGGCAAGCTGCCGTAGTCGATGCCCGGAACGCGCGCGGCGCTTCCAGGCCTTGGTCCACGGGGCGATCGGTGGGTCCTGGCCATTGACCGGCAAATTGTAATGCTCTATAACAATCCGATCGCGTCGATCCGCGAGCATGAAAACGCGGCCGCTGCACCGCACAAACCGAACACCGGCACGCGGCGCTTAGAATCGCGATATTGCCCAAGAGGAGGAGCCATGTCATTCGACCGCCGTAAGTTCAACCAGGCGTTGGCCGCAGCAGGTGTGCTCAGCGCGGTTTCGCCGTTTGCCAGCGTCCGCGCCCAGACGAAGGCGCTGAAGGTCGGTCTGCTGCTGCCGCGCTCCGGCATCCAGGCCGGCATCGGCCAGGACTGCTACCGCGTCGTCGAGATCACCAACCCGCTGCTGCGCGAACTTGGCCTGCCGGCCCTCGAGATCATGAGCGGCGACACCGAGTCGAACGTCGACGTCGCGCGCTCGCGCGCCGAGCGCCTCATCGGCGAAGGCGCGCAGCTGCTGGTGGGCGCGTTCGACTCCGGCCAGACCACCGCGATCGCGCAGGTCGCCGAGCAGCGCGGCATCCCGCTGGTGATCAACATCGCCGCCGCGCCGCCGATCACCGAGCAGGGCTACAAGTTCGTGTTCCGTAACTTTCCGACCGCGCCGATGATCCTGGGCGATGCGTTCGCCAACCAGCTGGAGGTGTTTGCGGCCACGGGCGTGTCGCCGAAGACCGCGGTGTTCATGCACGTGAACGACACCTTCGGCGTCGCCATGCAGAGGGGCTTCACCGGCGTGATGAAGAAGTTTCCGGCGATTCCCTACAAGGTGGTGGAGACGATCGCCTACGACCCGGCCGCGCGCGACTTGTCGGTCGAGGTGGCCAAGGCCAAGGCGACCGGAGCCGAGGCGCTCATTCTGGTGAGCCGCCTGAACGACGCGATCCTCCTCACGCGCGAACTGGTCAAGCAGCGCTGGACCCCGAAGGCCGTGCTCAGCATGGGCCCGGGCTGGTACGAGGACCAGTATCTGAAGACGCTCGGCAAGCTCGCGGACGGTCCGATCAGCTTCGTGCCCTGGTACGACCCGAACAAGAAGCTCGCGCAGCGGCTCCTGGCCGCGCAACACAAGGCGTACCCGGACATCAGCCTGAACACCAACCATGTTTACACCTTCGAGGCACTCCTGGTCGCCGCCGATGCGTTCAAGCGCGCCGGCAGCGCAGAGCCGAAGGCCCTTGCCGACGCGATCCGCACCACGGACATCAAGAACAACGTCAGTCCCGGGCCCGGCATACTGTTCAACGCCAAAGGCCAGAACGACAAGCTGAAGGACTCCGCGATCCAGAACCGCGGCGGCAAGCTCGTCACGGTGGCGCCGAAGGACGCGGCGAACGCGAAGCCCGAGCTGCCGATGAAGCCCTACCAGCAGCGCTAGCGCGCGGGCCGCGGGCGGCCCGCTCGTGCCGGTCGAGATCTACCTAAACGTCGCCGCCAGCGGCCTGCTGACCGGCTTGGTCTACGGGCTGATGGCGCTCGGCCTGTCGGTCATCTTCGGCGTCGTGCGCGTGGTCAACTTCGCGCACGGCGAGATGATGACGCTGGCGATGTACCTGACGCTGTTACTGTTCTCGGCGCTCAAGCTCGACCCCCTGGTGCTGCTCGTGCCGATCGCGGCAGTGCTGTTCGTCTTCGGCTACCTGCTGCAGGCGGGCCTCATCAATCCGTTCATCAATCGCCCCGAGCACAGCCAGTTCATGCTGCTCGTCGCCATCGGGCTGATCCTAGTGAACGCACAGCTGATCGCCTTCGGCCCAGATGCGCAGGGCATTCGCACCGCCTACTCCTTCGACAGCTACCAGCTGGGGCCGCTCATCGTCGACGCCTCCAAGGTGTACGCCGCGGGCGCCGCGCTGGTGGTCGCCGCGGCGTTGTTCGCCTTCTTTCGCTTCACGCTGCGCGGCAAGTCGATCCGCGCCTGCGCCGACAACTACCAGGGCGCGCTGGTGGTCGGCCTGAATGTCAAGCACCTGTATGCCCTGACCTTCGGCATCGGCGCGGCCTGCGTCGGCGCGGCCGGCGCCATGCTCATGGCGGTGACCGACGTGACGCCGACGATCGGGCCCTCGTACACGCTGCTTGCCTTCGTCATCGTGATCACGGGCGGCCTGGGCTCGATGGGCGGCGCGCTTCTCGGCGGGCTGCTCATCGGCCTCACGGAGGCTCTCGGCGGCGTGCTGTTCACGCCGTCGGCGAAGAGCATGTTCGCCTTCGGCCTGCTGGTACTCGTGCTCCTGTTCCGGCCACAAGGCATCCTCGGCAGGAAGACGGCGTGATCGCCCGCCTCGCCGACGGCGTGCCGCGGAAGGGGCTCTGGCTGCTCGCGGCGCTGCTCTTGCTGCTCACCTTGTTTCCGCTCTTTGCGAGCGGCTATCTGCTCGCCATCGGGTTCCTGATCCTCTACTTCGCCTACGTCGGCCAGGCCTGGAACGTGATGATGGGCTTTGCCGGTCAGCTCTCGCTCGGCCACTCGCTCTACGTCGGCCTGGGCGCGTATGCCGCGGCAGCGCTCTACGTGCACTTCGGCGTAAGCCCATGGATCGGCCTCGGGGCCGCGATCGGCATCTCGATGCTCGCCGGTGCCGCGATCGGCTTCCTCGCGTTCCGCTTCGGTGTGGCCGGCGTCTACTTCGCCATCCTGACGATCGCCTTTGCCGAGTTCGCACGCATCGGCTTCGACCACTTCGCCTGGGTGCGCGGCTCCTCGGGACTCTTCCTGCCGGTCGCCAACTATACCGAGAACGACCTGTGGAACCTGCGTGGCAGCCCCGTCATGTTCTACTACCTGATGCTCGCCATGACCGCGGGCGCGTTCGTGCTGTGCCATGCGCTGCTGCGCAGCCGGATGGGCTATTACTGGCTCGCCATCCGCGAGAGCCCCGAGGCCGCCGCGGCGCTCGGCGTCAACGTGTTCCGCTACAAGATGTACGCGGTGGTCATCTCGGCGGCGATGACATCGCTCTCCGGCGTGGTGTTCGCCTTCTACTACAACAACCTGTTCCCCGAGCAGATCTTCCACATCTCGCGCTCGATCGAGCTGATCCTCGGTCCGATCATCGGCGGCATCGGCACGCTCGTCGGGCCGATCGTCGGCGCGTTCCTGCTCACCGGCCTCGCCGAGGGCCTGCGCGAGCTGATGCTGCAGCTTGGCATCGACGTGCCCGGGGTGAAGCAGGTGTTCTACGGCCTGTGCCTGCTCCTGGTGATCATGTTCCTGCCCGACGGCGTCTGGCCGCCGCTGGCGAGGAAACTGGGGCTGCACCGGTGAGCCGCCTCGAGCTGCGCGGCGTGTCCAAGTCGTTCCGCGGCCTGAAGGCGGTGTCCGCGGCCTCGTTCGACGTCGCGCCTGGCGGTATTCATGCCCTCATCGGGCCGAACGGCGCGGGCAAGACGACCATCTTCAACGTCGTCGCCGGCGTCTACGCCCCGGACGCAGGCGAGGTCCTCTTCGACGGGCGCGCGATCCACGGCCTGCGTCCGGACCAGGTGTGCGCCGCCGGCGTCGGGCGCACGTTCCAGATCGTCAGGCCGTTTGCGGGCCTGTCGGTGCTGGACAATGTCACGGTCGGCGCCCTGCAGGCGATCAAGGACGTCCCGGCGGCGAAAAAGCACGCGGCTGGAATTATCGAAAAGCTCGGTTTGAGCGCCAAGCGCGATCTCCCCGCCTCTTCCCTCACCCTGCCGGATCGCAAGCGCCTCGAGGTCGCGCGCGCGCTCGCCACGCGGCCGAAGCTGCTGCTGCTCGACGAGGTGATGGCGGGCCTGCGGCCGACCGAGTGCGACCAGATCGTCGCGATATTCCGCGAGCTCAACCGCGCCGAGGGCCTGACGATCCTGCTCATCGAGCACGTCATGCGCGCCGTGATGGCGCTCGCGCAGCGCATCGTGGTGCTGCACCACGGCGAGGTCATCGCACAAGGCACGCCGGACGAAGTGGTGCGCGACCCGGCGGTGCTCGAGAGCTATCTCGGCGAGGAAACCGAGGTCTGATGCTCACCGTCGACGGCGTCGACCTCTACTACGGCGACGCGCAGGCACTCGAAGGCGTCACGCTCGAGGTGCCCGCGGGCGAGATCGTCGCCATCGTCGGCGCGAACGGGGCGGGCAAGTCCTCGCTCATCCGCACCATCGCCGGCCTCGAGCGCGCGCGCGCCGGCCGCGTCGTCTTCAAGGGCCGCGAGATCACCCGCATGCCCTCGCACGCGATCTGCGACCTCG
The DNA here is from genome assembly GCA_022340705.1 of Betaproteobacteria bacterium. Classification (GTDB taxonomy): domain Bacteria; phylum Pseudomonadota; class Gammaproteobacteria; order Burkholderiales; family SG8-39; genus SG8-39. Next base: position 5,679 of record JAJDNJ010000042.1, read on the forward strand.
GCATCGGCCAGGTGGCCGAAGGCCGGCAGGTGTTTCCGAGCCTCACGGTGGAGGAGAATCTGCAGATGGGCGCCCTGCTGCCGCGCGCGCGCGCCGGTGCGCGAGACGCCATGGCGCAGGTGTATTCCATGTTCCCCAAGCTCGCCGAGCGCCGGGACCAGCTCGCGGGTACGCTCTCGGGCGGCGAGCAGCAGATGCTCGCGATCGGGCGCTGCCTCATGGGCCAGCCCGAGCTGATCATGTTCGACGAGCCCTCACTCGGCCTCGCGCCGACCGTGGTCCAGGAGGTGCTGCACACCATACGCGCGCTGAACCGCAAGGGCATGACCGTGCTGCTCGTCGAGCAGAACGTCGCGGTGTCGCTGCGCATCTCGCAGCACGCCTACGTGCTCGAGAACGGTCGGGTGGTGATGAGCGGCCCGGGCGAAAGCCTGCTGCGCGACGATCGCGTGCGCCAGGCCTATCTCGGGCTCTGATCGTCCCCGTTGCTAGGTGTCGCGGCGCGCCGCCGCATCGAGCCGGCTGCGCTGGTCGCCGGCCGCGTCGAAATTGGCAGGATCGAGCCAGCGCTCGAACTCGGCGCGTAGCGCCGGCCATTCGCCGTCGAGCATCGAGAACCAGGCTGTGTCCCGGTTCGCGCCCTTGACCCACATGTGCTGCCGGAACACGCCTTCGAAGCGGAAGCCGAAGCGCACGGCGGCGCGTTTCGAAGGCGCGTTGCGGTCGTTGCATTTCCACTCGAAGCGCCGATAGCCCAGCGTATCGAACACGTACCGGGCGTGCAGGTAGAGCGCCTCACTGGCGGCCCGGCGGCGCGCGATCGCGGGACCCCAGTAGATACTGCCGATTTCGATCACGCCGTGCTCCGGCGTGATGCGCATTAGCGCTTGGCGGCCCTCGCAGCGACCAGTCGCGCGCTCGACCACCGCGAAAAACAGCGGGTCCTCGCTGCGCGACGCGCGTTCGACCCAGCTGCGGATTTCCGCCGGGCTCTGCGGCGGCGGGTCGGGCAGATAGGCAAAACGCGCGGCGTTGTCCGGTCCCGCGCAGGCCGCGTACAGGCATTCCGCATGCTCGGCACCGAGCGGTTCGAGCCGCACGTAGCGGCCTTCCAGAATCCGGCGCGCCGGCCGTGGGCAGGGAAGATGCACGCGCGCAGTCTAGCGCGCGGCCGGTTTCGCGGGACCGACGGACGTAGACGAATCTAGACGGACCTAGACAGACCTAGACGGCCCAGGCGCTGACCGGTGTGGCGAAACCCTCAAGGGAAAACGGGCCGACCCGGCGCGCGCCTGGCGGCGCACCGACGCGCGCCATTGCCCTCTGGTCGACCAGGATGCAGCCGGCCTCGGCCATCGCGGCGAGCCGTCCGGCGAGGTCGGCGACCCGTCCGATCACGCCGTAATCCCAGCGCCCGGGAAATCCGATCGGGCCGAGCGTGGCGAAGCCGAGCGCCATGCCGATGGAGATCGCGACCGTCTGCCCGCGCTCGCGCCAGCGCGTCGCCAGCCCGCCGAAGCTGCTGCGCAGCGCGATCGCCATCTCCAGCGCCATCGTGGCGTGGTTTTGGTGCGGCATCGGATCGTTGAAGATGACCATTGCCGACTCGCCGGAGAAGCGCATCAACACGCCGTCGTGCGCATCGATCACGCGCCCGAGGATCGCGTGATACTCGCGCAAGAACTCCATGACCTCTTCCGGCTCGGCGGCCTCGTTGAATTGAGCGAATCCGTGCAGATCGCAGCGCACCGCCGAGATCTCGCTGCGATGCGTGTTGAGCGCGTCCTCGCTGCCGGATGCGAGGATCGCGTCCGCGAGTTTGGGCGAAAAAAAACTGCGTAGCCGGCCGAGACGCGCGAGCTGATCCGACTGCGCGTGCACGGTCGAAGCCAGCCAGCGGCTGTGCTGCGAAAGCGCGAGGTGCGCGCGCACGCGCGCCTGCACGACCGGCTCTGACAGCGGCTTGGTCACGTAGTCGACCGCGCCGACCTCGAAGCCGCGCCGCTCGTCCGCGACTTCGTCGAGCGCGGTGCAGAAGATCACCGGGATGCCGCGCGTGGCGCTATCCGCCTTGAGCTGCCGGCAGACTTCGAAGCCGTCGATGTCCGGCAGCTTGATGTCGAGCACGATGAGGTCGGGAAGTTTTTCCGCGGCGATGCGCAGCGCTTCCTCGCCGGTCATCGATACGAGCAGGTCGTAGTCCTGGCTCAGAATCGCTTCCAGGATGAGCAGATTGGAAGCGACGTCGTCGACGATCAGGACGCGCGCGCGCGCGCGCGCACGCGCTGCCGACCGGATCTCGTTCGCCGCGTTCGGATTCGCCGCCATGGGCCATAGTATCCCGCTGCACGCAAGGAACTATGCGAAAAACCGCACAAAACTTAAGCCTGAGAGGGCCTGCGCGCCTCGACGCCACACCACTCGGCGATGAACAGCGCCGCCGTCTGGGTCACCCGGCGCAGCGACTCGAGCTCGACGCGCTCGTCGAAGGCATGGATGTTCTCCGCCCGGGGGCCGTAGACCAGCGCCGGAATCCCTGCGTACAGGCCATAGAAGCGTGCATCGGTCGTTCCGGTTCCTGCGCGCTGCCCCAGAGCGCTCCCGGCCGCGGCCTCGTGGCAGTGCTCGAGCAGGCGCTGCGCGTCGCTGTCTTTCTGCAGCACGTAGCCCTCGGCCTGGAAGCCGTGGTAGACGATCGCCGGCGGGTTGTGCGCGAGAAACGAATCGCGCCGCGCGGCGTCGCGAACTGTCGACTCGACCTCGGCGCGCACCGCGGCGAGATCCTGCCCGGGATACAGTCCGATGCGCATGTCGAAGGTGCACCACGCCGGCACGCTCGAAGTCCAATCGCCGCCCTCGATGCGGCTCACCACGAAATTGATCGGATGCGGATGCTCGGCGAACGCGGGATGCTTGACCGCGTTCCAGCGCGCCTCGAGCGCGTGCAGTGCCTCGATCAGCGGAAAGCAAGCTTCGATCGCGTTGGCGCCGCTCCCCGCGTAGGCGACATGCGCGGGCTTGCCGCGCACCTTGACCTGAAACCACATCACGCCGACCTGCGCCGCGCCGAGCGTCTCGCCGCTCGGCTCGGTGATCAGCGCGGCGTCGGCCCGATAGCCGCGCTGCAGGCAGGCGAGCGCGCCATTGCCGGTGCACTCTTCCTCGATCACCGACTGGACGGTGACCTCGGAAGCGGGTGCGAGATCGAGGCGCGCGAGCGCATCGAGCGCGAACAGGTTGGCCGAAAGCCCCGCCTTCATGTCGCCGGCGCCGCGGCCGCTCATCCAGCCATCGGCAATTTTCGGATCGAAGGGCGGATGCGACCACATGTCGAGCGGGCCCGTCGGCACGACGTCGATATGGCCGTTGAGGATCAACGAGCGGCCCTTCGCGGCAGCCGCGGGACGGTGGGCGCCGACCACGTTCCAGGCGTCCTCGTAGGAAACCGCCACGGGAGAGAACCCCGGCAGATTCCGGATGTCCTCGACGCGAATCTTCCAGCGGTCGACCGCGAGACCGCGCGCGCGCAGCGCGGCGGCCATGAAGTCCTGCGCCGTCGCCTCCTGGCATCGCAGCGACGGCAGCCGGGTCAGCTCGGCGAGAAAGCGAAGCTGTTCGTCGAAATTCTCGTCGACGGCACGGAAGATTTTGTTGCGCAGATCGGGAGCGAGCATGGGACCTGATGCCCTGTGTTCCGGGGCCCTGTTAACCCCTTGCGTGGGAAAATGAATTCACGTAGCTTGGGCGCGTTAACGGGTGAACGGTCGATTGCCGCATCGCCCGCGCGCCGCACAGAATAATAAGCGAGGTGGCAGATGGAAACTCTACGTTCGACGGGCCCGGTCGGCGGGAATGCGCGCTGCAGGGTGCTTGCCTGGGTACTGGGTGCGGCGGCGCTTGCACTTGCGGCGCAGCCCGCATCCGCGGTCGACGGCATGTCGGTCTCGGGCGGCGTTGACGCCTCGAGCCACGCCAGCGTCGACCTGTACCGCGTCGGCGTCCAGTGGAAGTGGGGAAAGCGCTGGCTCGAGACCACGAACTGGCATCTGGGCGGCTATTGGGACCTGCAGGGCGGCTACTGGGACAACTCGAGCCCGAACCGGACCAACTCGGGACTTTGGGAGGCTGCGTTCACGCCGGTGTTCCGCGTCGAGCAGAACCATCTCTCCGCATTCGCCCCGTACGTCGAGTTCGGCGTCGGCGTGCATCTGCTCTCCGAAACCTCGGTCAGCGAGCAACGCCGGTTCAGCACCAATTTCCAGTTTGGCTCGCACGTCGGGGTCGGCGCGCGCTTCGGAGAAAAGAACGCGTTCGACCTCGGCTACCGCTATCAGCACATCTCGAACGCCGGGATCGATCACCCGAACAACGGAATCAACTTCCACATTCTGCGCTTCGGCTACTGGTTCAAGTAGCCGGCCGCGCGCTTGACGTCGCCGGCGCAGGGCCGCATCCTCGGCCGATGGCAAGCGATTTCGTCCAGCGCTTCGTCTTCGAGCAGCTGAACGTCCGCGGAAGGCTCGTCTGCCTCGGGCCCGCCTGGCACCAAATGCTCGAGGGCCGCAACCATCCTGCCGAAGTCGCCGCGCTGCTGGGCCATGCCACCACGCTCGCCGTGCTGCTCGCGGCCAACCGCAAGGGCAGCGGACGAATCACGCTGCAGGTGCAAGGCTCCGGACCGGTCAGTCTGCTGGTCGCCGACTGCGACGCCGAGCTGCGCATTCGCGGCATGGCCCGCTTCGCCCCGGAACGGATCGCCGGGCACAGCGAGCGCGCCCTGCTCGGCGACGGCCGCCTGGCGCTCACGCTCGACGACGCGACGAGCGGGCAGCTCTACCAGAGTCTGGTGCCGCTCGAGGGCGATTCGATGGCCGAAATTTTCGAGCACTACATCGCGCAATCCGAGCAGGTTCCCACGTTCCTCCGGCTGCTTGCCGACACGCGCACCCTTGCCGGAATGCTGCTCGAGAAGCTGCCCGGCGCTGACGCGCGCGATGCCGACGGCTGGTCGCGCGTATCGCAGTTCGCCTCGACGCTCAGGCTCGACGACGCTCGTGACGCCGTTTCCGAGGAACTGCTGACGCGACTGTTTCCCGAAGAACTGCTGCGCGTGTTTGCGGCCGACCGCGTCGCCTATCACTGCCCCTACGATCCGTCCAAGGTCGAGAACATGCTGCGTGGGCTCGGCCGCGACGAGGTCGAGGCCATGCTCGACGAGCGCGGCGAGATCGTGATTCGCAACGAAATGTGCAATCACGAATACCGCTTCGACGCCGACGCAGTCGCCGCGCTGTTTGGCGACGCGGCGCGATCCGCGCCGCACTGAGCGCCGGCACGGCGAGCCGGGCCGTCAGGCTTGGTCGCGCTTGAGGTAGAGCTGGCGGCCGACCATCGACAACACCACCTTGTCTTTCTGATTGAGCAGCTCCCAGCGAAACGAAACGGTGCCGCGATCGGCGCGCGAGCGCGAGGGCCGGCTTTCGAGCACCGTGGCACGAAAGCGCAGCGTGTCGCCCGGCCGCACGGGATGCAGAAAGCGGATCTCGTCGATTCCCGGCGACCCGACGCAGGAGGATTCGTTCAGGTAGGCGTCGCACATCATGCGCATCGCGACCCCGCAGGATTGCCAGCCCGAGGCGATCAGCCCGCCGAACGGCGTCGCTTTCGCTGCCTCCGGATCGACGTGGTAGCGCTGCGGATCCCACTCGCGCGCGAAGGCGATGATCTCGCTCTCCTCGAGCGTGCGCGAACCGTACTCGGTGACATGTCCCGGCTTGAAATCCTCGAAACAGTAGCGAAAGGTCATACGGGCGTCGCGTTCTCGATTCGATTGTAGCCGTCGCCGCGCGACGGCAGCACGTGCTGCACAGCTGCGCCGGGCCGCGCTAGACTGCGGCCCAACATCACGCACGAGGAACGCGCATGCCGACCGTCCGCTCCGCAACGCTCCGCCTGATCGCGCTCGCGCTCGCCTTCGGCGTCGCCGCCTGCGGCAAGGAAGAGGCACCGAAGCCCGCCGCGAAGGTCGAGGCGGTAGCACCCGCAACCCCGCCGGCGCCCGCTGCGCAGAGCGCTGCGCCGATCAAGCCGGCACCGGCCGCGCCGCCGGCCGCGCCCGCGGCGGGCGCGCCCGATCCGGATACCGCGCTCGCGAAAAAGGTCAAATCGGTGCTCGAGACGACGCGCGGCGTCACTGGGCAGCAGATCGACGTCACCGTCAAAGGCGGCGCGGTCACCCTGTGGGGCACGGTCGCCGACCCGAAGGAGCAGGCGCTGGCGGTCGAGGCGGCGAAAGCCGTGCCCGGCGTCAAGGCTGTGGAGAACAAGCTCGCGATCGTGAAGGGATCCTAAGGTCCCGCGAAGCGCGGCTGCCTTCGCTGTGGCCGCGTTAGGCGGCCGCCTTCGCTTTGCCTGCCGGACGCGCGAGCGCTGCGCCCGGCCACAGGTCAGCGCGGCAGCGCGCGTACTGTCGCGGGTAGTCGAGCTTGACGCCGAAATGCTCGGCCGCATGCCAGACCCAGCGCGGGTTGTCGAGCAGGCCACGCGCGAGCGCAACCATGTCGGCCTGGCCGGAGGCGACGATCGACTCGGCCTGATCGGGATCCACGATCATGCCGACCGCGCGCACCGCGATCGGCACCGCCTTCTTCACCTGCGCGGCGAAGCCCACCTGGTAGCCCGGCGCGACCGGGATGCGCGCCTGCGGCACGATGGCGCCGCTCGAGACGCAGACATAGTGGTAGCCGAGCGCCTTGAGCTCGCGCGCGAATGCGACCGCATCCTCGGGCCCGGCACCTCCCTCCATCCAGTCGTTCGCGCTGATGCGCGCGCCGAGCACGCGCTCATTCGGCCAGGACTCGCGCACCGCGCGCGCCACCTCGAGCGGCAGGCGCATGCGCTTTTCGCGGCTCCCGCCCCAGTCGTCGTTGCGCGTGTTCGACAGCGGCGAGAGGAACTGGTGCAGCAGGTAGCCGTGCGCAGCGTGCAGCTCGACCACGTCGAAGCCGGCGCGCGCGGCGCGCGTCGCAGCAGCAGCGAAGGCGTCGACCAGCCGGCGCATGTCCTCCGCATCCGCCGCGCGGGGAACGTGCCAGTTCTCGCCGAACGGAATTGCCGACGGCGCGAGCGTCTGCCACGGTGATTCGGTTGCCGACAGCGGCTTGCCGCCTTGGAACGGGAGCTGCGTCGAGGCCTTGCGGCCGGCGTGCCCGATCTGAACGCCGATCGGCGCGCGGCTGATGCGCCGATAGGCGTCGATCACGCGCTTCATGGCGGCCTCGTTCTCGTCCGAGTAGAGGCCGGTGCAACCGTGCGAGATGCGGCCTTCGCGCGTCACCCCCGTGGCCTCGACCATCGTCAGCCCCGCACCCGACACGGCCATGCTGCCGAGGTGAATAAGATGCCAGTCAGTCATCGTGCCGTCGACGGCGGAGTACTGGCACATCGGGGAAACGACGACGCGGTTCGGTAGCGTGACGCCGCCCAGCTTGATCGGGGTGAAGAGCGTGCTCATGGGGCCTTTCTGTCGGGTCAGGGTTTCGGGATCGTCGGAACAGCGACGCCAATCATGCTGTCTCGGTTGACAATGGATGCGAGGCGCGCCTCGTTCCAGCCTTCGGTTCCGGCCGGGCGCATCGGCAGCACCATGTAGCGCATGTCGGCTGTCGAATCGTGCACGCGGATCGTCACGTCCTCGGCGATTTGCAGGCCGAACTCTGCGAGCACCGCGCGCGGCTCGCGCACTGCGCGCGAGCGGTAGTTGCGCGATTTGTACCAGTCAGGTGGAATGCCGAGCAGCATGCGCGGGTAGCAGGAGCACAGCGTGCAGACGATCATGTTGTGAACCTGCGGCGTGTTCTCGACCACGACCAGCTTGAGCACCGGCACGTCGATGCCCATCGCCTCGCAGGCACGCGTGCCGTTCTCGAGCAGCAGGCGCTTGAACTCGGCGTCGACCCAGGCTTTGGCAACCACGCGCGCACCGGTTTCCGGACCGCGTCGCCGCATGTCCTCGACCGTGTCGCTGACCGCCTGCTCGCTCACCACGCCCTTCTCGACCAGGAGCTCGCGCAGACTGACCTCCATCAGCTGGAAATAGGTCAGTGCCTGGTATTCGCCGCGATCCTGTTGTGCGCTCATGGACGCGCCCGCGGGGGGTCTGAGGGGGGCGGAGATGTTTCATCGGCGCCCCCCTTCAAGCCCTCAAGCCAGTGCTGAAAGATCTCGATGTCGATCGTGTCGTTCGCCTCGCCGGCATAGTCCGGCCAGACCTCGGTCTGCAGGAAGCGCACGCGATACAGCGGCTGCGCCGGCAGGCCATCGCGCATCTGCGCCAGCTCTTCCGGGTTCGGAAAGGCGCCGCAATAGCGCTCGATCACGCCGACATGGCCGCGGATGTAAAACGGCGTGCGGATGTGGCCGAGCGGCGCGGTCGCGCGCACCCGTACGCGCTCGCCCGGCGCGAAGCGCCGCGCGACGGCCCGGTAGCTGGTCGGATACTGTCCTCCCGCACTGCCTGCTACTTCTTGCATTTCGCCTCCGGCCGCGCGCGAACCGCCTCCATCTTTTGGCCGAGCTCGTCGGTGGTGATGATGCCGCGCTGGATCATGGTCTGCGTGATCGAGGTCACCCAGCGCTCGTAGTAGCTCATCTTGTCGTAGGCCTCGGGCCCGATCGCCTCGATGTTCTTGCGCAGCTCGTCGACCGTCATGCGCGGCGGACCGCCCTTGACCCCCGAGAGCAGCGTCATGAGCGCGTCGACCCTGCGCTCCCATTCCGCGGTGTCGTGCTCACTCGGCACGACCCGGTCCGCCGGCAGCCCGCCCATGTCGTGATGTCCGCGCGCGATCAGATCGTCGGGACGCTGGAGCGCTGCGCTGCGCGGCCTTCTTTTCTTCGCCTTGGTCGCTTTCGCCATCTATGCCACCCATTCGCTCACTGGCGCCTGCGCCTCGTGCAGCGGCTGGCACACGACGTCGACCAGGCTCGGGCCCGGATGCGCGATCGCCTGCTTCAATGCCGCC
>JAJDNJ010000045.1 GCA_022340705.1 Betaproteobacteria bacterium
TTCCGCGACGCCGATCGAGCACAAGGTGCCGCCCCCGCTTCTCGGTCAGCATACCGACGAGATCCTGCGCGGGATGCTCGGCTGCAGCGACGAAGACATCGCCAAGCTGCGCGCCGACGGCGCGATCTGAGCGAGCGACGCAGGTGGCGCGGAAAGCGCGATGAGCGAGGTGCTAATCGTCGAGCAGGACCCTAGCGGCGTCGTTCGCGTGACGCTCAACCGGCCCGAAGCGCACAATGCGCTCAGTCCCGAGCTGACCGAGGCACTCGAGCGCGCGACCGAGGCCCTTGCGCGCGACGCATCACTGCGCGCGCTGGTGCTGACTGGCGCAGGCGCGAGCTTTTGCGCCGGAGGCGACATCAAGGCGATGCGCGCCATGGTCGCCGGTACGCGCGCCGAGCGCATGGCGCGCAGCTCGCGCTTCGCGCGCTTGCTTGCCGCGCTGCGCGCGTTACCGGTGCCGGTCGTGGCGCGCGTCAACGGTCCGGCCTACGCGGGCGGCGCGGGCCTCGTTTCAGTGGCCGACATCGCAATCGCCGCGCAGGGCGCGCGCTTCGGATTCACCGAACCGCGCATCGGGATTGCGCCGGCCAACATCTCGCCTTATGTGCTCGCCCGGGTGGGCGCTTCGGCGGCCAGGCGCCTGTTCCTCAGCGGGCAACGCTTCGAGGCGGCCGACGGCCTGCGCCTTGGCCTGTACGACCGTGTCGTCGCGCCGGACGCGCTCGATGCCACGGTCGAAGCCGAGCTCGAGGCGATCCTGCAGTGCTCGCCTTCAGCGCTCGCCGCCTGCAAGCGGCTGATTGCGGAGGTGCCTGGGCGCGACGGCGAATCGGCGATGGCCTACACCGCGACGCTGCTCGCCGACCTGTGGGAAACCGAGGACGCGCGCGAGGGGATTGCCGCGTTCAACGAGAAACGCAAGCCGCGCTGGGCGCGGCAGGACTGAGGAAGACGAAAATGCCAGGGCCATTGGACGGAGTGCGGGTACTCGACCTTTCGCGGGTCCTCGCGGGACCCTGGTGCGTCCAGAACCTCGGCGACCTCGGCGCCGACGTGATCAAGGTCGAGCGCCCCGGGGTTGGCGACGATTCGCGCCAATGGGGTCCGCCGTTCCTGAAAGACGCCGAGGGGCGCGACACCACCGAATCGGCGTACTACCTCTCGGCCAACCGCAACAAGCGCTCGGTCGCGATCGACGTTTCGACGCCCGCCGGACAGGGCCTCATCCGGCGCCTGGCCGAGCATTCCGATGTCTTCATCGAGAACTACAAGGTCGGCGGCATGGCGAAGTTCGGATTGGATGCCGGCGCGATCCGGCTGCACAACCCGCGCATCGTGTATTGCTCGATCACCGGCTTCGGCCAGGACGGGCCGTTCGCCGACCGCCCGGGCTACGACTACCTGTTCCAAGGACTCGGTGGCCTGATGAGCGTGACCGGCGAGCGCGACGACCGTCCTGGCGGCGGACCCCAGCGGGTCGGGGTACCGATCGTCGATCTGTTCACCGGCATGTACGCGACCATCGCGATTCTGGCCGCGCTGCATCATCGGGACCTCACGGGCGAGGGCCAGACGATCGACATCTCTTTGTTCGACGCCGTCATGGCGCTCAGCTCCGGGCAGCTTTCCCACTACTGGTGCGGCCTGATGCCGAAGCGTACCGGCAACGCCTCCTACGCGATCGCGCCGTACGGCGTTTACCCCTGCGCCGATGGTCAGATGATCGTCGCGAGCGCCAATCAGTCGCAGTTCGTGTCGCTGTGCAAGGCGATCGGCAAGCCCGGTTGGGCGAGCGACCCGCGCTTCATCAACAACGCCGCGCGGATGACCAACTACGACGCGCTCTACGAATCGCTCTCGAGCGTGTTCCGGACCAAGACGCGCCTGGAATGGGAGGCCATCCTGTTCAAGGCCGGCGTTCCCGCCGGCCCGATCAACGACTACGCCCAGGCCGTCGCGCATCCGCAGGCCGCGCACCGCGGCACGCGCATCGCGCTCGAACATTCGCTCGGCGTGCCTGCCCCGGGCGTGGCGAGCCCGATGCGGTTCTCTGCCACGCCTGTCGAGTACCGTCGTGCGCCGCCGCTCTGCGGCCAGCACACGCGCGAGGTCCTGAGCGAGCTCCTCGCGATGCCCGACGCCGAGATCGAGCAGCTTGAGATAGAGAAGATCATCGCGACATAGTGTTCGGGGTCAGACCCCTACAGCAGGTGAAGGCCGATGATCGCCAGTCCGCCGGCAATCACGCCGACGAACAGGTTCTTTCGAGTGAGCAGGAAATAGGCCGCGAGGGCGACCGCAGCGGCGCCGAGGCGCTGCCAGAGCGTGGTCGCCTCGAGCGTGCCGAGCGGCATGACGACGATGCGCGCGACAAGCCCGGCGAGCATCGCGTAGGCCACACAGCCCAGCCAGGTGAACAACGGTCCCTCGGCGCGCACCCGGCCGGAGATCGCGGCGCCGAGTCCTCGCCAGACATAGGTGGCGAGCGCGCAGGCGAGTACCAGGAATTCGAGCGTGTTCATCGCAGCCGTATCGGCAACAGCAGGTAGGCGAGCGTGCCGCCGGCGAGCCCGGCAATCAGCACCGACCACTGCGGCGCGTACACGAAGGCGATCGGTCCCGCGACTGCACCGCAGGCGAGCGCATAGGCGGTGGCACGCTCGCGCACGCTGCCGAGCAGGATGAGGAGGTAGTAGGCCGGCGCGAGGAAAACGAGCCCGATCTTGATCAGCGGCGTGATTGCATCGGCCACGGCATAGCCGATCACAGTGGCCGCCGCGCTCGCGGCGATGCAGACCAGGGTAAAGCCGAAAAACCATGGCAGGCGCCGCGCGGGCGCGATGTCGGGAAAGCGCGCCATCGCCATCGCCCAGCCGGTGAGCGAGAGAAGCTGTGCCGCGACCAGGTACTGCCATCCGCGATGGCGTGAATGGCGCATCATCGGCATGAGAGTCAGCGTCATCGGCAGAAAGCGGGCCGAAGAGAGCATGGCGGCGAGCACGGTGGCGAGGAGCGGCGCCCCGACGGTGTGCATTTCCACCAGGATGAGCTGCGCAGGAAGCGCCCAGACCGCCACCGTGGAGGCCACGACGGCCGGCAGCGGCAGCCCGTGGCCTGCCGCCAGCGCGCCGAAGCCGGTGTAGCCCGCGACCAGGACCGCGGCAGGCACGCCCGCGGCTTCGCGCGCGCCCTGCAGCACCGCGCTAGGCTCAGCCACTCGCGAAGCGCGGCCTACTGCGAGCGCAGCTTCGGATCCAGAACGTCGCGCACCGCGTCGCCGAACAGGTTGAAGCCGAACACCGCGAGCGTAATCGCGAGGCCCGGGAAGATCGCGATCCAGGGGGCGCTCTCGGCGTATTCCTCGGCCCCACCTTGCAGCATCAGACCCCATGCCGGCGTCGGCTCCTGCACCCCGAGGCCCAGGTAGGACAGCGACGCCTCGAGCAGGATCGCCTGGCCGACGAACGCAGTGATCATGATCAAGAAGGGTGCCATCACGTTCGGAACCATGTGGCGCAGGATGATGCGCGTATGGCTGTAGCCGCAGGCACGCGCCGCATCGATATACGGTATCTCGCGCAGCGCGAGTGCGCTCGAGCGCACCACGCGTGCGCAGCGCGGAATGAACGGAATGGTGATTGCAATGATCACGTTCTGCACACCGGTGCCGAAGATCGATACCACTGCCAGCGCCATGATGATGAGCGGGAATGCCATGAAGACGTCCATCACGCGCTGGAAAAGCAGGTCGAAGCGTCCGCCGAAATAGGCGCTCGCCACGCCAAGGACCAGGCCGATTATTCCGCCGACCAAGGCCGAGGCGAAACCCACCACCAGTGCGGTGCGCGCTCCGAAAACGATGCGCGTGAGCAGATCACGACCGAACTGATCCGTCCCGAGCCAGTGCGCCCCGCTCGGCGCCTCAGCCATTGCGGCGAAATCGTTCGCGGTCGGGTCGTAGGGCGAAAGAACTGGCGCGAAGATCGCGGATAACACCATGATCAGCACGATGAATGCACCCGCGGCGCCGAGCGGCTGCTTGCGCACGAGGTACATGAGCCGTGTTGCAAGCGGCTGCTTCTCGGCGGGTGCGTCGAGCGCAGGATCGTAGGCGGGATTGGCGGCCATGGGCGTTGCCTGTCTAGCGATAGTGGATGCGCGGATCAAGCCAACCGTACAACACGTCGACAACGAAGTTCGTCAACACGAACACCGCGACCACCAGCATGACCAGCGCCTGCGTCATGTTGTAGTCGAAGTTCGTCACTGACTCGACGAATAGCTTGCCGAGGCCGTTCAAGTTGAACACCTGCTCCGTGACCACAAGCCCACCCATCAGGAAGGCGAATTCGATACCGATCACCGTGACCACGGGGAGCAGAGAGTTTTTTAGAGCATGGCGTCGGATGATGATCTTTTCGAGCAGGCCCTTTGCGCGCGCGGTGCGCACGTAGTCCTCGCGCAGCACTTCGAGCATCGCCGAGCGCGTCATCCGCGTCGCTACCGCTGAGTAGCGATAGCCCGTGGCCACCGCCGGCCAGATCAACATCGTGAGGTTGTAGACCGGATCCTCCCAGAGCGGCCTGTATTGGATCGGCGGCATCCACGCCGCGCCGAACCAGGATTTGGTCGTGATCAGCAGCCCGAGAATGATCAGGATGCCGAGCCAGAACGACGGCATTGCGATCCCGGCGATCGAGAACGCGCGCACCCCGTAATCAATCCAGGTGTTTTGCTTGATCGCCGAGATCGTGCCAAGCGGGATCGCAATCAGGATGGCGGTGATCGTCGCCATGATCGCGACCTGGAGCGAGAGCTGAAAGCGCAGCACAATTTCCTCGACGATCGGTCGCCCGGTGTACATCGAATCGCCGAAGTTGAACGTGGCGTAGCCACGAATGAACTCCCAGAACTGGACCAGTATGGGCCGGTTAAGGCCGAGCTCGTCCTGGCAGATCTTGAGCGCCTCCTTGTCGAAATAGGCACCCGTTCCGGCCATGCGCAGTTCGCACACGTCACCCGGGATAAGTCGCATCAGGAAGAACACGAGCACGGCCGCACCGAGCAGTGTCGGGAACAGCAGCAGCAGGCGCTTGAGAACGTACTGATACATCGCGCAGGACCTTCAGCGAGCGGCGCAATCCCGCGGCTCTTGTAGCCGCGGGATTGCGTGCCTCAGTGATGCATTGCTACTTGTCGAGCCAGATCGGTTCGAGCTGCTGATTCAAGTAGTGGCTCGGCGAGATGTACCAGCCCTTGACGTAGGAGCGGTACGGGATGATGCGGTACCACCATAGCGTAATCATCGCGTTTACCTGCTCGTCGAGCGCGCGCTTCTCGAACTTGCGCATGATTGCGCGCTGCTTCTTCGGATCGGGCTCCTGGTTCATCGCATCGAACATCTTGTCCAGCTCGCGATCCTGGTAGTTGCCATAGTTATTGCCGGTCTTGTCGTCCGAGATGAACTTCGCCACGTCGAGCAGCGGGTTGACGACCGCTTGACAGTTGAAGTCGAGCGAGACATCGAAGTCCTTCTTCTTGCGCAGGGTGGCATAGAACGGACCCGTTGGCTGCACGCGCTGCGTTACGGTCATTCCGACCTGCTTCCACTGGTCGATCAACCAAGTGCCGACGATCTTGTAAGGCTGGTCGACGCCTCGGTTGTGCAGCTCGAACTTGAGGTTCGGCACCCCGGCTTCCTTAAGCAGCCGCCTCGCCTCGGCGCGCGACTTCTTCAGGTCCGGCCAATAGCCTGCCAGCTTCTGCAGTTCGGCCTTGTTCGCAGCGAGCGGATGGCCAGGGAAGGCCACGCCACCCACGGCCTTCACGATGGCGATCTTCGACAGGTACTTCGAACCGCCCCAGCGGTCGATCGCCAAGGTTAGCGCTCGGCGCACGCGGACGTCGTCAAACGGCTTTTTCTTGTGATTCGGCGTCACGATGAGCACGCAGTTCCAGTTGCTCTCCTGCACGGTGATGTCCTTGCCGAGCGCTTTGACGAGATCGTCGCGGCTCTTCGGCGGAAAGCCGCGGAACTCGATCGCCGCACGATCACCCCGGATCGCCTGTACCCGAAGCGACTGCTTTTTGGCAAAGATCGCCTCGAAACCGTCGAGATAAGGCTTGCCCTTGTGGAAGTAGTTCGGGTTGCGCTTGCCGCGGATCACCGCCCCTGCCTCGCGCCCATCGAAAATGAACGGCCCCGAGCCCATGATGTTCGCCTCGTACCAGTGCATGTCCTGGTCGAGCTTGGCCTTCGAGTAGATGAAGTTGTAAGGGTTGGCGAGCGCCGGGATGAACGCGCCCGACGGATACTTCAGCTTGAACACAACCGTGTAGGGATCCGGCGCGGTCACGCTGTCGACCATCACGTAGAAGGCCTTGCGCGCGCTCGCGACGCCTTGCGGCGGGAAGATGATCTTCTGGTAGGTCGCGACGACATCGTGCGCGGTGAGCTCGGTGCCGTCACTGAACTGCACTCCCCTGCGGATCTTGAACGTGTAGGTCTTGCCGCCGTCGGTCGGCTTGGGCATTTCGGTGCAAAGGTCGCAGACGAAATTTCCGCTTTTGTACGGTACCGACGGATCGACCCGAATCAGCAGGCTGTAGAAGGGTGCGATCGGGTGGATCAGCGCGAAGCTCGTTTCCCGGTGGCCGTCGAAGCTTGGCGGCTCGGCCGGCACCACGTACTTCAGGATTCCGCCCTTTTTTGGCGTTGCCGCCTGGGCAGCCCCGGGCGCGCCGGCGCTCAGAGCGAGCGCCGCACCGACGGCGAACGCCGCAGCGGTCTTCATGGCGAATGTCTTCATCTCTCCTCCTCCTTTTCGTTGCACGGACCCTAGGAAGCCCGGTCGGCCAGCATACACAAATCGCACTGCACAATGCACCCGCTCTCAGACCTCGGTGCAGGCCACCCAGTGGCCACGGCGAAGCTCGCGCAACCCGGGGACCGCTTTCTTGCAGCCCTCCACCGCGAGCGTGCAGCGGGGGTGGAATACGCAGCCGCTCGGTGGGTTGATCGGGCTCGGAACCTCGCCCTGGATGACCTGGTGGGGCCGGCTCGCCTCGACCTCGGGGTCAGGAATCGGCACCGCGTTGAGCAGCGCCCGCGTATAGGGATGCATCGGGTTGTCGAACAACTCATCGCATTCGGCGAGCTCGACCACCCTGCCCAGGTACATCACCGCCACGCGATGGCACAGATGGCGCACCACGCTCAGATCGTGCGCAATGAAGAGGTACGTCAGATTGAACTGGTCGCGCAGGTCTTCGAGCAGATTGATGATTTGCGCCTGGATCGAGACGTCGAGCGCGGAGATCGCCTCGTCGCAGACGATGAATTCCGGCTGTAACGAGAGTGCGCGCGCAATGCCGACCCGCTGGCGCTGGCCGCCGCTCATCTCGTGCGGGTAGCGGTCGGCGAAGCGCGGGTTGAGCCCCACGGTGTGCAGCAGCTCGCGCACGCGCCGGTCGCGCTTCGCCGCGTCGGGCTCGGTGCCGTGCACCTTCATCGGCTCGCCGATAATGTCGCCAATCTTCATGCGCGGATTCAGCGAGCTGTACGGATCCTGGAAGATCACCTGGATGTGCCGGCGTATTCCGCGCAGCTGGTTACGGTCGAGATCCGCCAGGTTCCGGCCGTTGAACAGGATTTGGCCCGCGCTTGGTCGCTCGAGCTGCAGAATGCAGCGCCCAGTTGTCGTCTTGCCGCAGCCCGACTCGCCGACCAGACCCAGCGTCTCGCCCCGGCGGATGTCGAAATCGACGCCGTCGACTGCCTTGACGTATCCGATGACCTTGCGGAACAGCGCACCCTCGTAAACCGGAAAGTGCATTTTCAGCCCGCGCACGCTAAGCAGAATGTCCCCCGCATGCGGTGCGGCAAATGACTGTGCCGGCACTGCGCTCACGACGCCACCTTTTCCAACCTGACAACGCGTGCGGTCTCGAAGCAAGCGGCAACATGGCCTGGTGCGACGGAGTTGAGCGGCGGAAACTCGCGCTCGCAATGCTCGACTTTGAAGCGGCAGCGCGGACGGAACGAGCAGCCCTCGTCGAGCCGCGTGAGGTCCGGCGGCTGGCCTTCGACGGGATCGAGTTTCGCCTTGCGCGGTTGGTCCATGCGCGGCACCGATTTCAGCAGCGCCAGGGTGTAGGGATGGCTCGGCCGGTGATAAATGTCGTGCGCGCGGCCGCGCTCGACGATCTTGCCCGCGTACATGACATTGACCCGGTCTGCGTAGCGCGCCACGACGCCGAGATTGTGCGTGATGACGATGAGCGCGACGCCCAGCCGCCGCGTCAAACCTTTCATCAGCTCGAGGATCTGCGCCTGAATCGTCACGTCGAGCGCGGTCGTCGGCTCGTCGGCGATGATCAGCTTCGGCTCGCAGGACAGCGCGAGCGCGATCATCACGCGCTGGCGCATGCCGCCGGAGAGATGATGCGGATACTGCTTGAGGCGGCGCTCGGGCTCGGAAATTCCCACCAGGCCGAGCAGCTCGATCGCGCGCTTGTCGGCTTCCTCCTGCGTAACGCCAAGGTGGTGCCGCACGGTCTCGGTGATCTGCAGGCCGATCGTCAGCACCGGGTTGAGCGAAGTCATCGGCTCCTGGAACACCATGCCGATTTCCTTGCCGCGCACGTGGCGCATTTCCGCGTCGCTGAGCTTGACCAGGTCTTTGCCTTGGAAGCGCACCGCGCCGCCGATGATGCGGCCCGGCGGCCAGGGGATGAGCCGCATGATCGACAGCGCGCCGACCGACTTCCCGCAACCGGACTCGCCGACGATCGCAACCGTCTCGCCTTCCTCGACGTCATAGGAAATGCCGTCGACGGCCTTGACGATGCCCGCCGAGGTCAAGAACTGCGTCTGGAGGTTGTCGACCTCGAGCAGCGTTGCCACGTCATTGTCTCCTCGCAGCGCACGCCGCGCCGCCTCCTGCCTGCCACAGCGCTGGCACGCCTATACGGCGTCCGGATGCGGCCCGAGCGCAATCCTAGTCACAACGCCGTGTCTGTCAATTGGAGCAATGCACCGGCTGGGGCGCGATCCAGCGTCCAGAGCCGCCCGAGCAGGCCGCGGGCGCGCGCGTCCCCGAGCACCGGCGCGGCCAGCTCGAGATACTTCGCGTCGAGTTCGGCGTCGCTGAGCGGCGCGTCGGGATCGCCCTTGCGCGTCGGCTGCAGCACCGCGTGGCGACGCCCGTCGCGGGTCTCGATCGTGACGCGCGCCGCGCGCTGCGCCGGAAATGCGGCGTCCAGCTCGGGATCGATAGACGCATTGATGCACTGCATCAGGGCACGCGTCGCCGGGTCTTTTAGTGGT
>JAJDNJ010000250.1 GCA_022340705.1 Betaproteobacteria bacterium
GTGATGAAGGCGAGCGGCGTGCTCGAGGGCAGCGAGATGGCGGCGACCTTCCGCCTACTGCGCTCGAACAGTCTGATCTGGCATTACGTCGTGCATGGCTGGCTCTACGGCGAGCGGCCGGCGCCGTTCGACGTGCTCTACTGGAACATGGACACCACGCGCATGCCGTACCGGATGCACGAGTACTACCTGCGCGAGATGTACTTGCACAACCGGCTGATCCAGCGTGACGCGCTCACGCTGGCAGGCGAGCCCATCGACCTCGCCCGGATCCACCAGCCGCTCTACGACGTGGCCGCCGAGGACGACCACATCGCGCCCTGGCGCCAGACCTTCCGAATCAACAGCTACGTCACGGCGCACAAGCGCTTCGTGCTGTCGAGCTCGGGACATATTCTTGGCATCGTCAATCCCCCGGTGACGCCGACGCATCGGCGCTATCTGGTCGGTGCCGCGCATCGCGGCCAATCCGCCGAGCACTGGCGCGCCCAGGCTGAGCCGCACCCCGGGAGCTGGTGGAGCGACTGGGCGGCGTGGCTCGCGACGCATTGCGGCGAGCCTGGGCCGCCGCCGCCGCTCGCCTGCGCGCAGTACCCGAAGCTGGCCGACGCGCCCGGCGCCTACGTGCTCGAGCGCTAGCGGCTCTCGGAGGTCGCGCCGCTCTTCGGCGCGCCGATGTTCTGCTCGGTCGGCGGCAGGCGGTGCGCAATTCCCTTGTGGCAGTCGATGCAGGTCTTGCCTTCGTCGAAACCCTTCGGATGCGCCTTGTTCGCGCGGCGCGCCTGCTTGCTGTAGTCCATGTAGGTGTACGCGTGGCAGTTGCGGCATTCGCGCGAGTCGTTCGCCTTCATGCGCTTCCATTCGTGCTCGGCGAGCTCGAGGCGCTTGGCGCGGAATTTCTCCGGCGTATCGATGGTCCCCATGAAGTGGTGCCACAGCTCGTTCGTCGCTTGCACCTTGCGCGCGATCTTGTAGATCCATTCCTTGGGCACGTGGCAGTCCGGGCAGGTCGCGCGCACCCCGGTGCGGTTCTGGTAGTGGATCGTGTCGCGGTACTCCTTAAACACGTTCTCCCGCATCTCGTGGCAGGAAATGCAGAACCGTTCGGTATTGGTCAGCTCGAGCGTCCAGTTGAATCCGCCCCAGAACACGATGCCGGCGACGAACAGCCCGAGCGCGGTCCACGGCCCGACGCGCCGCAGCATCGCCCACAGCCGGCCGATGAGCCCCTTGTTTTGCTTGTCTTGTGCCATCGTTCCGCTCCTTGTCGCTGCACGTCAGCGGCTATTTCCGCCCTGGCTGGGCGAGCGCGTCGACCGGCTTGAAGTCGTTGCCGACGAGCGGCTTGGCGTCGACCTGGGGCACGTGGCACTGGTTGCAGAAGTAACGCGAAGGCGAGATGTTGGCGAGCTCGGCACCGCTCGCCTGGTCGCGGAAATGCGTGAGGCTGACCTTGGTGGCCCCGGCCTCCTTGGCCTTGCTCCAGGCGTGGCAATCCATGCACTTGTTGAAATTCAAGTCGATGCGATAGCCATCGATCTTGTGCGGAATGAGCGGCGGCTGCTGCACGTAGTCGCGCGGAATCGGGCCCTGGTCGGGGCCGCGCTGGTACTGGTCGACCTTGCTGGTCTCGGTGATCGGCGTCGCGCCGCGTAGCGACTGCGGCCTGTCCTGCGCGAGCAGGCTAGTGGACAGGACGAACGCCGCCGCCGCCAAAACGAGCGGCAGTGTGGTCGGTGCCTTGCTCATGGCCATCTCTCCTGTGGTGAAACCGGGTCGTCATCTGGAACACGTCCTGGGCGCAGACGTCGATGCAGCGCCCGCAGTGGGTGCAGTTGTTCGAGGCGATGATCGGACTGCCTTCGCCCTTGAGCGCGGGTCGGATCACCTGAGGCTCCGGGCAGACCGCGTAACAGTCGAGGCAGTCGTCGCAGGCCTCGCGGCGCAGTGCGCTCACCTTGGGCACGCCGCTGAAATTCAACAAGCTGTAGGTCGCGCCCATCGGGCAGAGGTGTCCGCACCAGCCCTTGGTCGCGATCAGCAGATCGTAAAGAAAGACGCCGAGGATGATCGCCCAGGCGGCACCGAAGCCGAACAGCAGGCCGCGGTGGAGCAGCGACACCGGGTTGATCCACTCCCAGGCCAGCGTGCCACTCGCGAACGACGCCAAGAGGATCGCGCCGAGCAGCCAGTAGCGGGTCGTCGGCGACGGTGCGCGTCCGCCCTGCAGGTTGAGGCGGCGTCGCAGCCAGGCCGCAGTGTCGGTCACGATGTTCATCGGGCAGATCCAGGCGCAGTAGATGCGCCCGCCGACTACTAGATAGAAGGCGATCACGATCACGGCGCCGATCAGCGCCTCGCGATAGGGCAGGTGGCCGGCGGCGAGCGACTGCAGCAGGAAGAACGGATCGGTCAGCGGCAGCGTATCGAGCGTCAGGCTCGAGGTCAGCGTACCCTTCACGATCCAGACGCCGAGCCAGGGGCCGAGCGCGAACAGGAGCAGCAGGCCGAGCTGCGACGCGCGTCGCAGCAGCAGCCACTTGTGCGCGCTCAGCCAGCCTTTCGCGGCGATCGCCTCGCGCCCCGGGACGCGTGCGGGCGCGAGGGACGTCTTCATCGTCGTCACGACCCGTCTCCCGGGCGCCGCACCGGCAACTCGAGAACCTTGTCGGGGAGGAGCGAGTGTCCGGCTCTCGCCTTTTCCTCCCAGCCGAGTCGGTAGTGGTGGCCGAGCTCACCCTTGGCCTGGGCGCGCGGCAGCACCTTGATGGCCGCGGTCTCGAGCACGCAGGCGTGCTCGCATTTGCCGCAGCCCGTGCAGGCATCCGAGTGCACGACCGGGAGGAACATTGCGTGCTTGCCGGTGCGCTGGTTGCGCTGCATGTCGAGCGTGATCGCCTTGTCGATCAGCGGGCAAACGCGATAGCACACGTCGCAGCGCAGGCCGTTGAAGTTGAGGCAGGTCTCGTGGTCGATGAGCACCGCGAGCCCCATGCGTGCGCTGTTGATGTCCTCGAGCGCGTGGTCGAGCGCGCCGGTCGGACAGGCCTTGACGCAGGGGATGTCGGGGCACATCTCGCAGGCGACGGTGCGCGGGACGAAGAACGGCGTGCCCGGCGCGACGCCATCGCCGAACGCGGACAGCTTGAGGGTGTTATACGGGCAGTCCCGCACGCACAGGCCGCAGCGCACGCAGGCGCCCAGAAACTCGGGCTCGTGCAGCGCGCCTGGCGGACGCACCGCGTACGCCGGAAGAGCGCTCGCCTGCTTGGCGTGGACGCCAAGTCCGAGTCCGGCAAGCGCCGCGCCGCCGGCGGCGGCGAGCTGCACCAGAAACCGTCGGCGCGCGGCCGTCGCACGCTGCGCGTCGTCGGCTGTGCTGCGGGCCGTGCCGCGAACTTCGCTTCGCGCTTCAGTTCGATCGGCGCCTGGATCGCTCATGACCGGATCGGAGGTTCAGCGCGCTGCCCTAGGCCTTGGTCACCTTGACCGCGCACTTCTTGAAGTCGGTTTCCTTCGAGATCGGACAGGTGGCGTCGAGCGTCAGCTTGTTGACCAGGCGGCCGCCGTCGAAGAACGGCACGAACACCAGGCCGCGCGGCGGCTTGTTGCGCCCGCTGGTCTCGACGCGCAGCTGGATTTCGCCGCGCCGCGAAGCGACCTTAGCGACCATGCCGCGCTGCAGTCCGCGCGCGCGGGCGTCGTCCGGATGCATGAACATCACCGCATCCGGGAAGGCGCGGAACAGCTCCGGCACGCGCCGCGTCATCGAGCCGGTGTGCCAGTGCTCGAGGACCCTGCCAGTGCTGAACCACAGGTCGTACTCCTTGTCGGGTACTTCGGCCGCCGGCTCAAAGGGCAGGGCGAAGATGATCGCTTTTCCGTCGGGCTTGCCATAGAACCGCAGGCCTTCGCCGGTCTTGACGTAGGGGTCATAGCCCTCGCGGAAGCGCCACAGGGTTTCCTTGCCGTCGACCACCGGCCAGCGCAGTCCGCGTGCCTTGTGGTACATGTCGAACGGCGCGAGATCGTGTGCCTTGCCGCGTCCGAAGGTGGCGTATTCCTCGAACAGCCCCTTCTGCACGTAGAAGCCGAAGTCCTGCGACTCATCGTTCATGTAGCCCTTGCCGTTCACCGCTTCGACGTCCGCGAGCGGGAACTTGTTGACCACGCCGTTTGTGTACAGCACCTCGTACAGCGTCTTGCCCTTCAGCTCGGGCCGCTTCGCGATGGCCTCGGCGGGCCAGACGTCCTCGACGGTGAAGCGCTTGGAAAACTCCATGAATTGCCAGAGGTCGGATTTCGACTCGCCCGGCGCCTTGACCTGCTGACGCCAGAACTGGGTGCGGCGTTCGGCATTGCCGTAGGCGCCTTCCTTTTCGACCCACATCGCGGTCGGCAGGATCAGGTCGGCAGCCAGCGCACTGACCGTCGGGTAGGCGTCCGAGACCACGACGAAGACGTCCGGACGGCGCCAGCCGGGGTAAACCTCGTCGTTGATGTTCGGGCCGGCCTGCATGTTGTTGGTCGTCGAGGTCCAGTAGCACTTGAGCTTGCCGTCCTTCAGCGCGCGGCTCTGGGCCACGGCGTGCAGACCGACCTTGCCGTTGAGTACGCCCGGCGGCAGCTGCCAGATCCTCTCGGCGACCTCGCGGTGCTTCGCGTTACCGACCACCATGTCCGCAGGCAAACGATGCGCGAAGGTGCCCACCTCGCGCGCGGTGCCGCAGGCCGACGGCTGGCCGGTGAGCGAGAATGGCCCGTTGCCCGGCTCGGAAATCTTGCCGGTGAGCAGGTGCACGTTGTAGACGAGGTTGTTGACCCAGGTGCCGCGCGTGTGCTGGTTGAAGCCCATCGTCCAGTAGGACACGACCTTGGTCTTCGGGTCGGCGTAGAGCTCGGCGAGCGCGCGCAAGTCCTTCGGTGCTACGCCGGAGAGCTTCGATACTTTCTCTTCGGTGTATTCGGCGACGAACTTCGCGTATTCGTCGAACGTGCTTTTGCTCGCGCCGCCGGCCTTGGTTGCGTTCTTCGCCTTTTGCTCGCGCGGATCGGTGGGCCGCAGCCCGTAGCCGATGTCGGTGTTGCCGCGCGCGAACTTGACGTGCTTGGCGACGAAGTCCTTGTTGACCTTGCCGTTTTGGATGATGTAATTCGCGATGTAGTTGAGAATCGCGAGATCGGTCTGCGGCGTGAACACGATCGGCAGGTCGGCGAGCTCGAAGCAGCGGTTCTCGAAAGTGGAGAGCACCGCGACCTTGACCTGCGGCGCCGACAGCCGCCGGTCGGTAAGGCGCGACCAGAGGATCGGGTGCATCTCGGCCATGTTCGCGCCCCAGAGCACGAAGGTGTCCGCGTTCTCCAGGTCGTCGTAGCAGCCCATCGGCTCGTCGATGCCGAAGGTGCGCATGAACCCGGCGACCGCGGAAGCCATGCAGTGGCGTGCGTTCGGGTCGATGTTGTTCGAGAGGAACCCGGCCTTCATCAGCTTGACCGCTGCGACGCCTTCCCAGACCGTCCACTGGCCCGAGCCGAACATTCCGATCGCCTCCGGACCGTGCTGCTTGAGCGTGGCCTTCCACTTCTCCTCCATCAGGTCGAAGGCTTCCTTCCAGCTCACCGGCTCGAATTCGCCGTTCTTGTCGAACTTGCCGTTCTTCTTGCGCAGCAGCGGCGTCTTCAGGCGGTCGTCGCCGTAGACGATCTTCGACAGGAAGTAGCCCTTGATGCAGTTCAGGCCCTTGTTGACCGGGGCGTCCGGGTCGCCCTGTGTGGCGACGATGCGCCCGTCCTTGGTGCCGACCAGCACGCTGCAGCCGGTGCCGCAGAAACGGCAGGGCGCCTTGTCCCAGCGGATCGTCTGGGCCGCCGCTTCGGCGACGGGCGCGGCGAGCGGCAGGCCGACGCTGGCGGCGGCCGCTGCCGCCGCGTTGCTCTTGATGAAATCCCGCCTGGACAGCTTCATGACATGCGCTCCTCTGTTCCGATGTCGTCGTCGCAGTACTCGTAGACCAGGGAGACGCCGATCACGCCGCCCAGGTTGTGAACCTTCACGATGTTTTCCGCCGGCGATGCGCCGTCGCTGTCATCGACCGTGACGATCAGGCGCCCTTCGGGCTGCACGGCGTGCACCTCGGCACCGGGCAGCGTGTCGATCTCGGCGCGCAACGTCGCGACGCGTTCGGGTCGCGCGCGCACCACCAGACTGGCCACCTTCATGCTGCCTCCTGGTTTAAATCCTCGGGCGCCTGCAGCACGATCGCCGATACCGGACAAACGGCGAGGCAGGCAGCGCAGCCGTCGCAGCGCTCTGCGCGCACCAGCGGAACTGCGATGCCACCCGGCGCGAGACGGAAGTGGATCGCGTGGGGTTCGCAGTGCTCGGCGCAGCTGCGGCACACCACGCGGTTGAGAGCGAGGCAGGCAGGACCGATGACGGCGAGACCGGCGGTGGCGTCCGACGGCGCTTCAGGCGAGGGATTCCAGTCACCGCGCAGGAATGCACGGCGGCTTACTTTGGGCTGAATTCCTTGCGCCGCAACATGGGCCTCCGGGGGCGCAACTTCCTTTTCTTTCAAGATCATAGCGACGAGGCTACTCCGCTCGCGACGAATAACCTTGATGCGAATCAACTGACGCACCGCAACGCGACGCGCCATGCGCGCGGTGCATCGCGCCGCCATGGCGACGCGCGGGGGAGACGCCCTAGAAGACGATGACCTGGCGCACCGCCTGCGCGTCCGCCAGCGCGTCCATCGCGGCGTTGATGTCGTCCAGCGCGATGGTTCCGGAGACCAGCTTCTCGACCGGCAGGCGGCCCTGCCGATGCAGGGCCATGAACGCAGGGATGTCGCGATTCGGCAGGCAGGAGCCGATGTAGCTGCCGCTAATGCTGCGCGCCTCCGCAACCAGCCGGGCGAGCGGAAACTGGAAGTTCTGATCTGCCGCCGGCAGGCTCGTCGTCACCGTCCGGCCGCCGCGCCGGGTGATCTGCAGCGCGAGCTCGAATCCGGCTACGCTGCCGCTGGCTTCGAGCGCGACGTCGACCGCGTCGATGCCGGCGACCTGTTCGGTGCGCAGGAACTCCGTGGCTCCGCAGGCACGCGCGAGCTCGGCCTTGCTCTCGGAACGGTCGATCGCGACGATCCGCGTCGCGCCGGCGAGACGCGCGCCCATGATGCCCGCGAGCCCGACGCCGCCCAGGCCGAGGACGGCCACGCTCTCGCCCGCGGCGATGCGCGCGCTGTACAGCGCGCTGCCGGCGCCACACATCACCGCACAGCCGAACAGGCTCGCCTCGACGAAGTCGCTATCGGCAGGAATGTGCACCAGCGATTTGTCCGCGACCAGCGCGTATTCGGCGAAGGCCGCCAGCCCCATGTGATGATGCAGCGCCTGACCCGCGAGGCGCAGGCGCGGCCCCCCGGTGATCAGGCGTCCGTCGCGGTTCGCCTGCGTGCCGCGCTCGCAAAGAAACGATCTGCCCTCAAGGCAGCGCGCGCAGCTGCCGCACTGCGCAAGGAAAATCAGTGCGACCGCGTCGCCCGGCGCAAACCCGCTTACCTCGGGTCCGATTCTCTCGACGGTTCCCGCTGCCTCGTGCCCGGGGACGATCGGCAGCGGCCAGCGGCGATCGCCGTTGACCACCGAAAGGTCGGAGTGACACAGACTCGCGGCGCGGATGCGCACCAGCACTTCGCCGGGACCGGGATCGGGCAGCTCGACCTGCTCGATCGCGAGCGGGCGCGAGCGCGCATAGGGCCGCGCGGCGCCCGCCGCGCGCAGTACCGCCGCGCGAAACTTCACGCCACGCGTACGCGCGCGGGACCGGCGCTCAGTTCGCCGATCACACGCGCTTCGGCGAAGCCGCACGCGGCGAATTGCGCCAGCACCGCCGCCTCGGCGCGGGGGTCGCAGGTCACGAGCAGTCCGCCGCTGGTTTGAGGATCGGTGATCAGCTTCTGCATCCAGGCAGGCGCCCGCGCGGGAAGATCGACGTCGTGGCCGTATCCCTTCCAGTTGCGCTCGGAGGCGCCGGTCGCCACGCCCTTCTGCGCCCAGTGGAGCGCGTCGTCGATGACCGGGATCGCATCCCAGCGCAACTGTGCCCCCAGTTTCGAGCCGCGGCAAATCTCGAGCAGATGCCCGGCGAGCCCGAAGCCCGTGACGTCGGTCATCGCGTGCACCTCGGGCATTTTCGCGAGCGTCTCGCCCGGGGTGTTGAGGCGCGTGGTCCAGTCGACCATTGTCGCGTAGCCCGCTTCCGAGAGCGTCCCCTTCTTCAAAGCAGCGGAGAGGATGCCGACGCCGATCGGCTTGCCGAGGATCAGCTTGTCGCCGGTGCGCGCGGAATTGTTGCGCTTGACGTGATCCGGGTGCGCAAGCCCCATCGCGACCAGGCCGTAGATCGGCTCGAGCACGTCGATCGAGTGCCCGCCGGCGATCGGAATGCCGGCGGCCGCGCAAACCGACTCGCCGCCCGACAGGATCCGGCCGATCACGTCGAGCGGGATCTTCTCGAGCGGCATGCCGACGACCGCAAGCGCGAAGATCGGCTTGCCGCCCATCGCGTAGATGTCCGAAATCGCGTTGGTTGCGGCAATGCGGCCGAAATCGTAGGGGTCGTCGACGATCGGGGTAAAGAAGTCGGTGGTCGCGATCAGCGCCTGCGCGTCGTTCAGGCGATAGACCGCGGCGTCGTCCGCGGTCTCGGTGCCGACCATCAGGGCTTCGGGCAGGCCGCGTACCGGCGTCGAGGCGAGGATCTCGGTGAGCACGGCGGGCGCGATCTTGCAGCCGCAGCCGCCGCCGTGACTGAACTCGGTGAGCCGGATTTTTTCGAGAGCAGGAACGGCCGACATGATGAAGAGCTCCGTAGGCAGAACGAAAATTGTAGCCTCAGTCGCGCTCGGCGTTCCTGCCTGACAGCGGGGGGCGCCTATAGTGCGGTTTTGCGCACGGACGAGGCGAGCGATCGATGGCAGGCATCGTGATCACGACACCGGCGGGCGCCGGCACGCGCACCGGCAACCGCCACACGGCGCAGCGCTGGGCGCGGCTGCTGCGCAGCCTGGGCCATCGGGTGCGCGTGTGCGTCGAATGGCAGGGACAGCCCGCGGACCTGCTGCTCGCGCTGCACGCGCGCAGAAGCCATGCTTCGATCGAGGCTTTTCATCGCGCGCACCCCGAGCGTCCGCTGGTTGTCGTGCTGACCGGAACCGATTTGTACCGTGATCTGCCGCGTTCGCGCGAGGCGCGGCGTTCGCTCGCGCTCGCGACAGGCATCGTCGTATTGCAGGACGATGCCAGGCGCCAGCTCGCGCCGGCGCTGCGCCGCAAGACACGCGTCGTCTACCAGTCCTCCGACGCGCGCGCAGGCGCCGCACCGCCGCGCGATCGGTTTCGCATCGCGGTGGTCGGCCACCTGCGCGAGGAGAAGGATCCGTTTCGCGCAGTGGCCGCACTCGCCGAGCTGCCGGCCTCGCCGCGCATCGAGCTCGTCCAGGTGGGTGATGCGATGTCGCCCGCGATGGCGCGCGCGGCGCGCGACTGGATGCGGCGCGAGCCCCGCTACCGCTGGACCGGCGGGCGCTCGCATGCGGCGGCATTGGATTGGATCGCGCGCAGCCAGTTGCTGGTGGTGAGCTCGCTCATGGAGGGCGGCGCGAACGTCATCTGCGAGGCGGCGCGCATCGGCACGCCCGTCATCGCGTCGCGCATCTCGGGCAACCTCGGCATGCTCGGCCGCGGCTATCCGGGCTACTTCCCGGTTGGCGACAGCACCGCGCTGGCTCGTTGTCTGGGACGCGCCGCTCGGGATCCGGGCTTTCGCAACCGGCTCAAGAAGGCTTTGGGCGCGCGGCGCGCGCTGTTTGCGCCGCGCGCAGAGCGCGCCGCACTGGGCGCGGCGATCGGCGAGGCGCTGCGCAGCGTACGGCTCAGACCGAAACCGGCTCGAAGGCGAGCTCGCGACAGGCGGCGTGATAGCGATCGACGAGATCGGCATCGCTCGCCCCGCCCAGGTTGAGCACCGCGTAACGGTAGCTGCCGAGCCATTTCATCTCGCGCGCGAGCGCCGCGCCGCGCTTGAGATAGAGCATGAGCTTGGCGTCGGGTTGTTCGGCGGCGAGGCGCGCAACCTGCGCGCGGCTCGGCTCGCGTTCGAGCGCGCGGCCATCAAACTTGCGAAACACGAAGCTCGTCGCGCGCGCGAAGCGTCCGCCACCGCGCTCGATGCGAGGGGTATTGCCGAGCGCGAGGTCGAGGAGCAGAGCATAGGGATTGGTGCCGTCGACCCGTGTATAGAGATCCGCGAGCTGCGAGGCGAGACGCGGGTTCAGTTCGATCACGCGCAGCAGGTCGCGCTCCGGGTCGTAACAGAACTCGACGTTGAATGCGCCATGATCGAACCCGACCGCGTCGATGATCCGGGCGGTGAGCGCCTCGATGCGCGCCTGCAGCGAGGCCGGAATCGCGCTCGGATACTCGAACCTGCGGAAGGCATTGGTTCCCGGGTACATGATGCAGTCGACCACGCCGAGCAGGGCGACCCGACCATAGCAGGCGATGCCGTCGACGTTGAGCTGCATGCCGCGCATGATCTCCTCGCCGATCATGTGGTGCGCGTCGATCCGAAAGTCCACGAACTGCCGGGCCAGCCGGTTGAACGGGTTTACCAGCCGCTTGATGATGAGGGTCTCGAGCGCGCTGAAGCCGAGGTGCTGGCGCAGCTGCGCGAAGCTGCCGACCTCGCGCGCGAGGACCGAGTAGGTCGCCTTGACCGGCTTGACGTACATCGGAAACGGAAGACCGATCGACTCGGGACTGTCTACGTCGTAAGGAAACACGGTGTAGCGCGGCGCCGCGTCCGGCACGGCACGCGCGACCACCTCGCGCGCGTAGTACTTGTGCTGCGCCAGGGCGACCGCGTGCGGCCGCGTTCCCGGCAGCCCGAGACGGTCGGCGACGATCGAGGCGATCAGCGCACCGAAGTGCTCGTTGTTCGAGATGACACCGTCGATCCCGAGCGCGTGGTACTTGTCGACGAGACGATCGATCCAGCGCGGCGCATCGAAGGTCAGCAGACGCAGGTTCTCCGGGAAGCGGTGGACGTCGAAGCCCTCGAAATAGAACCGGTACGCTTCCCGGTAGCGAGGCTTGCTGAGCTCGTAGAGATCCCAGTCCTTGGGGAACAGGACGAGGACTTTCTTCATCGTTTGTGCTCCCTGAGGGCGAAATCGCCCCGTCTCGCGGCTTGGTCGCCGCGGCACGGCGATCCTGACAGCGAACAGCCGGCCGGGGTTGCCTATTCCGCGCGACCGCGCGACGCTGCCCGCCCGGGCTGTCGTCTACTGCAGCTTCACGTACTCGTAGTCGAGCGGCTGGTTGTTGATGCCGCGGTCGGGCGGGGCGATCCAGGCCGCCATCTTTCCGGGCGCCACCACCTTTTGCATCAGCGAGCGCACGAAAGCCTTGTCGGCCTCGGTCGGGATCCAATCGCCGATGCGCTTCGCGTGCTCCTCGGCCGAGACGATCCTGCCTTCCGGAGTGACCGGTTGGTCGACCCAGGCGCCGATGCTGCGGCGGAAATGCGGCGAGGGCAGGGTGAGGCGGAAATCGTGCCCGGCGCGCTCGATCGTCCGGTTCCAGCGCTTGAGCCCGATCTCGCAGTCCTTGAGGTAGGACGCGCGCATGACTTCGTTTAGCGCGTTCAGCATCGGGACCTGCTCGGTCCTGACGCCGTCCTTGCCGTCGGGCGATTCCATCGGGTAGGTCGCGTCGCGCAGAACATGGTCCTCGTACTGGGATTCGTCCGGGCGGCCTTTCAGGCCGTTGGCGAAGTTCGCCGCGGCGTTCGACGAGATCTCCGAGCCGAACAGGTCGAGCGACGACGAGCACCAGAAGTTGAGGTACTTCTGCAGCAGCGGCAGATCGACCGCGCCCTGCGCGCGGATCGCTGCCGGATCGCTGCTGCCGAGTTCCTTCATCACTTCGAGCGTGCGCTTGACGACGCGGCCGATACCGGTCTCGCCGACGAACATGTGATGCGCTTCCTCGGTGAGCATGAAGCGGCAGGTGCGCGACAGCGGATCGAAGGCGGATTCGGCGAGGCTCTTGAGCTGGTACTTGCCATCGCGGTCGGTGAAGTAGGTAAAGCAGTACAGCGACAGCCAGTCGGTGATCGGCTCGTTGAAGGTCGAAAGAATCCTCGGCTTGTCGCTGTCGCCGGAGTGGCGCGCCAGCAGCTCCTCGGCTTCTTCGCGCCCGTCGCGCCCAAAGTAGGCGTGCAGCAGATACACCATCGCCCAGAGATGGCGCCCTTCCTCGACGTTGATCTGGAAGAGGTTGCGCAGGTCGTAGAGCGAGGGGCAGCTGTGGCCGAGCAGGCGCTGCTGCTCGACCGAAGCCGGCTCGGTGTCGCCCTGGGTGACGATCAGGCGGCGCAGCGTCGAGCGATACTCGCCGGGCACCTGCTGCCATACCGGCTCGCCCATCGCGTCGCCGAAGCCGATCTTGCGGTCGGCCATCGGGTCAGCGAGAAAGATGCCCCAGCGGTATTCGGGCATGCGCACGGCGCCGTACTGCGCCCAGCCCTCGGCGTCGACCGAGGTCGCGGTGCGCAGGTAGACGTTGGCCTTCTCAAAATCCGTCGGACCCATCTCGTGCCACCACTGCAGAAAGTGCGGCTGCCAGTGCTCGAGCGCGCGCTGCAGCGTGCGATCGTGCGCGAGGTCGACGTTGTTCGGAATCTTTTCGCTGTAATCGATGCTCATTGAACGCTCCGAAAGTCGGGGTCTGACCCCATTGTCGCTGTTTAGTACGTTTCGACATGGTAACGGCCGTTCGCGCGCAGCTGGTCGCGCAGCTGCGTCCAGTCACGGCCCTGCGTCTCGCAGATCTTCGCGAACGCGCCTTCGACGCCACCCTCCATCTGCTTGTGACCGCAAATGTAAACGTAGCAGTTGTCGTTGCCGAGCAGTCGCGCCAGCTTCTCCCCGCAAGCGAGCATGCGGTCCTGGACGTACTCCTTGGGCTTGTCGGCGAGGCGCGAGAAGGCGAGTTGCACGTCGATCAGCGAGGACGGCAGCTTCTGCAGCGGCCCGAAGTAGGGAAGCTCATCCGGATTGCGCGCGCCGAAGAACAGGAGCAGCTCACCGCCTTCGTCGCGCGCCAGCCGCCTGCGGCGCCGCTCGGTCATTGCGCGCATCGGCGCCGAGCCGGTGCCGGTGCAGATCATGATCAGGCTCGATCCGGGATGGTTCGGCATCAGGAAGCTCGTGCCGAACGGTCCGGCGATCGCCACTTGGTCGCCTTTCTGCAGATCGCAAAGGTAGTTGGACGCGACGCCGCGCACTGCAGTTCCGCTGCGATCCTGGGTGACGCGCTTCACGGTGAGCGCCACGTTGTTGTAGCCGGGACGCTCGCCGTTGCGCGGGCTCGCAACCGAGTACATGCGCACATGCGGCGGGCGGCCTTCGCCGGTCGGCACGATCACCGCAAGCGACTGACCTTCGAGGACCGGGAACGCGGTTTGACCGAAGTCGAGCACGATGTGGCGGATGTCGCTCTCCGCGTCCGGCGCGGTGAGGCGCAGGTTGCCGCTGCAGGTGGCGATCGCCGGCTTTGCGAGGGTGTAGAGGCCGACATAGGGATGCGCCGCCGACCAGGGCGGGGGCGCCTGCCCGCCCTGACCCTGGCTCGCGAGCGCGCTGAGGCGTGCGACTTCCTCCGGAATGTCGGCCTCGTGCACCGCTTCGTCGCCCGGTACTTCTTCGGCGGGAAGCGCATCCCAGCCGAACTGCTCGTCGATCGTGAACGGCGTCGCGACGCGGCGCCAGGAGTCGATCGCGCCGGTCGGGCAGGGCGCGATGCAATCGCTGCAGTTCTCGCACATTCCCGGTTTTACGACGTAGTTGTTCGCGTCGTGCGTGATCGCATCCCGCGGGCAGGTCTCCTCGCAGGTGTTGCACCGGATGCAGATCTCCGGGTCGATTAAATGCTGACGAATCAGTTCAGTCGAAGCCATGGTTGTCGAGACGACGGGGTCTGACCCCGTTCTCGCCTTAGCTGAAACGCACGTATTCGAAGTCGATCGGTTGCTTGTTGATGCCCTGGTGCGGCGGCGCGATCCAGTTGGCAAACTTGCCCGGCTCGGTGACCCGGCCCATGAGCGAGTGCACGAACGCGCGGTCTTCTTCGGTCGGCAGCCAGCCGGCATGGTGGTGCGTCCAGTCGGCCTCGGAAATGACCTTGCCCTCGGGGTCGATATGCAGATCGGTGAACAGCCCGATGCGGCGATGAAAGCCCTTGTGCGGCAGCTTGAAGCGGAACGGGATCCCGGCCTTTTCCGGGATGCGGTTCCAGCGGTCGATGCCCTTCTGCACGTCGGCGATCCAGTCGTCGCGCAAGCGCTCGTTGAGTGCCGTCAGCGCGGGCACGTGCTTGCTCACGATCTTGTCCGCGGCGACATCGGGCACCTCGTACTCGGTGCTCTCGAGCTGGTGGTCGTCGCCGATCTTGGTCTCGTCGAAGCGCCCCTTGAGCCCCTCGGTGAAGAACGACGCGGCGTTCGACGAAACCTCGGAACCGTAGAGGTCGCTCGTCACGCTGTAATGGAAGTTGAGGTACTTCTGCAGCGTGGGCAGGTCGATCACGCCCATGCCGCGCAGCTTCGCGGGATCGTCGGTCTTGTGCTCGTTCATCACCTCGCAGGTACGCTGGATGATGCGGCCGATGCCGGTCTCGCCGACGAACAGGTGATGCGCCTCCTCGGTCAGCATGAAGCGGCAGGTGCGCGACAGCGGATCGAATGCGGATTCCGCCAACGCCGCGAGCTGATACTTGCCGTCACGGTCGGTGAGGAAGGTGAACATGAAGAACGAAAGCCAGTCTGGCGTCTTTTCGTTGAACGCGGTCAGGATGCGCGGATTGTCGCTGTCGCCGGAGCGGCGCTCGAGCAGCGCCTCGCCTTCCTCGCGTCCGTCGCGTCCGAAGTAGGCGTGCAGCAGATAGACCATCGCCCACAGGTGGCGGCCTTCCTCGACGTTGACCTGGAACAGGTTGCGCAGGTCGTAGAGCGAAGGGCAGGTCTGGCCGAGGTGGCGCTGCTGCTCGACCGAGGCGGGTTCGGTGTCGCCCTGGGTGACAATGATCCGGCGCAGCGTCGAGCGGTACTCGCCCGGCACCTCCTGCCAGGCGGGGTCGCCTCTGTGGGTGCCGAAGTTGACCTTGCGGTCCTTCTCAGCCGGCGCCAGAAAGATGCCCCAGCGGTAATCCGGCATCTTGACGTAGTCGTAGTGTGCCCAACCCTTCGGATCGACGCTCACCGCGGTGCGCAGGTAGACATCGAGCGTCTGCGATTTGTCGGGCCCCATTTCGCCCCACCAGTTCAGATAGGCCGGCTGCCAGCGCTCGAGCGCCCGCTGCAGCGCCTTGTTCGACGCCAGATCGACGTTGTTCGGAATGCGCTCGGAATAGTTGATGCCGGACATGATTCAAACCCTCTCCCAGTTGAATTTCGCCTTTGCACCCGAGCCGTACACCTTGAGCGCGCCCTGCTCGCCCACGGCATTCGGCCGGTTGAAGATCCAGTTCTGCCAGGCCGACAGGCGCCCGAAGACGCGCGTCGCCATGTTCTCCGGCCCGGTGAAGCGCAGGCTCGCTTCCATCCCGGTGAGCGCGTCGGGCGACAGGCTCGAGCGCTCCTCGATCGCGATACGCACCTCGTCGTCCCAGTCGAGGTCGTCGGGGGTCACGGTCACCAGGCCGAGCTCGAAGGCCTGCTCGCCATCCAGCTCGACGCCCAGGTTGTCCTTCGCCGCACGCACCGCTTCCTGCTCGCCGCAGAAACGCGCTTCAATACGCGCGATGCCATTCGCCATGGGGTAGGCTCCGAAATTGAGCGCGGACAGCGCGATGCGCGGCGCGTCCTGCGGATCGTCCGGCAGCTGCAGCATGTAGCTGCGATCGGCCGCCAGGGCGAGCTCGAACAGCGTTCCGGCGAAGCAGGACTCCTTTTCGATGATCGCGAACATCGAGCGGCTCGACACGTCGAGTCGTGCGAGGGTGCGACGCAGCATGCCGAGCGTTTCGCGCACAAACCAGTGGCTGGCATTCGCTTCGAGCGTCTTGTCGGCTTCAAGCACTGCGCTCGGATCGCCGCGCGTTTTGAGCAGCCACAGCCCGAGCTCGAGCTCGTTCGTGCGCAGCATCAGGATGGCGTCGTCCAGCTCACGCGCGAGCTTCAGCGGCCACCACTCGATGCCCTGCTTGAGAATCTCGTCCGCCCCCTGCGGCAGTGGCTCCTTGGGTCCCTGCAGGGTGATGGTCGCGGTGCGCGCAGCGCGGTCGACCACGACGTCGACCAGATCGTAGTGATAGCCTGTTTCGTCCACGCTGCGCTTGAGCGGCGTGAGCTTGATGCCCGGTGACCCGCCGCCATGGCGTGTCGAGTCCTTGGCCAGCTCGAGCGCGCGCCCCTTGACCAGCTCGCCGAACTGCTGCGGCTTGGCGGCATGATCGACCAGACGCCAGGCGAGCGCGCGGTCCGCGCGCACGCCCTCTGCGGTGGTGCAGAAGATGTCGGCCAGATCGCGCCGCACGTGACGCTTGTCCACGAGACGCGTCAGGCCGCCCGTGCCAGGCAGCACGCCGAGTAGCGGAACCTCCGGAAGGCTGACCGTGCTCGAGCGGTCGTCGACCATCGCAATCTCGTCGCAGGCCAGGGCCAGCTCGTAGCCGCCGCCCGCGGTCGTGCCGTTCAGCGCAGCGAGCGTCTTGAGACCGGAAAACCGGCTCGAGTCTTCGAGCCCGTTGCGGGTCTCGTTGGTGAACTTGCAGAAGTTGACCTTCCAGGCGTGGGTGCTGCTGCCCAGCATGTAGATATTCGCGCCGGAGCAGAACATGCGGCTCTTGCCGCTGGTCATGACGACACATTTCACTTCCGGGTGCTCGAAGCGGATGCGATTCATCGCGTCGTGCAGCTCGATGTCGACGCCGAGATCGGAGGAGTTGAGCTTCAGCTTGTAGCCCGGCATCAAGCCCTTGTCCTCCGCGACGTCCAGGGTCAGCGTGGCGATCGGTCCGTCGATCGCAAGCTTCCAGTGGTTGTAGTGCTCGGGGTCGGTGTCATAGACGATCATCCTGC
>JAJDNJ010000261.1 GCA_022340705.1 Betaproteobacteria bacterium
CCGTAGGCACGCATGCGCACCGTGCTCAGCTCCTCGCCGCAGCCCGGCCCGTCGGTCAGCGCGCGCTCGAAGCGCGTCGCGCGGATGCCCTGCGCCATGCGCGCACCGATGAACTCGACGAAGATCGCACGTCCCCGCTGACGCGCAAGCTCACGGTAGGCCGCTTCCAGCGCCTGCCCCGGGGTCGCGTCCTCGAGCTTGAAATGCTCCGCCGAACGGCAGGGGCTGAACACGGCCCCCGACCGGCCGACCAGAAAGTTCCCGCGCCAGAGTCGCTCCTCGACCGCCTGCGCCGGACGAACCAGCACCCAGGCCACAACGAGGGCGATTGCGAGTCGGCGCAGCACGGATCGCATCATGCACCGACCGTCCGCTCGGGTGCCATCCAGCGCCGCATCAGCAGCTTCTCCAGTTCGACCAGCATGAAAAGCAGCACCCCGAAGCCGAGCACCGCCGCCCAGGCCAGCGCGTCGATCGCCTGGGTGCCGAACAGCGTCTGCATCGGCGCGAGGTGGGTGAACGCCACCTGGGCCGCGAGCAGCAGCGCCATCATCTGCAGCGCCACCGGGTTGCCGTACAGGCCCTCTGGGTTAAGCGAGCTCGCCGACAGGTGCCGGCTGTTGAACAGGTAGGTAATCTCACCGACCACCAGCGTGTTGACTGCCACCGTGCGCGCAGCCTCGATCGAGCCGCTGCGCCCGAGCTCCCAGAGGTACAGCGACAGAATGCCGCCGAGCAGAATCAGCGAGACAAACACAATGCGCCAGACCAGCAGGCGATCCAGCAGCGGCGCCGCCGGATCGCGCGGCCGGCGGCGCATCACCCCCGGCTCGCCCGGCTCGAAGGCGAGCGCGAGCGACAGGGTCACCGCCGTAATCATGTTCACCCAGAGAATCTGCACTGGCGTGATCGGCAGCGTGAAGCCGAACAGGATTGCCGCCAGCAGCGACGACGCTTCGCCGCCGTTGGTCGGCAGGATGAAGATCAGCGCCTTCCTCAGGTTGTCGGTGATCGTGCGCCCCTCCTCGACCGCGTGCTCGATCGAGGCGAAATTGTCGTCGGCGAGCACCATTTCGGCGGCCTCCTTCGCCGCCTCGGTGCCCTTCTGCCCCATCGCGATTCCGACGTCGGCGCGCTTGAGCGCGGGGGCATCGTTCACGCCGTCCCCGGTCATCGCAACAATGTCGCCGTGGGCCTGCAGCGCGCGCACCAGGCGCAGCTTGTGCTCCGGACTGGCGCGCGCGAACACATCCGTATGCGGCACGCGGCGCACCAGATCATCGTCCGAGAGCCGCTCCAGCTCGGCGCCGGTCAGTACCCCACCGCTCGCGCCGATGCCGAGACGCTCGGCGACCGCGCGCGCAGTGCCACCATGGTCCCCGGTGATCATCTTCACGCGGATTCCGGCCTCACGGCAGCGCGCGACCGCATCGACCGCTTCTTCGCGCGGCGGATCGATAATGCCGACCATGCCGAGCAGGCAATAACCACCCTGCGCGCGCTCGAACTCGAGCGATTGCTGACCGGGATCGCCATCGCGCGCCGCGAGCGCCAGCACGCGCAGGCCCTGCCCCGCGATCGCGTCCATACGCGCATGCCACAGCGCCAGATCCAGCGACCGCTCACCCTGCGCGCCGCGCTCGGTGTCGCACATCTCGAGAATCCGCTCCGGCGCGCCCTTCAGGTAGATGCGCCTGCCATCGCCCGCCTGGTTGAGCGTGGCCATAAAGCGATACTGCGACTCGAAGGGGATTTCGTCGAGGCGCGGCCGCGCTGCGTGCTCGGCCTCGGGCTCGAGCCCGCACTTGCGCGCAAACGACACGAGCGCGCCCTCGGTCGGTTCACCTTCCAGGCGCCACTCGCCGTCGACCACCTCAAGCACGGCATCGTTGCACAGCAGCGCCGCGCGCGCGAGTTCCAGCAACGCCGCGTCCGCGCCTGTATCGATCGGCGCGCCGTTCTCGAGCAACGCGCCTTGTGGTGCGTAGCCGCTGCCCTCGACCTCGATCGAGCGTTCCGCGCTGAGCGCGTGCACCACGGTCATCTCGTTGTGGGTCAGCGTGCCGGTCTTGTCCGAGCAGATGACAGTCACCGAACCGAGCGTCTCGACCGCGGGCAGCCGGCGGATGATCGCATTGCGTCGCGCCATGCGCCGCACACCGAGCGCCAGCGTGATGGTCAGGATGGGCGGCAGCCCCTCCGGAATGATCGCCACCGCGATGCCCACTGCCGCCATGAAGACTTCGGCCGCGCCGTAGTCGCGCCAGAGCGTACCGAGCGCGAAGGTCAGTGCCATCAGACCGAGCGTGGCGAGTGTCAGCCAGCGTCCAAACTGCTCGAACTTGCGCAGCAGCGGCGTCGTGATTTGCTCGACGCTCTCGAGCATCGCGCTGATACGGCCGATTTCGGTCGCGACCCCGGTTGCAACCGCAACACCCACGCCCTGCCCATAGGCGACGAGCGTGCCCGAATAGGCCATTGAGCGGCGGTCGCCGATCACCGCGTCCGCCGCAACCGGCGCAACCGACTTATCGACCGCCTCTGATTCGCCGGTCAGTGCGGCTTCCTCGACGCGCAGCGTGTGCACCTCGAGCAGCCGCAGGTCTGCCGGCACTTTGTCGCCGGACGCAAGCAGCACGACGTCGCCCGGCACGATGTCTGCCGCGGGCAGCGCGCGCTTGCGTCCCGCGCGCAGCACCATCGCGGTCGGCGAGAGCATGCCGCGGATCGCGTCGAGCGCCTGCTCGGCGCGCCCTTCCTGGACGAAGCCGACGATCGCGTTGATGATCACCACGCCGAAGATCACTCCGCTGTCGACCCAGTGGCGCAGCGCGAGCGTAATCAGCCCAGATCCGAGCAGCACATAGATCAGGGCGTTGTGGAACTGCAGCAGGAAGCGCATCCAGGCAGCGCGCTTCGCCGGCGGTCGCAGCGCGTTCGGGCCATAGCGCGCCTGGCGCAGCGCCACTTCGTCGGCGGCCAGTCCGCCCCGCGTACTGTGCAGTTCGCGCAGCGCGTCCTCCGCAGGAATCGCGTGCCAGTGCGGCGGCTCGCCGCCGGGCACGTTCTTCTTTAGCGCCTCGGCCACCCGCTCAGTCCTCCTGCCCTCCCCGCTTGCGCAGCCACACCGCGAACCAGGCCAGCAGGTAGGCAATCGGCGGGCCGCTGATGGTGATCGCGACCGGCAGCCAGACCTTGCCGCGCTCCACGGGATCGGCCAGCGCGAGGATGGTCGCGACGTGGAGCAGACCGACGAAGACCCAGAGCACCGTGAACAGCAGCCAGAGCTTCTTCCAAAGCGCCATCGCGCCTCCGGCTCAGGCGAGGATGCCCGCCGGCTGCAGCGCCTTGCGCAGCAGGGCGATGCGCTCGGAAAACTCGTGCGCCGCGGCTTCGGCCTCGTCGATCGTCGTGCGTGCGAAGCGCAGGCCGTCGCCGGGACGCAGCTGCCCCAGGCGCGGCAGATCGGCCGAGATCACGGTCGCGATCTTCGGGTAGCCGCCGGTCGACTGGCGATCGGCCAGCATCACGATCGGCTGGCCGTCGCCCGGCACCTGGACCGCGCCGTGCGGTACGCCGTCAGAGACGATGTTGTAGTCGCCCTTGTGGGGGATCCGCGGCCCCTCGAGTCGCATGCCCATGCGGTCCGAATTCGGGCTCATGCGCCAGCGCTCGCCGAGCAGAACGTCCCAGCCCGCCACGTTGAAGTAGTCGTCCTGCGGACCGGGCAGCACCCGGATCGGTCCCGGGTCATGTCGCGCGAGGCGCGGATCGAGCGCGAGCGGGACGCCGCGCTGCGCCTGCGGCGCACGCAAGGTCAGGCGTGCGTCCTTGCGCAGCGCGCCGCCGTCCAGACCACCGATGGCCGAGCGTACATGGGTCGAGCGGCTGCCGAGCACCGGGGCCACCTCGAAGCCGCCGGCAACGGCGAGATAGCCGCGCGCGCTGCCGTGGCTGATCGTCCCGCTGCCGATACGCAGCGTGTCGCCCGCGCGCAGGTCGAAGGCGCGATATGACGGGATCGCGGTGCCGTTCAGGGTCACCGCGAACGCGCCCGCCACCGCGGCCCGGCAGGCGCCGGACTCGAGCGCATAGGTTCCGCCCATCAGGGTGAACTCGATCGCCGCCTCGTCGAGCGGATTGCCGACCAGCATGCAGGCGATCGCAAAGGTCAGCATGTCCATCGCACCCGATTGCGGCACCCCATAGCGTTGATAACCCATACGACCCCGATCCTGCAGGGTGGCGAGCGCCCCCGGGTTGATGACGCGCAAGACTGCGCTCTGCGCCGTGCGCGTCACGCTCCCGCCTCGCACTCGGCGACCACGTCACCGCGTGCGGTGAGTGCCGCGAGCCGGTCGTACTCGGCCGCCGAGATCGGACGAAAGCGCACACGGTCGCCTGCGCCGAGCAGAAAGGGCTCGGCGCGGCGCAAGTCGAACATGCGCTCGGGCGTGCGGCCCAGCAGGTGCCAGCCGCTCGGTATCTCCACCGAAAACACCGCTGCCTGGATGCCCCCGATCGCCACGCTGCTCGCGGGCACGCGCAGCCGCGGCGAGGCACGCCGCGGCGTGTGCAGTGGCTCCGGAAGCCCGCCGAGGTAAGCCAGCCCCGGCGAGAAGCCGATCATGTAGACGCGGTACTCCGCCCCGCTGTGCAAGGCGACCACCTCGTCCGTGCTCAGGCCGTGCGCGCGCGCCACCTGCTCCAGGTCGAGGCCGTGCGGGCCACCGTAGGCGACCGGAATCGTCCAGCGCCGCGCCGCCGCTTCGGCGTCGGCCGTGCGGGGCAGCAGCTTCTCAACGCGCTGGCGCAGTGCCGCGGCGCGAATGCGCAGCGGATCGTAGACGATCATCAGCGAGCGGTAAGTCGGCACGCACTCAATCACGCCCTTGATTGCGGCGGCCGCGACGCGCCGATCGAGCGCCTGCACCAGCCGATTGAGGCCGGCGTCGATCACATCGCCGAACTCGACGACCAGCGCCTGATCGCCGGCGTGCAGAAAACGGCAGGCGGGCGGCGCGCCGGCTCTGCGCCGAGCACCGGTCATCGCGGCTGTGCGCTGCCAGCGTGCGCATGGGCAGCCGCTACAATGTTCGTCTGCGGGGTCCGCATGGACCGAGTATGCCACCCGATCGCGTCACGCAGCCGCTGTGCGCGCGCGACAAACCAGCTGGAGGAGCTGCCATGGCGAACATCGATCTCAACTCCGACATGGGCGAGAGCTTCGGTGCATGGAAGATGGGTGATGACGAGGCAATGCTCGGCATCGTGACTTCGGCCAACGTTGCCTGCGGATTCCATGCCGGCGACCCGCTGGTCATGCACAAGACCGTGTCGCTCGCCAAGCAGAATGGCGTCGACGTCGGCGCGCACCCGGGCTTCCTCGACATCTGGGGCTTCGGCCGCCGCCCGATTCAGGGCGAGCGCCCGGAGGACCTCGAGAAAATGGTCATCTACCAGATCGGCGCGATCCAGGCGATCGCGCGTGCGGCCGGCCACAAGGTCACCCACGTTAAGGCGCATGGCTCGCTCGGCAATCTCGCCGCGGTCGATTTCGACACCGCGCTCGCGGTGGCACGGGGCGCCAAGGCGGCCGACCCGGAGCTGATCGTCGTCGCGATGCCGAACACGGAGGCGGAACGAGCGGCCGAAAAGGCGGGGCTACGCATCGCGCGCGAAGTCTTTGCCGATCGGCAGTACGACGACAGCTGCAACCTCGTCTCGCGCAAGCAACCCGGCGCGGTGATCCACGACGCTGCGCTCGCCACGCAGCGCGTGCTGCGCATGCTGGAGGAAGGCGCCGTCACCAGCGTGAGCGGCAAGAAGATGCCGGTGAAAATCGACACCATCTGCGTGCACGGCGACAACCCCGCGGCGGTGGCGATGGCCGGTCAGCTGCGCGCCGCGCTGGTCAAGGCCGGCGTCACGCTCAAGCCGATGTCGCAGCTCGTCTAGGCGGCTCGCAGATCCGGGCTCAGTCGCTGCCCGCCTCGCGCTCCCAGTGGCCGCAGGGAAAAACCGCCACGATGCGCGCGCGCTGACAGAACACGTGGACGCTGTCCCAGCCGATGGAATGGCGGCAGCTGGCGCAGCCGTGATCCGACTCGGCGTCTCCGAAGGGACGGAAGAATTGCGGCGAGTGCGCGTTCACGCCATAGGTAAGCCGCTTGGCTGACGACATGGTTCGATCCGATCGCCCGTCCGAAATGGAGAACATTCTCGACTGCGACGGGCTCACTGGGTGAGCACGTCGCACAGCTGCGGCATCGACGCAACAGAGCGCGCGAACAGCCCCCTCGCAGCCCAGGCGCATTGGCATCGAGCGGGTAATCGAAGATAATCCATCATCAAGCTATTGCGCCACCGCGCCCCGTATTCGCGCCGGAAAAGAACAACAAGCGAACGATCAGCGCCGATTCTAGATCGATGGGAAGTCTGCGACCGACGGCCTGCGTTGCCGCCCTCAGCATTGCAATCGCGCTCGCCTGGTCCGCGCCCGCCAATGCCCAGACGCGCGAACCTGCCGCGCCGGGCGAACCGACGACGCAGTCTCCGCTGCCTGAGGGCGAGAAGGCACCTCCGCCAGAGGCAGAAGGTGCACGTCCGGGCGCAGCGCCAGGGCGGAATGTGCGTGCGATCGAGCCCGTCGTTCCCGCCGGCACGCCCTACGAGATGGGCCCTTTTGTGGTGTATCCGGAATTCGACGCGACCTTCTTTACCGACGACAACGTGTTCTATACGAATACGAATACGGTCAGCGATTACGCATGGGTGCTCTCGCCGTCGATTTGGGTGCAATCGAACTGGGCCCAGCACGCGCTGAATTTCTACGCCGGTCTGGATGCGACGAAATACAACACCTACGCGATCGAGGACACTGACGACTACCTCCTCAGCGGCGAAGGCCGCGTCGACATGTCCGCCAACACCAACCTGTACGGCGGAATGAGCTACGCGCAGAACCACGAGGATCGTG
Organism: Betaproteobacteria bacterium; assembly: GCA_022340705.1. Taxonomy (GTDB): domain Bacteria; phylum Pseudomonadota; class Gammaproteobacteria; order Burkholderiales; family SG8-39; genus SG8-39. The sequence goes on from JAJDNJ010000261.1 coordinate 6,980, forward strand.
AATCTCCGGATGCGCGCAACGGATTGCTGCCGACCATTTACCATCAGTTCCGCTACTACGCGGGCTTTTTTCATCAGGAAGGTCCGATCTCGCTGCGCTTCGCGGGGTCGGGGAACAAGCTCGACTACAACGACGTGCCGTTTCTGACCGGTAGCGGGGTGGTCAACATCATCAACAACGACGATCGGGATCGCTGGCAGTACACCGGCGGATTGCGCATTGGCTACGAGATATCGCAGCGCATCGAGCCCTACGTGCAACTCGCGTTCGACAACCGGAATTACATCTACACGCCGGACGATCTCGGCTATCAGAAAAGCTCGACTGGCGCGCGCTGGATCGCCGGCGTCAAATGGAACATACCGCGCAAGCTCAAGCTCGACGCGTTTGCCGGTTACCTCGAGCAGGATTACGAAGACCCGCGCTTCAGCGACCTCAACAAGCCCTTGTTCGGCGGCGCCCTCGTCTACGCGATTACCGATGACACGCGCCTGTCGGCCTTCGTCGATCGCACCGTCGAGGAGACGGCGCTTACCCAGTTGCTGGCGCCCGGCGTCGTGCAGGTCGCGTCCGGCTACCTAAATACCTTCGGCTCGATCGGCATCAATCATCGCCTGTCGAGCGCCTGGTCGGTGCGTGGCGACGCCTCCCTCTCGCGCGCGGCCTACCAGGGAATCGAGCGTACCGACGACTACTACGGCGCGAGCGTTGGCGTCGGATTCCGCATGACGCCCAACCTGTATTTCGACTTCAGCTACGCCTACCGAAAGCTTGACTCGACCGCTCCGGACGAGAATTTCAAGAAGCACATGGCCTTCATCCGGATCGCGATCCCCCTCTCGCACTGAGCACCGATCGGCCGCCGCATCCATGCCGGACGCGGGGCGCTCAAACCGGTGACAGATGTCACGCGCATCGGCAGATCGCGTGCGCTGCCGCATACCCTCTTGACCGGAGTCAAGACCGGCTTTTCCCGGCGGGGGAAGATTTCTGTGTGAGTGACGAGATCGACATGGCCCTAGACCGGCCGTAATCCGAATTGAAGCTGATGCACTTTTTTTGGGCCTCAAATATTAGGACTCTCTTATATTCAATAGCGTTTCTCATTCAAAACGGGGGTTCCGGCCTCCAGAGCATGGTGCGCTGGCGTGCCGGATCCCGCAACAAAAGGAGCATGACCATGTCAGCCAAGGCATTCACAGTGAAAGCGCTCGTCGCAGCAACGGTTGCCGCGTTCGGCGTGGCGCTGGCGATGCCCGCCGCGTACGCACAGGAAGGCCCGAAGGGCCAGGGCGGACCGACCGGCACGCAGGGTCACAAGGGCGCTGGCGGACCGGCGCAGGGCGTCGGTGGCAAGGGATCAGGCCAGGGCGGTCCGAGCGCCGACAGCGACGCGAAAGGTCCGCGATATGGCGGCGACGGCTCCAAGCCCATCACCGGCACGCAAGGCGGCCGGCCCGCTTGGGCGAGCCAGGACCTCACCGACATCGGGCGCATGAACGTGGCACGCGCGCCGGACTCGGTGCTGACCAGCGCGCTGCTCAATGGTGTCGCCGAGCTGCAATCTGACGGCGTCTACAACGTGGCGTTCTACGACGCTGCGCTTGCGATTCTGAAGACTTCGACAGATCCGAAGGCCGACCTGAAGGCACTGCTCGCCGATCCTTCGACCGTTCGCGTCGACTCGCCACTCGCGAACCTGGCGTTCTACAAGTCGATCCTGAACACGGGAATGATCCAGGATGCGGACGGCAACGTGGTTTGGAGCGTAGCCGAGGCCGATCGCGACATGGCCGCTGCGTTGTTCATCGCAATGGCTTCCGACAAGACCAAAGAGGTCACCGTTCCGGTGGTGCATGCGGTGGACGTGATCTTCGAATTCCCGAGCGAAGTGGGTAGCAGCGCAACGGTTAATCCGGACGCCGAGCAGGACGCGCGTGTGGCTGAGCCGGCAGAGCTGGTGCGGGTCGCGATCTACGAAGTGCACGAAGGGCAATAACGAAGACGCCGGCACGTTTACTCAGCGTCTGACGTCGCGAATCTCGTCCCGGTGGTCTGCAGAGCCACCGGGATGGGAGCCGCACTCGCGACCAAGCGTCGAGAAGTACACCCTGCGAAACGACGGAGCCAACTATGAGAGCCAAGATCAGAGTCTCGCTGATCGCGGCGTCCGTGGCCCTTCTGTTCACGAGTGGAGGATTGATCACCTTCGAGCCGAGCGCCGGATTTGACGCCGTGCGGCTGATCGGCGTCGTCGCCCAAAGCAGCGGCGGACACGACAGCGGCGGAGAGGAAGGCGGAGGCGCAGGTGGCCACGGTGGCGGTCCGGGAGGATCCGGCGGGCATGGCGGAGGCCCGGGAGCGAGCGGCGGCCACGGCAGCGGTCATGACACGGGCAGCGAGCATGGCGGCGAGGAAGCCAAAGGGCATGGCACGCGCTACCAGCATCGCGGCCACGCATCCGGTCGGCATGGCGCCGCAACGGCGCACGAGGCCGGTGGCGACCGATTCGGTGGCGGCAGCGGGCTGCGCGGAAACGGTCAGGTGCCGGAAGGCATCGGGCGCTACGGCGCGGGATACGCTGCGCAAGAGCCGCAGACTGCCGGTCGGTTTCGCTACTGGGGCGGCTGGACGCTGCCTGGCGATCCGACCGATCCCTATGGCACGGACCCGACCGCAACAACCTATTTGACGTCGACGACCGATGTCATTCCAGGTCCGGGTGGAGGGCCCTCGGCCAATGTGCGCAAGGCGCTCGACAGCGAGCCGCGCTGCGAGGGCGTCGCGCCGAAAATGCCCGCTGCGGAGCAGCTCGGCAGCAGGAATTTGCGCAGGCTCAATGCGGCGCGCGGCGTCGTCGACTCAGAGCTCGCGGAGAGTGGGCGCGTCGTTTCACCGTATCTGATGGCGAACCTGCAGGAAGAACTGCTGAAGCCCGAGGTTGACGCGCAGCTTGCCGGCACTTACCTCGGGCTGGTGGCCAAAGAGCCTGTAACGGCCGACAAGGTAAAGCAAGTCGGCAATCAGTTATGCGTGCGCGTGAGTGATGAACAGGCGCAGCGTATCGCGGCGGCCGCCGAGCAGCAGCGCAATGCTGTCGTGGCCGCAGCCGAGACGAAATCGAAATGAAGATGCCCGCGTCTCGTCGCACAGAATCGCCGCGCGGTCGACGCGGGGGACATGCGCGCATCGTGGTGCTTGGCGCTGTACTCGGCACGGTACTGCTGTTCGGACCCTCGTACGCGCAGCAGACGAAAACCGGAGGCGGAAGCCTTGGACCCGCCGCAGGCAGCATCGGAGGAGGCGCTACCGGTGGATCGAATCGCGGCGGCGCGAGCGGCATCAGCAATCCGAGTCCGGGTGGCGCGCCATCGAGTCTCGGCGGTCCGGCTCAGAATTCCGGGCCGCGCGCGACCGAAACCTCACGTCCGGGCTACCTCGGCGGGCGAACGCAAGAGGCTGAAGCGCCGACCTTGCCGCCGTCACCGCCACCAGCGCCCGGCGACACGATCACGATTGCCGAATACAACGCCGTCAATTTTGGAGACTGCCCTACCCCAGGCACACCCGCGAACCCGCGCCAGCGCATGTCGGGCAGCAACGAGGGGCGCATTCAGGCCGTCGCCCAGCATTTGGCGCACAGAGCGCGCCAGGATGGCGCAACGGCGCGCTATCTCGTCGCCAACATTCAGGAAGAGTTAGAAAGGCCGCAGCCCGATCTGCCTCTGATCGGCACCTATTTTGGCCTCGCCTCGCGCGTACCGGTGACACGAGCCCTGGTCGAGAACGTGAGCATGTCGCTGTGCACACCCGTGACCGGCAGCGCCGCGCAGTCGATCGCCGATATCGCCGAAGCCCAACGCGACAAGCTACGCAGTGATCGCAGGGATGCTAGGAGAACTCGATGAAAGCCCGTCGCACCATTTCCGTCTTGTTGGCAGCCGCATCGCTACTGCTTGTGCAGGAAAATACCCTCGCGCAGACGCAGGCGCGTCAGCAGGACCGCATCTACGGCAGCCAGCTCATGACCGAGCAAGAGCGCAACGAATACCGCGCGCGCATGCGCTCCGCGCAAACCGAGCAGGAACGCGAGCGCCTGCGCCGTGAGCACCACGAACAAATGAAGGTCCGCGCTCAGCAGCGCGGAGTCACGCTGCCGGACGAACCGCCACCGAGAGGCGGCCCGGGTTATGGCGCAGGCGTAGCAGGCAAAGGACCGGGCGGCATGGGGCCCGGCGCTGGAATGGGTGGCGGCCGCGGGCGCTAGCCGCGCAACGGCCTGGACCGGAGCATCGGGGCTCGAAGTCCCGGTGTGTCAGTCGTCGATCCGCCCGCGCAGCGCGTCGGGAATCGCGTCGCTCGGCAGATCGTCACGCGCGCCCGCACCCGCGCCCGCGTCGCTGGCCGCGCTAGGCGGAGTGGCGCCCTTTTTCGGGCGGCCCGGACGGTAGTACACGAAAGGCTTGAGCGGCGGCACCGGCGGCGGGGATTCCATGAACTTGCAGTCGGACTCGGTCGGCATGCTAGCCAGCGCGCCGATCCGCTTGCCGTGCAGGCGCACCGTGTAGCGCAGCATGTGCGCCGATCCATTCATGGGCTGTGCGATGACGTCGTACTTCCCAACCTTGAACTGCATGCGCTCCGCCTTGGGGATGCTCACCGGTATCTCGCTTTCCTGTCGTCGATGTTTCAGAAACTCACAGAATGCGTCGCCCACCGAAGTGCCCAAATGCGGACCCGGTAACCACCGAGAACAACGCGACTGGACGTCGAATGCCCTGCCGTCGACCGTCTGAAAGTCCTACGTTCTGCGCCACCGGACCACGGGTCACGCAAACCTGCGACGGAGAACAAGCATTCTACCGCGAATCGACCACCTTGACGAGAGAAATCAGCGCCTTAAGCACTATAGTGCTGCGAAACAGCGGCCCTGGAGGCCGCGCGGCGCTCAACGCCGGCGGTATTGCGGACGCGCGTGCCTGGGCGGCGGCGCGTCTTCGTCCTTGTGGCGAAAGCTGATGCGTGCCTTGGTCAGATCGTAAGGCGAAATCTGCAGGCTGACTTTGTCGCCAGCGAGGATGCGAATCCGGTGCTTGCGCACCTTGCCAGAGGCATAGGCAAGCACGTCGACGCCATTGTCCAGCGTCACGCGGAACTGGGTGTTGGGGAGCACTTCGCTCACCACGCCCTGCATTTCGATCATCTCTTCCTTCGCCATCAAAGTGCCTTCAAGTCGTCAGCAGATGTCTTGCCGTCGCGGCCCTGGCGAAGCTCGTACGAGACCTTCTGGTTCTCGCTCAGACCAGTCAGACCGGCGCGCTGCACGGCCGTGATGTGAACAAACACGTCCTTACCGCCACCGTCGGGCTGAATGAAACCGTAGCCCTTGGACTGGTTGAAGAACTTTACCGTGCCAGTAGGCATGAAACCCCTCCGAGTCTGGCGTCGCCCCGGCCAAATGAGCGCGGGGCATCAAATCGTGGATTGGAGAAGGCCGGGCACCACGCCATACGGGCAGAGTCGGACAACTCAATGCCGAATTCGACAGAGATAGTATGGGGGCTGCGCGGCCGATTGCAAGGGGCTGCCGTGCCTCCGTCGCCGGGCTCGATCCCGGCTAAGCTCGAGCCCCGAACCATCCTCGGGAAGCCTTCCATGTCGTCGTTGCTGCTCGGAGACATTCGCGTTGATCGCATCGTCGACTGGGACGGCCCCTTCCTCACTGCGCCGCAAATGTTCCCGGACGCCACGCGCGAGGCGCTCGAACCGCACCTCGGCTGGCTCGCGCCGGATGCGCTCTCCGCGGACGAGCTGCGCCTGAAGCTGCCGGTGCAGTCTTACCTCGTGCGCAGTGCGCGCCACACGCTGCTGATCGATACCTGCATCGGCTGCCGCAAATCTCACGACGTGTTTCGAGGCTGGGGCGCGCGCAGCGATGAGATCTGGCTCGCCAACCTACGCGCCGCCGGCGTCTCGCCCGAGGACATCGATACCGTGATGTGCACCCACCTGCACGTCGATCACTGTGGCTGGAACACGCAACGGGTGGACGGCCGCTGGGTGCCGACGTTTCCCAACGCGAAGTACCTGTTCGCCAGGCCCGAATACGAGGCGAGCGCGGCCGCGAACAGCATCGTGTTTCGCGAAAACGTCCTGCCCGTGATGGAAGCCGGCCAGGCGGTGCTGGTCGAACTCGACCACGAGATCGAGCACGGCATCCACTTTGAGCCGACGGCCGGCCACACGCCGGGGCATGTGGCCGTTGCGCTCGCGTCGAATGGTGCCCGCGCGGTCATGTCCGGCGACCTGATCCACTCGCCGTTGCAGCTTGCCTTTCCGGAGTGGAGCCCGAGGGTCGACTGGGACCGCGCCCTGTCGGCGCGCACGCGGCGCGGCTTTCTCGAGCGCCATGC
>JAJDNJ010000268.1 GCA_022340705.1 Betaproteobacteria bacterium
TGGAGCCAGCTGCTGTTGCCGCTCAGCATGAAAATGTGGCGCAGCGAAGTCTCGGTGCGCCTGCGTGCCGCCACCGGCAGCGTGCCGATGCGCATTGAGGCGCTGCGCGACGCGGCGGCTCTGCGCGCGCCCGACGCCGCGCTGGTCGGGCTGCTGGTCGAGCACGCACGTCAGGATGCCGCGCGCGCGGTGCGCATCCAAGCCTGGCGCAGCCTCGGCGCGGTCGGCGCGCGCCAGGCGCTGCCGCCCGACGCGCGCGAGGCGCTCGCCGACGCGGTCCTCCACGAGCAGGACGACGCGTTGCTTGTTGCGGCCATTGCGGCGGCGGGCGAGGCGGCGGCACACAACAGAATCGGCGCCGACGTCGTGCTGCGCATCGGGCAGCTGAGCCGGGAGCGCGATTCGCCCGCGTTCTACCCCACTGCGATCGACGCGCTCGCGGCGATCGGCGCGGCGCAGCCGCTGCCCGACGCGGTTTTCGCGGAGCTGACCGCAGAGTTCGACGCGCCGCCGCGTCCCGGGGCACGCGAAGACCTCGCGCGCGCTTTCGAGACGATCGCCAAGGGCAAGGGACGGCTTCCGCCGTCGGTGATCGAACCGCTCGAGCGCGCGCTCGGCGACGACCCCAACCGGCGCGTGCGCGTGCATGCCGTCTACGCGCTCGCGCATTCGGCGCAGCACTACCCGCAGGCAAAGCGCGCACTGATCGCGGCGACCCGCGACGGCGTCGAGGACGTGCGCCGCGCAGCCGAGCACGGGCTGCGCATCATCGAGATCGAGCGCCTGTTCGCCGATCGCACGCCGCTCGAGGTCGCACTCGACCGGTCGCTGCCCGCGGAGAGCCGGCTCAGGGCGATGCCGGCACTGCGCGTGAACCGGCGCGACGCGGCCTGGCGCGCCGGCGCGATCGCGCTCATGCGCGATGACGACCCGCGCATCGCGGTGGCCGCGCTCGAGCTGACGCGCTATGTCGCCGGCGGTCCGGACGACGCGTTCGACCGCGGCAGCCTGATCCCGCAGCTCAAGGCAGCGATGGCGAACGTCGATCCCCAGGTGCGCCGCGCGGGCTATGCGGCGCTCGGCACGCTGCTCGGCAACGACGGGCGATACCGCGCTCAGGCCGCTGCGTTTCGCTCCCAGCTCGAGGCGGGCGCGCGCGACCGCGAGCCGCCGGTGCGCGTGGTCGCGCTCGGCGTGCTGCTGCGCGCCGCGCCGGACATGCAGGCACGCACCGCCGTCCTCGAGCGCGCGCTTGCGGATCCGGATCCCTACGTGCGCCGCGCGCTGATCAGCTGGCTCGGCACGCCGCGCGCCGAGATCGACCGGCGCGAGGCGCTGCTCGAGCAGGCGCTCGCCGATCCGGATCCGGACGTGCGCCGTGCCGCCGAAGCCGCGCGCCAGTCCTGGGCGGCGCGGCCGCGCAGCTGGCCGCTGGAATGGTGGGCGCTGCTGCGCGCCGGCGAATACGAGAAAGTCGGTCTCAGGGCTCTGACTGCAGTCACCGTCGCGGCGCCGATTCTCGTGTGCGTCGCGTTTCTCGTGTATTTCGTCGCGCGCCTGCTCGTTTATCTGTACGCGCGCCGCTGGCGCGCAATCGCCGTGCTTGGCGTCACCGCTGTTTGGGCCGCGGCAAGCTATGGCATGTTTCTGCTCTACTTCATGGCGGCACATGCCCGCACGGTGAAGGGCTGGGAGATCTTCCAGCTCGCCGGCATGCTGTGGATCGCCGTCGCAGTTTACGCCGCGCTCGGCTGGGTGCTGCACTACGGGGTGCGTCGCTAGCGCGCGGAGCAGCGCGGGCCGCGCGTCCCGCGGCGAATCGAATCAGGCCATGCCAATACTGCAAGCCGGCCGCAACTGCTGGCGCATCGAAAAGGCCGATCGGGTCGCCTTCCTGATCGACGGCGAGGCCTATTTCGCCGCGCTGCGTCGCGCACTGCTCGACGCGCGGCAGCTGGTGCACATCCTCGCCTGGGACATCTACAGCGAGCTCGCCCTGGTGCGCAGCACGGTGGACGACAGCGCGCCGGTGACGCTGAAGGCGCTGCTCAACCACATCGCACGCACGCGACGCGTCCGGATCACGATCCTGAACTGGGACTTCGTGATGCTCTACGGCATGGAGCGCGAGTGGTTGCCGGTCTACAAGCTCGACTGGGACACCCACCGGCGCATCCGTTTCTACCTGGACGACAAGCATCCGCTCGGCGCCTCGCGCCATCAGAAGCTGGTCGTCATCGACGACGCGCTCGCCTTTGCCGGCGGACTCGACCCGACGCGCGCGCGCTGGGACACGCCGGCGCACGATCCGCAGGACGCGCGCCGCGCCGAGGGCGAGTCGCGCATCCCGGCGCCGCACCACGACGTGCAGATGCTGGTTTCGGGAGACGCGGCGCGCGCGCTGGGCGAGCTCGCGCGCGAGCGCTGGCGCTTCGCCACCGGCCGGCGGCCGAGGCGCATCCGTCCCGCTCGCGGCGCGGCGGGCTGGCCCGCAGGTCTCGCGGTCGATCTCGAGAACGTCGACGTGGCGATCGCGCGCACCGAGCCCGCGTACGCGGGGCGCGCCGAGGTGCGCGAGGTCCAGCAGCTCTACATCGACGCGGTGCGCGCGGCGCGGCGCAGCATATACATCGAGAACCAGTACTTCACTGCGCCGCGCGTGATCGACGCGCTGGCCGCGCGCCTCGCCGAGGACGACGGCCCACAGGTCGTCGTGGTCACGCCGAAGCGCACCAGCGGCTGGCTGTCGCAGGTCACACTCGATGCGTTGCGCGCGCGCGCGGTGCGCCGCATGCAGACGGCCGACCGCCACGGCCGCCTGCGCGTGCTCTATCCGGATCGGCCGGGGCTGGGCGACGAATGCATCGACGTGCATTCGAAGGTCATGGTCGTCGACGACCGCTTCCTGCGGATCGGCTCGTCCAATCTCAACAACCGCTCGATGGGGCTGGACGGCGAATGCGACCTCGCGCTCGAGGCTGCCGACGAAGAGACGCGCACGATCGAAACGATCGCAGCCTTCCGCCGGCGCCTGCTAGGCGAGCACCTCGGCCGCTCGGCGCAGGAACTCGCCGCGGCCGAGCGCGCGCAGGGCGGGCTCATCGGCGCGATCGACGCGCTGTGCGACGGCGAGCGCAGGCTGCGGCCGCTGCCGCTCGCGACCACGGAGGAAATCGAGAGCCTGCTGCCCGAAACCGAGCTGCTCGACCCGGAGCAGCCGGTGGATCCCGAGCAGCTCGCGCAGCAGTTCCTGCACGAGGACGAGCGCGCTCCCGCGAGCCGCCGGATTTGGATCTGGATCGGTGTGCTGGTCCTGTTCGGCCTGATGGCCGCTGCATGGCGCTGGACACCGCTGTCGCGCGACCTGGACGTGGCATCGCTGCTCGAGGCCGGCGCGGGCTTTGCCGAGCTGCCCGGCGCGCCGCTGCTCGTCGTCGGTGTTTTCGTCATCGCCGGACTCGTCGCCTTTCCGGTCACCTTGCTGATCGTGTTCACGGTGCTCTCGTTCGGCACGCTGACCGGATTCGCAGCCGCGCTCGCCGGCGCGCTCGCGAGCGCGCTCGTCGGCTACGGACTGGGCGTGTTGCTCGGGCGCCGGACCGTGCGCTGGCTCGCCGGCGGTCGTCTGAACCGGATCAGCCGGCGACTGGCGCAGCGCGGGCTGCTCGCGGTGGTACTCTCGCGCGTCGTGCCGATCGCGCCCTACAGCATCGTCAATCTGGTCGGCGGCGCATCGCACGTCAGCCTGCGCGATTTCATCCTCGGCACGCTGATCGGCATGACGCCGGGCATCGCGGCGGTCGCCCTGTTCACCGGCCGCGTCCGCGCGATGCTCGAGGACCCGAGTTGGGAGAACGGCCTCGTCCTCGCGCTGGTGTTCGCAGGCATCGCGCTCGTCGCCTATGGACTGGTCAGCTGGCTCAGGCGCCGCGCGGGCGGCGCCGAACCGCAGGCGCCGGCGGACTGACGCGCGGTGCCGATCGTCATCGCCAGCTACAACATTCACCGCTGTGTCGGCGGCGACGGACGCTTCGACCCGGCGCGCGTGCGGCGGGTCATCGAGGAGCTCGACGCCGACGTCGTCGCGCTGCAGGAGGTCGAGACGCGTGCCGAGGGTGGGCTCGACCTGCTCGAATCCCTGGCCGGCCTCGGATACCAAGCGATCGCCGGTCCAACCCTGTTCCGCGAGAACGCGCACTACGGCAACGCGCTGCTCAGTCGGCTGCCCGTGCGCGCACAGCGCCTGCACGATCTGAGCGTCGACGGACGCGAGCCGCGCGGCGCGATCGAGGTCTCCCTCGGCGCCGGAAGCGCCGTGCTGCGCGTCGTCGCCACGCACTTCGGCCTCGCGCCCTGGGAGCGTCGCGCGCAGGCGCGCCGCGTGCTCGACCTGATGAACCAGGCACAGGCTGCGCTCGAGGTGCTGCTCGGCGATCTGAACGAGTGGTTTTTGTGGGGCCGACCGCTGCGCTGGCTGCACCGCGCCTTTGCGCAGACGCCGGCACCGCGCACCTGGCCGGCGCGCTTCCCGGTCTTTGCCCTCGACCGCCTGTGGGCGAGGCCGCGCTCGGCGCTGTGCGCGCTCGAGCGCCACGACAGCCCGGCCGCGCGCACCGCGTCCGACCACCTGCCGCTGCGCGCCGAGCTCGCCTTCGAGCGTGGCGGTCTGTCCTCATGAGTGCCGCGGCTACGCCGCGCATGCCCTACCGTCTCGCGCGGGGCGGCCGCGGGCCGTACATGTTCTTCCTGCACGGAATGCTCTCGAGCCGTGCGCAATGGCGGCCGAACCTGGCCGCGCTCGTCGGTCTCGTGCAGCCGGTGCTGTTCGAGCTCTGGGGGCACGGGGACGCCCCCTGCCCGGAGGACGAGCGCTACTACACGGCCGAAGCGATTCTCGGCGAGCTCGAGCGCGCGCGCGCCGAGCTCGGCGCCGAACGCGTGCTGCTCTGCGGCCAGTCGCTCGGCGCGGCGCTCACGCTGCGCTACTCGATCCTGCACCCCGAGCGCGTTCAGGCGCAGGTGTTCACCAATTCGCGCTCCGCGCTGCTCGCGCCCGAGGCGCTAGGCTCGCCCGAGGACAGCGCGGCGCGCGCCGAGGCAATCGAGCGCGGCGGCAGCGCCGCGCTCGCCCGGCTGCCGTTTCATCCGCGGCATGCGCGCCGTCTCGAGCCCACGCTGCGCGAGGCGATGGCCGCGGTCGCCGATGCGACCGACCCGCGCGCGGTCGCGCGCCTGACGCGAATCGCGAGGCCGCAGCTGTCGGTGCTCGGCGACCTGCACCGCATCGCCTGCCCGACGCTGCTCGTCAACGGACGCAGCGAGCGCTCGTTCCAGCCGCTGCGCGACGTGGCCGAAAACCGCATTCGCGGCATCCGCATCGCCGACGTTCCCGGCGGGCACGCGATCAATCTGGAGAACCCCGAAGGGTTCAACGCCGCGGTCGCCGAGTTCCTGCGCGCCGTGCTGTAGCTCAGAAGTCGAACGGCGCGAAGTTCGGCCCGCCGCCCCTGCCCGGGCGGTCCTTGTCGTAGGGCGAGAGCTTGAACGCCCAGCCGCCGTTGTTCGCGGCCTGCCAGTCGATGCGCGCGCGCAACAGCTCGCGCAGCGCGCGCGACTCGTTTTCGCCCTGGTGGACGTGGTCGCGCCCAGGTCCCCCGATCAGAACGTCGCGACCGCCGCCGCCGATCAGCCAGTCGCGGCCCTCGTCGCCGACTATCGTGTCGGCGCCGCCCCGGCAGGCGGCATCGTCGAGCACGAACAGCCGCTCGAGTCCATCGAGCGCCTCGTGGCGTGCGGAATGGTAGGCGTGGCTGCCAACCCCCGCGGCACGGATGATCGTGCCGCCACCCACCACGAGGCTGTCGCCCCACAGCAGATCGTCGCCCGCGCCGCCCGAAATCGTGTCGGCGCCGCGCTCGATGACGTCGGTCCGGACCTTCCCGTCATGGTCGAAGCGAAAACCGCGCCAGTCGTCGCCGTGCCAGTCGTGGCCGCGCCCGCCGCCGCAATCGTCGATGCCCACCGCGGGCAGCAGCGTGACCGTCCACTGGAGCTGCTGGAAGGTATCGCCGACGACCCAGTCGTTTCCGTCGCCGCCGGCGATCACGTCGCTGCCCAGCACGATGCGATCGACGTGATGCTCGAGCAGCGTGTGGACGTGACCGTGGTGCGGAACCTCGATCACGACATCGCGCCGGCTCGCGGCGATCTCGGCGAGGCTGTCGAGCGCGTCGCTCAATCGATTCCCGGCCGCGGCGACCGCTTTTCCGAGATGCTCGAAGTCTTCGGCGAGGTCGACCGGCAGCCCGATCGACGGCGCGAGGCTGATGCTGTCGTCGCCGATCAGCGCATCGTCGCCCGCGCCGCCGTCGAGCAGGTCGTTGCCGACTTCGTAGACCTGGTCGACCACGGTGACGTCCTTGTGACCCTTCCCGCCGAGGCTCCACGGGCCATCGGTCAAGCAGGACTGCGCACGCAGCAGGTCGGCGAACGCATCGGCTGTCGCGAGCAGGTCGTGCGCGCCGGCGAGCGCTTCCGCCATGCTCGACGCGTCGAAGCTCGCTTCGGGCGCGCTCAGTACAAGGTCGTCGCCGACCAGCACGTCGTCGTCGGCGCCTCCGGCGAGGATGTCGTTGCCCGGCAGCAGGTCGAGGTGATGAGAGAAATCGGTGATCAGCGCGATCGTCGCCGGCGCCTGCGGCATCAGCAGCGCGCTGCCCGCGAGCGGCGCGCGGCCGGGACGCACTTCGAGCAACGGCTCGATCACCGTGCCCTCGGGCAGGCGCAGGCCGTGCCTGACCTGCGGCACCGCGGCGCCGGGCGCATCGATGCGCGCATCGTCGCCGACCAGGGTGTCGTTGCCCGCGCCGCCGTCGAGGACGTCGTTGCCGGTGCCTCCGGCGAGGAAGTCGTCGTCCGCGCCGCCGCTCAGACTGTCGTCGCCGCGCCCGCCGTACAGCGCATCGTTGCCCGCGTCGCCCTCGAGCACGTCGTTGCCGTCGGGCAGCAGGTCGAGAAGCAGCGCCTGCGGGTCCGCACCGCCGGTGAGCAGCACCAGATCCGCGCCGAGCAGCGCGTCGATGACCGTGGGATCGCCGTAGGGAACGCCGGGTCCCGAAAGCGGGATCGCGCCGACGATCACCGCCTCGTCGAGCAGCAGCACCTCCGGGTCGCTGTGCGTCACGACGCCGGGGCCGCCGAGGATGATGTCGTTGCCGCCGCCGCCCGAGATATGGTCGTCGCCCAGGCCGCCGATCAGGATGTCGTTGCCCTCGCCGCCGGAGACGGTGAGGCCGAGCTTCGAGTACGAGCCGTCGAGCACGTCGTCGCCCGAGCCGAGCAGGATCTGCAGCGTCTCCAGCCCGCCATAGCCGATGCCGCCCGCCATGCCGAGACCGGTGATCGCGTTCGCCGTCACCATGCCGGCGTTCGGCGCAGTGTCGCCGCTGTCGTCGACGATGAGCGTGTCGTCGTCGGCGCCGCCCTCGATCGCGAGCGGCCCGGCGATGTCGTTGACGGTTCCGCCGAGCGCGGGCGCGAGGCTGCCGACGGTGATCGTGTCGTTGCCCGGGCCCGCGTCGATCGCGGTGTCGGCGTCGGTGCTCGTCACCGACAACTCGTCCGCGCCCATGCCAAGCGCGATCTCGAGCGCCTCCGCATTGGCGTAGACGATCTGCCCGGTGCCCATGCCGAGGCCGATGATTTGCGTCGCGCTGACGGTGCCGGTCCGGCCCGTGGCATCGCCGCTGTCGTCGACGCTGATCAGGTCTTCGTCGTCGCCCGCGTCGATCGTGAGCAGCGCGTTGATCATCCCGAGCGTGCCGCCCGTGTTCGACGTCGGCGAGGCGTTGCTGCCGATGCGGACGATGTCGTTGCCCGCGTAGGTATGAATCGTCATGTCGGAGGCGAGCTGGCGGACGAGGATCACGTTGTCGCCGTCGTCGCCGTCGATCGAAACCGACGTCCCGGTCACCACGCCGTAGATCTGCAGCACGCCGCCTGCGTGCAGCACCACGGCGCCCGCCGAATGCACCTCGGCGCCGTCCTCGATGATCAGGTCGTCGCCCGCAGTGAGCGTGATATCGCCGACGGTCGAGGTGATCGTGACGCCGCTCAGCACCGTCAGATCGTCGCCCGGCCCCGGCAAGTCGCCGGCCGTGAGGATCACCGTCGCCCCGGTGACGTCTGCCGCGACCGTCAGGGGGCTGTGCGTCGTCACGACGATCGCGCCCGGTGCACTGAGACCCGCGACCGTCAGCGCGCCATCGTTGTCGACCCAGATGCC
>JAJDNJ010000287.1 GCA_022340705.1 Betaproteobacteria bacterium
GGCCGAGGCGCGGCTGCGCTATTTTTCCGCGATCTGGGAAGATCGCCTTGCCCGGTTCGCGAAGCCCGGGGACGAACCGCTGCGCGGCGGGCTCGCGCGGACGATTCCCGTTCGGCACATGCCGCAAGCCATGCAAGGTCACATCGACCTCGACGCGGGCGAGCTGCTCGATGCGCCGATCGCGTCGCTGGAACCGGCACTGATCGAGCTCGACCGCGGCCTGCTGGATTCGCCGCACGATCCGACCGAAATCACGTTCGCGGTCGCCAGCTGCCAGTATCCCGCGGGGTTCCTCGATCGGGATGTCGCGGAGCGCTCATACGAGCGTCTTGCGCGCTGCGTCGAGCGCGAGGGCACCGGACTGAAGCCCAAGTGCCTGCTGTTGATCGGCGATCAGATCTATGCCGACGCGACCGCAGGGCTGTTCGATCCTTCTACCCTGTACGACCGCTTCCAGTTTCCCTACGAGCGGCTGCTGCGCATGCCTGCCCTGCGCCGGATCCAGCGCCGCATCCCGGTCTACATGATGCTCGACGATCACGAGATCGAGGACAACTGGGAGCCGATTGCGGGCGAGCGCCGCCCGGATGAGAACCTCGTCGACGGGCGCCGCTTCTACCTGGAGTACCAGCGCGTCGCGGGTCCCGAGCTGAGGGCGCCGACGCCCGATGCGCCGCTGCCTCTGCGCTACGACTTCGCGCTAAACGGCTTTCCGTTCTTCATCGCCGACACGCGCACCGAGCGTGAGGCGCGCAGCGCCGAAACGATCGATCGCGCACGCATCATGAGCGACAGCCAATTCGAGGATCTGCTCGACTGGCTCGCCAGGCCGAGGAATCCCGACGTTCCCAAGTTCGTCGCCTCGCCCGCCTGTCTGCTGCCGCGCGCGCTCAGAACGCTGCAAAACGGTCATCGCGCGAGCGCACTGCGCTCGGACGCCTGGGACGGCTACCCCGGTTCCTTGCATCGCCTGCTCGCCTACATCGTCGAAAAGCAGATCGACAACGTCGTGTTCCTGTCGGGCGACGAGCACATTTCGTTCGCCACCCGCGCCCGAATCGTGGCGCGCGGCTCCGGCAAAAGCATGTCGATCCACTCGATCCACAGCTCGGCGCTCTACGCACCGTTTCCGTTCGCCAACGCGGTGCCCGACAACCTTGCATGGGAGGAAACGTTTCGTTTCACCTTGCCCTCGGGAGAGCCGCTGGGCGCGCAGGGGACCGCCGTCTGGGGCGGTGATTACGAATGCGAAGTCGCCACCGAGTTCGCGCCGCCGGGCGACGGGTTCACCCTCGTTCAGGCCCTGCGGGAAAGCGGGCAGTGGGCCATCCGCTGCCGCTTCAGCCGCCGCCGCTTTCTGCCCGCACCCTTCGCGCGAGGCCGCTTCGAGCGCGGCCGCATCGAGCGCGGGCGGTTCGTCGGCGAGGACCGCGCGCGGGCGGCGGCAAAGTGGCTGAAGCTTTTCTGATCGGGCCGACGCGCTCAGGTCAAACGCAGGCCGAGGCGCGCGGCGGCATAGACCGCCTCGGTCCGGTTGCGCGCGCCGAGCGCGTGCAGCACCGATGACAGGTGCGCCTTGACCGTGCCTTCGGAAATGTCGAGCTCGCGCGCGATCACCTTGTTCGGCTTGCCCTGAACAACGCAGCGCAGCACGTCCATCTGACGCTGGGTCAGCCCGGCCGGCGACGTTTCCTGGGGCTTCGATTGGGCCGGCGCGGACTGCGGGGCATCGGCGCGCGTGTCGAGCACCGCGGGTGGCAGGTAGACGCCGCCCGCGAGCGCGAGCTTGAGGGCCGGGATGAGGATCTCGGGGGTCGATGACTTGGGGATGAACCCCATCGCGCCGCGGTCGATCGCCCCGCGCACCAGATGGGGATCCTCCTCGCCCGAGAGGACCACTACAGGCGTCGAAGGTGCCGCCTCGCGCAGCGCGCTCAGCGCGTCGAGGCCGCCGCGACCCGGCATATTGAGGTCGAGCAGCACGAGGTCGTAGCCCTGGCCGGACATCTTCTCGAGCGCCTGCGGGCAGTTGCCGGCCTCGTCGATCTCGAGCTCGCCGCCGAGCGAGCGCAGCAGCAGCTTGAGGCCCTCGCGGAACAGGGCGTGATCGTCGACCAGCAGCATCTTCATCGCGCGGGAGGGCATTCGACGATTTAAGCACGGATGCCGCGCGATCGCGCGCTTGCCATGGATGGGTGCGGGGGATAGCTTCGTGGGGTGCTGCGCGCTGCCGCCATCGTCGTCGCGGTCGTACTGCTTGCGGGGATCGGCTACCTCGCGCTCGCCCCGGTTCCGATCGAGCCGGTCGCATGGCAGGCGCCGCCGGCGCCGGGCTATGCGGGTCCGTATGCACGCAACACGCGGCTCGCACAGCTGCACAGCGTTCCGATCGGCGGCGAGATTGGCCCGGAGGGCATGGCACTGGGCCCGGACGGCGGGATCTACGCAACCGTGGCCTCGGGCGCGATCCTGCGTGCCAGCCCGGACGGCCGTGCGTTCGAGAAATGGGCAGACACCGGTGGACGCGTGCTCGGGCTCGACTTCGACGCGGCGGGACGGCTGATCGCCGCGGATGCGATGCGCGGGTTGCTCGCCATCGGGCCGGAGCGCAAGGTTCAGCTGCTCACCGATGCGGTGGACGGGGACCCGATCCGCTACGCGAATTCTGTCGCGGTCGCCCGCAACGGGCGCATCTATTTCACCGACTCCACGCGGCGCTTCGGCGCGAAAGCGGTGGGCGGCACCTTTCTGGGCGGCATCCTCGACGTCATGGAGCACTCGGCGACCGGTCGCGTGCTCGAGTTCGATCCCGCGACGCGACGCACCCGCGTCGTCATGCGCGACCTGTGCTTCGCCAACGGCGTCGCGCTCTCGGAGGACGAGCGCAGCCTGTTCGTCGTCGAGACCGGCGAGTACCGCGTCTGGAAGATCGACCCGAGCGCGCGCGGGATGAGCGCGAAGGCTGCCGTCGGCGGTACGCCGCAGGCGAAACTCCTGCTGACCAACCTGCCGGGCTACCCCGACAACCTCACCCGCGGGCGCGGCGGGCGCACCTGGCTGGGACTGGTCAAGCCGCGCGGCGCCGCGGTCGACAGGCTCTCCGGCTCGCCCTTCCTGCGCAAGGTCGTGATGCGCCTGCCCATGGCGCTGTGGCCGGTGCCGCCGGCTTACGGACATGTGCTCGCGTTCGATGAGAACGGCCGCATCGTCGCCGACCTGCAGGATCCGGGCGGCGCGTATCCGGAAACCACCGGCGTGCTCGAGACCGGCGACCGGCTCTGGATCCAGAGCCTGCACGCGGACCACGCCGCGTGGCTATCGAAGGCGGATGCCGGACTGAAG
>JAJDNJ010000299.1 GCA_022340705.1 Betaproteobacteria bacterium
GGCCGCTATGCCTGCGCAGCGAGCGCGCCCAAGTCCAAGTCCGCCGACGCGGCCGGGACCGCAGCGCTCGCGCTCGGGCGCTGTCTGCAGATCACCGGCGCGATGGAAGCCGCGCTCGACCTTGCGGTGCAGTACGTGCAGGACCGCAAGCAGTTCGGCCAGCCGCTGGCGAAATTCCAGGCAATCCAGCACAGCCTGGCACTCGCGGCCGAGGAGATCGCCGCCTGCACGGCGATCACCGACCTGGCGCTCGCCTGCGCGGCGCGCGAAGGTATCGGGTCAACACGCATGGCGACGCTGCTCGATGCCGCCGCGGTCGTTGCCGACCGCGCGGTCGACGTGGTCTACGACATCTGCCACCAGGTGCACGGCGCGATCGGCTTCACGCGCGAGTACGCGCTGCACCGCCACAGCCTGGATCTGCTGCGCTGGCGCGACGCGTTGGTGCTCTTGCGCGGCGGCGAGCTGCGCGCGGCCGAGCGCCTGGGCGATGCGGCGCTGGCCGCAGGCGGCCTCTGGCGCGCGGTCACCGCAGTGATGAAACCGGAGGCCTCGGCATGAGCGATTTCGTCCTGTTCGAGCGCGACGACGCCGTCGTCACGCTCACCCTGAATCGTCCCGACGAGCGCAACGCTCTCTCGACCCAGGCGAACTGGGACGAGATCGTCGCCTGCTGCGAGCGCGTGCGCACCGATCCCACGGTGAAGGTCGTCATCCTCACCGGCGCCGGCAGCGCGTTCTCCGCCGGCGGCAACGTCAAGGACATGCGCGACAAGAAAGGCATTTCCGCGGGCAACCCCTACGCCATCATGCGCGGCTACCAGAACGGCATCCAGCGCATTCCGCTTGCGCTCTACGACCTCGACGTGCCGACGATCGCCGCGGTCAACGGTCCGGCGATCGGCGCGGGCTGCGACCTCGCCTGCATGTGCGACATCCGCATTGCCTCGGAAAAGGCGCGCTTTGCCGAGAGCTTCGTCAAGCTCGGCATCATTCCCGGCGACGGCGGCGCCTGGCTGGTGCAACGCGTGATCGGCTACGCGCGCGCTGCCGAGCTTACGTTCACGGGTGACACGATCGATGCGCAGACCGCCCTTTCCATCGGCCTGGTCACGCGCGTGGTCGCGCCCGAAGCGCTGATGGACGCCGCGCGCGCGCTGGCCGCGCGCATCGCGGTCAATTCCGGCCCGGCGCTGCGCATGACAAAACGCCTGCTGCGCCAGGCGCAGACCGGGCGTCTCGACGAGACGCTCGAGCTTTCGGCCGCGATGCAGGCGCTCGCGCACCACACGCCGGAGCACGACGCTTCGGTCGCCGCCTTCGTTGCGCAGCTCGCGAAGCGCAAGTAGCGTCCGCGACCGCGCAGACGCCCGCGACACGGGAATTTCGCCGGCGCGATTCGCCATCGAATCGGATAGACTGCGCGCTCCATTCACTGCGCCGGCAAGCCCTCTCTTTGCGTTTTCTTCTTCCGATTTTGTGCGCCGCGCTGATCGCGCCGGGCGTGGTGGTCGCGGCGGAGCCGGTGCTCGAGTTCGACTGCCTGGTCGAGGCGCGTCAGAGCATCGACGTGCGCTCCCCGGTCGAGGGTGTGATCGAAGCCGTTCTGGTCGAACGTGGCGCGCTGGTGAAAAAGGGCCAGGAGATCGCTCGCCTTGCCTCGGGCCCCGAGCGCGCCGCGGTCAACCTTGCGCGCTCGCGCTCGAAGATGGAAGGCGACGTCAAGGCAGCTCAGACGCGGGTCGAGATCACGCAGAAGAAATGGCAGCGCGCCGAGGAGCTGGTGAAGAAGAACTTCGTGTCGGCAAACGCGCGCGACGAGGCCGAAGCAGAATATCGTCTCGCCGAAGAGCAGCTGCGCGCGGCACGCGAGAACCGGCGCCTCGCGCAGCTCGAGCTCAAGCGCGCCGAGGAGATACTCGCGCAACGCACGATCCGCAGCCCGGTCAACGGCGTGGTCGCCGAGGTGGTGCTCCATCCGGGCGAGCTGGCAACGTCCAACCAAAAGGATCCGATCGTGCGCCTCCAGGAAATCGATCCGCTTAACGTCGAACTGATTCTGCCGGTCGCCGCGTTCGGCAAGATTCGCGAGGGCCAGAAGGCCGTGGTGACGCTTGAGCAGCCGGTCGGCGGCAGCTACAGCGCGCGCGTCGAAGTCGTCGACCGCATGGTCGATGCGGCGAGCGGCACCTTCGGCGTCCGATTGCAGCTGCCCAATCCTGACGGCAGGATCCCGGCCGGGGTGAAGTGCCGGGCGAAGTTCTGAGCGCGCCCCGCGCTCGGCTCGATTATTCGCCGCGCCCCGCGAAGGCGAGCACGTCTCCCAGGTAGTCGTCCAGGTCGAGCAGATCGCGGCGCATGCGCGAGAACGCGCGCTCGGCCCGCCACTGCGCGACGCGGAATACCACGCGTCCGAGCCACAGCGGAAGCCGGCCGCGCTGGGAAAGCCGCGCACCAGCGAATGGAAAGTACGAGGTGACAAGATCCTCCTCGATTGCAAGGATCGCCTCACCGCTGCCGGGATCGCCCTGGCGCGCGCAACGTCCGAACAGCTGCCGGTCGATGCGCTTCGAGTCGTTGAGCTCGGTGGCGATGACGTGCAGTCCACCACGCTCGGCGACGCCTGCACCGAGGCGGATGTCGGTCCCGCGACCCGCCATGTTGGTCGCCACGGTGATGCGGCCAGCCTCGCCGGCCTGCGCGACGATCTCGGCCTCGTCGCGATCCTGGCGCGCATTGAGCAGACGGAATGGAAGCCCGGCCTCCTCGAGATGTGCGGCAAGCGTCTCGGAGGCGGC
Source organism: Betaproteobacteria bacterium (assembly GCA_022340705.1). Classification (GTDB taxonomy): domain Bacteria; phylum Pseudomonadota; class Gammaproteobacteria; order Burkholderiales; family SG8-39; genus SG8-39. The sequence goes on from JAJDNJ010000299.1 coordinate 2,799, forward strand.
GACCGACCGGGTGCCGACGAGCACCGGGCGGCCGGCCGCATGCAATTCCGCGATGCGCGCCACCGCTGCCTGCCACTTGAGATCCGAGCGGCCGAACACGCGATCGGCCTCACGCAGGCGCCGCCCGGGCTTGTTGGTCGGAACGCGCGCGACGCGCAGGCGATAGACCGCCCACAGCTCGCCGGCGACCTCGCGCGCGGTTCCCGTCATCCCGGCGAGATGCAGGTAGCGGCGGAAGAACCTCTGATAGCTGATGCGCGCCAGCGTTTCGCGCCGGCCGGTCACCTCGCAGCCTTCCTTCATCTCAATGAGCTGGTGCAGCCCCTGTTCCCAGCTTCGATCTGGCATCAGGCGCCCCGTGTTCTCGTCGATGATCAGCACCTTGCCGTCGCGCACGAGGTAGTGCTTGTCGCGTCGGAACGCATGTAGTGCGCTCAGCGCCTGACGCACGAGCTGCTCGCGGCGCCGTGGGCCGCGCCAGATGCCGCCGCGCGCCTCGCCGAGCGTTTCCAGCCGATCGAGGCCGCGGTCGGTGATCTGCACGCCCTTGTCACGCAGCTCGTAGTCGTCGGTATCGAGCTCACGCGCGAGCTCGAGCGCCTCGCCGTAGAGCGCCTCCTCCATGCCGTGCTGCGACTCGGTCGACAGGATGAGCGGCGTGCGGGCTTCGTCGACCAGCACGCTATCGGCCTCGTCGACGATCGCGAACTGCAGGCCACGCAGCAGCAGACGCTGGGACGCCCCGCCGCCGCCGAGCCCATCGACCTTCATCGCAATGACGCGCGGCTTGCCGCCCAGAACGCGCCTGTCGCGCAGATAGTCGAACGCGATTTCCTTGTTGCTGCAGTAGGTGACATCGCAGCGATAGGCCTTGCGCCGCGTCTCGGGGTCCTGGCCATGCACCACACGGCCAACGCTGAGACCGAGCGCTTCGTAGACCGGTCCCATCGTCTCGGCATCGCGCCCCGCGAGATAATCGTTCACCGTGATCACATGCACCGCGCGGCCCGCGAGCGCTGCAGTGGCCGCGGTCAGCGTGGCGGTGAGCGTCTTGCCCTCCCCGGTCTCCATCTCGGCAAGCATGCCGTTCAGCATCGCCCAGCCGCCAATCAGCTGGACATCGAAATGCCGCATACCGAGCCTGCGCCGCGCAGCCTCGCGCACCAAAGCGAACGCCTGCCCGGCGAGCACAACGTCGGTAAATTGCTCGCGCCTCAGACGCAGGCCGAGCCGTCCCGCGCGCTCGCGCAAATCCGCATCGCTCAACGACTCCAGGTCCTGCGCACCGCGCTCGGTAGCGGTGACGATGCGCTCCAGGCTTTGACGACCCGTGCGCGCGGCGCCGGAAAAATAGCGTAGCGCCGAAACCAGGCGCTCGAGCTTGCCCTCGCGCGCCTCGTCGCGCTCCGGGTACGCCGCACCGGCGAGCGCCGAGCCGGCCGCAGCCATCACACCGAGAACTGCCTGAGAAACACTTGGCGCACCGAGCGGTAAATGCGACGATAAAGCGGCTCGGGCGGATGCTCGAAGCGCGCGTAGACATGCTCGCCGAGCACGAAAGCGCGGGTCGCCGGCAACGCGAGCTCGAACTCGAACCAGCTGTTGAGCGTCTTGACCTTCGACCCGTCGCGCGGATCGAGCGGCGCCGATCCGCCGCCCTGGCTTGACAGCGCCAGGTTGGCAACCTCGCTTACGGCGGCCGGGACCTCGCGCACGATCTGCGCATCGAAGCTTTCGTACATGCGCCCAACCAGCTTGACGCGCACCGCTTCAGTATCCGAGCGCACGATGTCGATGTCGTCCTGCGAGACGAGAACCCGCGCCGTGACCATCGCCGCCGGAACGACGTATCCGATTTCCTGGCCCTGGCGCAGGTAGCGACCGACTAGATCCTGCGGCGGTATTGCCGTCACGAAGATCCCGCTCGTCGGGCTGCGCACCGTGAGCCGGTCGCGCCGCTCGCGCAGGTAAGCGAGCTCTGCGCGCGCGCCCGCCATCTCCTCGCGCGTGACGTTCCAGCGCGCGTGGTCGCTTACCCGCTCGGCCTGAGCGCGCGCCGCAAGCAGGTCGAGCTGCGCCTCAAGCACGCGGATTCTCGGGGTGAGCTCGGCGTTCTCGGCGACGAGGAGCGGGCTTCCGCGCGAGACGATGGTACCCGGCGCCACGACGAGGCGGCGCACGAAACCGTCGGCATCCGCGCGCACTTGCGCATCCTGCGGCACCCAGATTACGCCTTGCGCACGCGTCCAGTACGGCAGCGGTACCGCGAAGATCAATGCAGCCACGACGCCGACGAGCGCCGCGGTCGTCGCGATCGCGCGCAGTCGCTGCTTGCGCAGGCGCGCATGTCCTAGGAGATAGGCGATCCCCTTGCCGAGCGGGAGAATGAACGCGGCAAACAGTGCCCAGAGCGCGAGCGCCACGCCAACGATCATGTACTGGCGCGCGATGAACAGCGCGATCGCCAGCATGATGAACACCCGGTAGATGAACGAGGCGATAGTGAAGAACACGAACCAGCGCTTCTCCCAGCGCGTGGCATCGAACTCGGGCAGCTCGAGCCCGAACAGGCGCGACTCGACCAGATGGGCGAAGTACTGCTGCCCGCGCTGGCGCAGGTTCTGGATCTGGAGCAGGTCGCCGAGAATGTAGTAGCCGTCGAAGCGCAGCAGCGGGTTCGCGTTGAACAGAACCGTCGAGATGCCCGCGATCAACATGACGTTGTAGAGCGCGGTGCGGAACAGCCCGGGCTGGGCATCCAGCCACAGGAACAAGGCCAGCGAAGCGATGAACAGCTCGATCACCATGCCAGCCGCACCGACCAGCACGCGCCGCGAGGTCTCACGGAAGGCGGTCGCGGCCGAGGCATCGACATAGGGAATCGGCATCAGTACAAGGAACATGATGCCCATCTCGTGCACCTCGCCGCCCCAAGCCTTGGTCGCACAGGCGTGGCCGAACTCGTGGCACAGCTTGAGCAGCGGGAAGATCAACGCCATGAGGAGCAGGTTCTGCGGCGCGAGCACGCGCGCCGAGAAGTCCTGGGTCAGCTCCTGCCAGTGCGCCGCGGCCGTGAACAGCGCCCAGCCCACCACGACGCCCCAAAGAACGAAGCCAGCAAAGCCGAACAGCGGCCGGTACCAGGGCAGCCAGCGCTCGAGAAAGCGGTCCGGGTCGAACAGCGGCAGGCGCACCGCAAGCGGCGAGCGCAGATTCTGCATCCAGGTGCTCGGCTTGCCGCGGCGCACGCGGCGCAGCAGCTCAGCGACGTCCGGCGTGACCTCGGTCTGCAGCACCTCGGCAGCGTGCAACTGGCCGAGCAGGCGGATCGTCTCGTCCTGCGTCGGCGCGTCATCGCCGAAACGGTCGATCGCCGCATCCCAAACTTGCTGCACCGTGCGCCGCCCGTCCATCAGCCCGATGAGGTAGTACGCCACCGGGTTAAAGCGGTGCATGCGGCGAGAGACGCGATCCTCGAGCACGTACCACAGCTCGCCGCGGTAATGATGGCGGTGCAGGCGCACATGGCTGCGCAGCCGCGGGCGCAGCTCGGCGACGCGGTACCAGGACGGACTCAGCAGATCAAACGACATCGGCCGGCGCTCAACGCGCGTCCATTAGGGCAGCCACGACCACATCCACAGGCGCACCCAGTCGGTCAGGCCGTGGGTCCAGATCCAGACCAGCTTGCGCTGGTCGATCTCGATCTTGCCCACGCCCTCCATCCCGGGGCGCAGCCGCGCGCCGGCGTCGTTCTCGAGCTCGGCCTCGACGCGGAACAGGTTGCGCCCGTCCTTCGCGGTATTGACCGGCGTGATGCGCACAATACGGATGGGAAAGCGTTCCCCAGGCATCGACGTGACGGTGAGCTCGCCGCGTTGGCCCACGGTCACATGGGCGATGTCGCGCTCGTCGACCTGCAGCACGACGCGGTAGTTCTCGAGCGGCGCCACTTCGAACAGCACCTGGCCGCGCTCGACCGGTGCGCCGAGGCTCTGCGACAGGTCGCCGCGCACGATCACGCCGTCGTAGGGCACGGTCAGCGTGGTGCGCGCAAGCTGCTCGTCGACCAGCGCGAGCTGCGCGTCGGCCTGCGCAAGCTGCGCACTCACGATGTTGACCTGCGCCCGCTCGCGCTTGCCCATCGCCTCGCGATATTGCAGGACCGATTGTTCGCGCTGGCTGACCAGCTTCGCGCGCTCGAGGCGCAGCTCGCGGTCGTCGAGGCGTGCGATCACCTGCCCCGCACGCACGGTGTCGCCCGCGCGCAGCGGCGCCTCCTTGACGAAGCCGTTGATCGGCGCCGCCACCGCGCGCTGCACCGCGCCCTCGACCATGGAATCGGCGCTTACGCGGAATTCGCCTTCGGCCAGGGCGAGAAACGCAGCGAGCGCGGCGAGCGCGATCGCGCCGAGCTTGAAGCCGGGATGTCCCGGGCCGAACAGCCGATTCCAGAATCCCTTGGCCGAGCGCGCCGCGTGCACCGGCAGGCTCGCCTCGTTCAGTTGCTTGAGATCGATCACCGGCCCGGCGACCGACGCCACCGCGGCGCAGACTTCGAGCGTCGGCGGCTCGAAGCGGTGACCCGAGGCACGCTCGAAGGTCAACGCACCGAGCACGCGCCCGTCGTGCACCAGGGGAAAGGTCGCGGCGCTACTGGCCTCCGATTCCGCAAGCAGAGCCTCGTGCGCGCGCGCCACCACGGGCCGCTCCTCGTCCGCCGGCGGGAAGACAACGGCCACCTCCTGATCGACCGCCTCTTCCATCGCGCGCTCGATCGCGCGCACCAGATTCGCGCGCCGCTCGAACATCGGCGAATGCGAAACCGCGCGCACCTCGACGCGCCGCCCCTTGACCAGCCCGAGCGCCACACGATCGCAGCCGAGGCGTGAGGCCAGCTCGGTTGTGAAGGCGGCCGTACTTTCCTTCAGCTTCGGCTGCTCGAGCAGCGTCGAGACCAGGTCGAGCGCGAGCTTGAGGCGCAGCGTCTCGACCTCTTTCGGATCGGCCCGCCGGCGCAGCAGCACTTCGAGCCAGCACGAGCCCCACTGCAGCTCGCGCATCGCGGTCTGCAGCTGTGGCTCGGGGCGCCAGTCGACTTCCAGGCCGACCACCGCGCGGATCTCGCCGTCGAGGCGCACCGGGTAGGCAAGCTGGTAGCGCGGCCCGCGCGCCTCTGCGCCGCCTTCGTGGTCACGCGGCTCGAGAACGCCACGGCCGGTCTGCAGCGCGCGCTCGGTGACCTTCGCCAGGCGCAGGCGGTCGCGCGGGGACTCCGGATAAAACGCCGCCGGCGCGAAGCTGTTGGTGCCCGGGCGCAGCAGCGCGACGACGCCGTCTGACACTCCGCCAATGGCGTGCGCCTGGATCACCAGCCAGCTGCCGCAGAACGCCTCGGCGCTCTGCTGCTGCGCGAACTGGCGCCAGGCCTGCTCATAGGCGCGGCGCGACGCGAGATCGGCGACCTGCGCGCGCCCGACCGATTCATGAATTTCCGGGGTGACGGAACTCATTGCTGCGGGCCTCGGCGAGTGCCCGGCGCGGCGCGCCGGGCGTTACTGCTTCGTCTCGCCGCCGGGCCCAGCCTCGATGTTGAGCGCGCCGAAGCGGCTCTCGTACTCTTTCACCACATTGCCAAGGAGCATGCTGAGGCGCTTGGCCGCGTAGGGGCTGATGATGATGCGGTCGGTGAGTTGGATCGTCACTTCTTTCTGCCCGCGGTTCCAGGCCTGGTTGATGCCGAACAGCATCACCACCTCCTCGCGCGTGCTCGTGACGTTGGCGACGTTGGCGTAGGAGCTCTTCATGTTCGAGTCGTCCCACTTGATCTTCATGCCAGCGGCGCCAGCGGTGCTGGCCGCCGTGTCCGGATTCTTGGTTGCCATGGGGTTGCCTGTCTCCAGTTGGTCGATGGGAAATGCCGTTACGCGAAGGTGGCGCTCCCCCGCCCCTCACGCTAAGGCCTTGATCTTACTCCTTCTTGCTCCTGCGCAGGGCCACCGCACACCGCTGCGAAGCCGCCTCGCGCGCTGGCCGTAAGTGCGCTACTTCTTCGCGCTCGCGGCCTCCCGCTTCTCGCCCGCCGGCGCCGCGGTGCCCGCCGCCCCGAAGCGCTCGCCCATCGCGGTGAAGTTGCGCATCGAGCTCAGGTGCAGGTAGAGCAGCTCGAGCTCGTCGGTCTTGGCGAGCTCGGCGAGCTTCTCGGCGGGTAGCGCCTTGACTTTGTCGCGATTGACCGCCATGAAGCCGGTCAGAGAGAGCTTCTCGCCACCGGCCAGGTTGGCCTGCGCGCGCATCGGCTCGAGCAGATCGAGCTCGAGCAACTTCTTGCAAAACGCCTGGGTACGACGAAACTCGATCTGGTACTGCTCGAGGAACTTGAGGACACGCTCGACGTAGGGCGTCGGCTTCTGGTCGTCGCCGAACAGCCGCTCACCGCGTCCGTCCTGGTTGAAGCGCGGGTAGGACTCGTCGATGCACAGGGTGAAGGTCTTGCCGTCCTGCGAGGAAGCGAACACGAACGGGTAGCGGCGCACGAAGGCCGGAACGTACTTCGCTTGCCAGCCGCCGTCCTTGGTCACGTACAGGTTTTCGTCGCTGCGCATGCCGAGGATCACGGCGGGAATCACTGCTTCCTTGGTGCCGCTGAACACGATCGCGTATTCCGCGGCGGCGTTCGGGAACTCGACCGCCATCAGCGGCACCGAGTTCACGCGCTTGGTAAAACTGAAGTCATTGGCCGGCTCGAGCGACCAATTGCCGTGGCGCTGCGCGGTCGCCGGAACCGCGGATTCGTAGATGAGCAGTTGTGCAGTCATTCCGTTCCTTCCTCGTTGTTTGCCGGGTCCGCGCGCGAGGCGCGGCGCCATCACCGCCCGATTATAGGTTGCCGGGGTTACTGGGTCGCGCGCAGGCCGCCGGGCGGTTTGTCCCCCCGGGCGGGATCGGTACTTTTGTACCGATCAGCCTGCGCTCAGCCTACGCCGATCGCTAGCGGTCGTCGCCCTTGCCGAGCAGCGTGCGGCCCATCTCGTCGAA
>JAJDNJ010000300.1 GCA_022340705.1 Betaproteobacteria bacterium
TCGCCGCTCCCCGGACGCTCGACCTTGATCACCTCGGCGCCGAGGTCGGCGAGGTTCTGCGCCGCCCAGGGGCCGGCGAGCACGCGCGACAGGTCCAGTACGCGGATGTGGGCGAGCGGTCCCGGCATGTCAGTGCGCGCCGCTGGCGAGCAGCACGCGCGCTGCCTCCAGCGCGACCGGCGTTTCCGGCAGCAGCAGGTCGGCAAAGCCGGATTCGCGCGAGGCGTCGCCGGGCGCGAAGGGGTCCCAGGCGCGCAGCCGATGCACGTCGACCAGCGCAGCGAGCAGCAGGCGGCGCGCATCGCCCTGCGCGGCAAGCCGCGTTCCCTCGTGCGCAAGCACCGTCGCCGCCACCGTGTAGTACAGGCCGCTCGCCGCCTGGCGCGCGTACAGCGTCTCGTTGCGCTCGGCGACGCGCGCGGCGAAGGCGCAGGCCCGGTCGAGCGAGACGCGCAGGTCCTCGCCGAGCGGCCCTTCGGGCAGCATTGTCTCCAGCTCCGGGCGCAGCGCCGCGAGCGAGTCCTCGCGCCGGATCGCGCGCATCGCATCGAGCGCGACGATATTCGAGGTGCCCTCCCAGATCGAGCCGAGGTGCGCGTCGCGCACCAGCCGCGCGTCAGACCATTCCTCGATGTAGCCCACGCCGCCGCGTACTTCCATCGCATCGCCGGTCGCGCGTCGCGCGTCGCGGCAGGCGCGGAACTTGATCAGCGGGGTGAGCAGCCGCGTCCGCCGGCGCGCGGCGTCGTCTCCGGCGTCGGCCTTCTCCAGCTGCGTCGCGGTGAACAGCATCATTGAGCGCGCGGCTTCCGCGGGCAGCATCAGCTTGAGAAGCTGGCGGCGCATGAGCGGCAGGTCGATCAGGCGCTTGCCGAATGCGACGCGCCGGCGCGCGACGAACAGCGCCTCGGTCAGCGCGCGGCGCATCATGCCCGCCGCGCGCATTCCGTTGGAGAGGCGCGAGTTGTTGATCATGTCGGTCATCTGCACGAAGCCGCGGCCCGGGTGGCCGACCAGCCAGGCGAACGCACCCTCGAGCCGGATTTCGCCGCTCGGCATGTCGCGCGTGCCGAGCTTGTCCTTCAGGCGCACGATGCGGAAGCCATTCGGCGTGCCGTCGTCGAGCACGCGTGGCATGAGGAACAGGGACAGCCCCTTGGTTCCGGGCGGCGCGCCTTCAGGGCGCGCGAGCACCATCGCCAGCGTCGCGTCGGCGTTGGAGCAGAACCATTTGTCGCCGTACAGGCGCCAGCGCCCGTCTTCGTTCACCGCGCGGGTCTCGGTGGCGCCGACATCGGAACCCGCGCCCTGCTCGGTCATGAACATCGCGCCCTGCGCGAGGCGGTCCATGTCCTGCGAGGTGAGCGCGGGCAGCAGGCGCTCGATCAGCTCCGGATCGCCGTACTTCGACAGGGTGCGCGTGAGCGAGTCGGTCATCGACAGTGGGCAGCACACGCCGAACTCGGCCTGCACGTAGAGGTAGGTCAGCGCGTATTTCACTGCGGGCGGCATGCGCTGCGGCCAGCCGAGGACGCCGGCGCGGTGCGACATCGCCGCGAGGCCGTAATCGGCGAAGGCGATCGTCTCGAGCTGCCGGTAGGCGGGATGCTTCTCGATCCACTGGCGGTCTTCGCCGCTGCGCGTGCGGTGCCTGAGCATTGGCGGATTGACGTCGGCGGTGTGCGCCAGCGCGTCGAGCTCGGCGCCGGCCAGCAGCCCGAGGCGCTCGAAGTGCGGCTGCAGGTGCGCGTGCAGGTCCGCAGGCAGGTAAAGCGCGAGGAGCGCCTTGTAGCTCGGATCGGCCGCGTACAGGTTGAGCCCGCGGCTGTCGGGCAGTGCGCTGCGCGAGGCCGGCGCCTCGAGCTTCACACGACCTCCGCCACGCCGTGCGAGAGCACCACGACGTCGCGCTCGAGCACGCGCGCGCGGTACTGCACGCGGTTGGCGCTGCGCCAGATCTCGGTGCGGATCGTCTCGCCCGGGAACACGGGCGCCGAGAAGCGCACCGACAGCGACTTGAGACGCGCCGCGTCGTAGTCGCAGCAGGTTTTCAGGATCGCGTGGCCGGCGACACCATAAGTCGCCAGCCCGTGCAGGATCGGGCGCGGAAATTTCGCCGCAGTGGCGACCGCAGGCTCGGCGTGCAGCGGGTTGTAGTCTCCCGACAGGCGGTAGATGAGCGCCGCCTGGGGCAGGGTGGGCAGGTCGCAGACGATCTCGGGCTCGGTCTCCGGCGTGGGCGGCGGGGGCGGGGGCGCGGGATCGCCGCCCTTCGGCCCGTTGCCCGCAACTTCGCTGAAGCCGCCGTCGCCGCGCGCGAAACTGAGCGAGTCGACCGTCGCGAGCAGCTCGCCGGTCTTCTGGTCGAACACCTCGCGCTCCTGCAGCATCAGCGCGCCGCGGTCCTTGCCCTTGTCGACGATCGACTTGATGTGCAGCTTGCCGACCACGGTGCCGGCCACGGGCAGCGGCTTGTGGATCCGGATCGACTGCTCGCCGTGCAGGATGCGCACCCAGTCGATGCCGGTGTCGGGCTCCTTGACCCAGAAGCCCGGGTAGCCGAGAACCGCGGCCATCATCGGCAGCGCGCGCAGGTTCTTCTCGTAGACGTACTGCAGCTGGCGCTCGTCCATCGGATCGTGGCCGAAGCCGATGCCGAGCGCGTAGAGCATCGTGTCGCGCTCGACGTAGGTCTGGACGATGTCGGGGAAGTGGCGGCTCTTGAGGGCCTGGTAGTTGATCATCGAGAAACTCGCACGCGCCGGCGATCGGCCAATATACCTTGGACGGCGCGCGGGGTGACTCCCGTTCCGCAATCGCGCGACGACGCGAGCGCACCGGTCGGCTAGCGCGCCAGCACCTCGCGATTGACCACCGCCTCAGGGTCGAGCCGGCCATCGAAGACGTCGAGCACGTTCTGCGCGGTCTGTGTCGACATGCGGATGGTCGATTCGACCGTGACCCCGGCGATATGCGGCGAGACGACCACGTTGTCGAGCTTGAACAGCGGGTTGTCCGCCGGGCTGGGCTCGGCCTCGAACACGTCGAGCCCGGCGGCGCGGATCTCCTTGCCGACCAGCGCGGCGTGCAGCGCAGCCTCGTCGATGATCCCGCCGCGCGCGCAATTGACGATCACCGCATGCGCGGGCATCGCGGCGAACTCGGCGCTCGAGAACATGTGCCGCGTCTCGTCGGTCAGGGGCGTGCTGACGCTCACCGCGTCCATTTTCGGCAGTGCCGCGCGGAAATCGGCCACCGGGGTGCAACCCGCCGCCCGGATCAGGTCCTGGTCGATGTAGGGGTCGCAGGCGTGCACCTGCATGTCGAAGGCCAGCGCCCGCCGCGCGACGCGCGAACCGGTGCGGCCGAAGCCGATCACGAGCAGCTTCTTGCCCGCGAGGTCGAAGCCGCGGATGTTCCAGCGCTGGCTCCAGTCGGCGCTGCGCGTCATCGCGTCGTAGTACGCGGATTCCTTGGCGAGCGCGAGCAGCATGAACATCACGTGCTCGGCGACCGACACCATGTTCGACTGCGGCGCGATCGCGAGCGGCACGCCGCGCGCGGTCAGCGCCGGTACGTCGACCGCGTCGTAGCCGACGCCGTGGCGCGCGACGATCATCAGTCTGGGCGCGGCCTCGATGACCGCCTGGGTGATGCGCGCGGTGCGCACCGTGATCGCCTCGACCTCGCGCGCGGCTTCGATGATCTCGCGCTCGTCGCTCGACATCAGCACCACCGGCACGACGTCGTCGCGTCCCTCGAGCAAGCGCAGGCCCTCGGGATGCAGGCCCTGGATGACGAGCACCTTCCTCTTCATCAGTGAATCTCCGCCGAGTCGCGCAGCGCCTTCCTCAGGATCTCGATGTTGAACCCGGGCGCGCGCGCCGCCTTGAGGATCACCGCCTCGCGTCGCGTGAGCAGGTCGATCATCGCGGGAAGGCGCTTGACCGCGTCCGCCGGCACGATCACCGCGCCGTGGCGGTCGGCGTGCACGATGTCGTTCGGCCTCACCGTCATGCCGAAGACCGTGACCTCGCAGGCGATGTCGACCAGCTGCACCCAGGCGTGGCTCGGGCCGACCGAGCCGCCGAGCAGCTGAAAGCCCTTGGCGCAGGCATCGAGGTCGCGGAACGAGCCGTTGGTGACCGCGCCGAGGCAGCCCAGCCCTTTGTGAACCGTGGTCTGCACCTCGCCCCAGAATGCGCCGAAGCCCGGATCGGGGTCGAGGTCCTGGATCACCGCGATCGAGGGCAGCGGTGTCTCGGCGATATGTTCGTAGTAGTGCGCGCGCATCTCGCGCACCGCCTCGGCGTCGCCCGAGGGCGGCACGCGCGCCTGGATCGTCGCGGTGCGCGCATAGCCCACGATCGGCTTCAGCGTCGGATCGAGACAGACCATGTTCCGGGTCGTGAAGCCGGTCGTTCGGTACTTGGCGTCGAGCAATTCGAGCCCGTTGCAGATCGTGGGCGTGTCCCACTGGCTGAGCGCTTCGAGATCGGCGCGGGTGAGCGTGGTCATCTCATTGCTTCCTTGGTTCGGCGTTGTCGGGTGGTTGAAGTCGAAATTGTCTCCTGATGCTGCATAGCGGCCAAAAGCCGCCGCAATGCAGCATCAGGAGATCGTTTTTTCTTCGTTGAACGCGATCGCGTTTCGCCCTGCAATCCGTCCATAGACGAGCGCTCTCAGCATGGCGACGGCGTTCGGCGCGGTCCCGTAGAAGTGGCCTGTGATCTCGCCCGCCGCGTAGAGGCCGGGGATCGGTCCCTCGGCGCCGAGCACGCGGGCGTCGATGTCGGTGGCGACGCCGCCGAAGGTGTAAGCAATCGCACCGACCAGCGGCCAGGCGAGGAACGGCGCCCGGTTGAGGGGGCGTGCCCAGTTCGACTTCGGCGGCGACAGTCCCGGCGCGCTCGCGAGGCCGTCGGCGCGCGTTGCATCGAACCGCGTGACGTCTCCGCTGCAGGCGTTGTTGTAGGTCTCCACCGTTTCGGCCAGCGCGGTGCCGGGGATGCCGAGCTGCGCGGCGAGCTCCGGAATTGAGGGCGCGCGCAGCGGCGGCTCTTCCGAGCGGATGGCACGGCCGTACTCGGGAATCTCGAACAGCGCGGCATCGAGTATCGCGTAGGCAACGCGCCCCGGAAGATCGAAGTGCAACGCGCGGGCAAAGGTTTCCCAGGTCTCGTGCACCAGCCCACCGCCCTCGTCGAAAAAGCGTCGACCATTGCGATCCACGACGATGCCGTAGGGATACACGAGCACCACCGGCGCCGAAGCCTGGCTGCGCGCATCGACCGGCTCGATATGCATGCCGTTCCAGTCCCCCGCGCGGCGCGCGCCGGCGGCGAGCGCTGCGCGAATGCCGGCGCCGTCGTTTAGCGCGCTGCCCGGCGAGATCGGCTGCAGGGTGTCCCCGCCCGGACCGAACTGCGTGCGCAGCATCTCGGCGCTGCCCTCGAAGCCGCCGCTCGCGAGCACCACCGCATCGCCCCGCAGCGTTTCCCGGCCGGGCTCGACCTCGACGCCAACGACACGACCCGACTCGACCAGTAGGCTGCGCAGCGCACAGGCATAGCGGAACTCGACCCGCGCATCCTGCGCGGCACGCCACAGCGCATGGAACAGTACGCCGATCGGGCCCACCGGCTGGATCCGCGCGGGCCCCTTGGCCAGGTAATAGGGCGGGCTGTGAAACGCCACGCCCATGCTTTGCAGCCAGCGCGCGGTCGCGGGTGCCTCCTGCGCAAGACGTTCGAAGTACGCGCGCTCGGCGCGGTCGCCCGATTGCGCGAGGATCGCCTCGACAAAGCCGTCCTCCATCGCGTCGGGCGCGCGCATGCGGATATTGCTCGGACTCCAGCGGCTGCCACCGCCGCATGCCGCTTGCGGTGCGCGCTCGATTACGGTGACCTGCACTGCGACGTTGCGCTCGCGCGCGGTCTCGATCGCGGACAGCGCGGCGCACAGACCGGCCGCGCCGTGGCCGACGACGACGATGCGGTGTGGCGCGCTGCTCTTCACGATTTGCGGCTCTTCTCTCGGCGATGCTGCCCGTTGGCGGATATATGGTAAATCCGCCCCTGCGCCAGTTGGGGTCTTGACGGAGTACGATTACGCCCTGCATGAATGCCCCCGGCGCCCCGGTCGAGTTGCGCTATTCGGTCTGCCCGCACGACTGCCCGTCGACCTGCGCGCTCGAGGTCGAGCGGCTCGACCCCAACACCATCGGCCGGGTGCGCGGCGCCGAGGAGAACAGCTACACCGCCGGCGTGATCTGCGCCAAGGTCGCGCGCTATGCCGAGCGCGCGCATCACCCGGACCGGCTGCGCCAGCCGCTGCGCCGCAAAGGCGCCAAGGGCTCGGGCGTTTTCGAGCCGGTTTCCTGGGACGTGGCGCTCGACGCGACCGCGGAGGCGCTGCTGCGCGCCGAGCAGCGCCGCGGCGCCGAATCGGTCTGGCCGTACTACTACGCCGGCACGATGGGCCTGGTGATGCGCGATGGCATCAACCGCTTGCGCAACGCGAAGAAATATTCCGGCCAGCACAGCACGATCTGCGTGACCGCGGCCTGGAACGGCTTCATCGCCGGCACCGGCCGGCTCGCGGGCGCCGATCCACGCGAGATGGCGAAGTCCGACTGTGTGGTGATCTGGGGCACAAACCCGGCGCATACCCAGATCAACGTAATGACGCATGCGGTGCGCGCGAGGAAGGAGCGTCGCGCCAAGATCGTGCACGTCGACGTCTACCGCAACGCGACGAGCGAGCAGGCCGATATGGCGATCATCCTGCGCCCGGGCACCGACGGCGCCTTCGCCTGCGCGGTGATGCACGTGCTGTTCCGCGAAGGACTCGCCGACCGGGACTACCTCGAGCGATATACGGATGCGCCGCGCGAGCTCGAAGCGCACCTGGCGACGCGCTCGCCCGAATGGGCCTCGCGCATCACCGGCGTGCCGGTCGCGGAGATCGAGGCCTTCGCGCGCCTGGTCGGCACCACGCCGCGTACCTACTTTCGCCTCGGTTACGGCTTTTCGCGCGTGAGGAACGGCACGGTCAACATGCACGCTGCGCTGTGCATCGCGGCGGTGACCGGCGCGTGGAAGCACGAGGGCGGCGGCGCGTTCCACAACAACGGCGCGATCTATCACTGGGACCGCTCGATGATCGAGGGGCTCGACGCGCTCGACCGCTCGGTGCGCGTGCTCGACCAGTCCCGGATCGGGCCGATCCTCACCGGTGATGCGGATGCGCTGCGCGGCGGGCCGCCGGTCGACGCGCTGTTCATCCAGAACACCAACCCGATGATGGTCGCGCCCGACCACAACCTCGTGCGGCGCGGCTTCGCGCGCGAGGACCTGTTCGTCTGCGTGCACGAGCAGTTCCTCACCGAGACCGCGAGGATGGCGGACATCGTGCTGCCGGCGACGATGTTTCTCGAGCATGACGACCTCTATCAGGGCGGCGGCCACCAGCACATCATGCTCGGCCCGAAAGTGGTCGAGCCGCCCGAGGGCTGCCGCAGCAACCACGAGGTGATCTGCGCGCTCGCCAAGCGCCTGGGCGCGTCGCATCCCGGCTTCGACATGGATCCGCGCGGGCTGATCGACTGGACGCTCAAGAAATCCGGCTGGCGCGGGGTCGAGGACCTCGAGCGCGAGCGCTGGTTCGACGTGCAGCCGGAATTCGAGGCCGCGCACTACCTCAAGGGCTTTGCCTGGCCGGACGGAAAGTTCCGCTTCAAGCCGGACTGGGCGGGCGTGAAGCCGCAGGGCTTCGGCCCCGCCGGCGCGCCCGCGAGCCTGCCGATGCTGCCCGATCACTACGAGGCCATCGAGGAATCGAACGACGAATGTCCGTTTCGCCTCGCGACCTCGCCGGCGCGCAACTTCCTCAATTCCACGTTCACCGAGACGCATAGCTCGACCTCGCGCGAGCGGCGCCCGAGCGCGCTCCTCCATCCGAACGATGCGGCGCGCCTCGGCGTCACCGAGGGCGCGCGCGTGCGCCTGGGCAATGCGCGCGGCACCACCGTCGTCCACGCCAAGCTGTTCGACGGCCTGCGCGAGGGCGTGGTGATCGTCGAAGGGATCTGGCCGAACGCCGCCTTCGAGGAGGGCGTCGGCATCAACGTGCTGACCGGCGCTGATCCGATCGCGCCGGTGGGCGGCGCGGCGTTTCACGACAGCCGGGTCTGGGTTCGGCCGGCCTGAGCCGGCGTGCCGCGCGTCAGCCGCGCGCGAGCTTTACCAGCTCTTCGAGCGTCTCGTAGGGCTGCGCGCCGACCACGCCGCGGCCACCGGCGACGAAGGTCGGCACGCCGGTGACGCCGTACTGGCGCGACTTCGCCCAGTCGGCATCGACCGCCGCCTTGTAGCTGCGCTGCTCGATGACTTCGCGCGCCTTTTCCGGATCGAGACCGACAGACTGCGCGATCTCGACCAACACCTCCGGATCGCCGATGTTGCGCGCATCGACGAAATAGGCGCGGAACAGCGCGTCGTGAATTGCTTCGCCGCCGGGCTGGGTGTCGGCCCAGGCGCCGAGCTCCTGCGCGAGGCGGCTGTTGTAGGTCATCGTGCGCGTGCCGTAGGGCAGGCCTTCGGCCTCCATGCGCGCGCGCATCTGCGCCTGCATCTTCGGGATGTCATAGCCGCGTCCCGCGAAAAGATCCTCCAGGCTGCGACCTTCCGCGGGCGTGTCGGGGTGCAGCGGGAAATGCACCCACTGGATCCGGACGCCGTGTTCTGTCCTGAGCCGCTCAATACGCACGGTACTGAGATAGCACCAGGGTCAGACGTAGTCGGAAAAGATCTCTATGACGAGGGGTTCGCTCATCTTGAAAAGGTCATTCGCGCGAGCTCAGGCGGTCAGTGCAGCGCACAGGCACCCGGACCGTCCGGATGGCCGCAGCTGCCGCAGGGTCCGGCGGCGATCGCCGCCGGATCGGGGCCGCCGGCGGCAGTGGCGAACACTGAAAGCTTCTTCTCGAGGTCGGTCGAATGGCAGCTCGGGCAGTCGGGCACCGTGCTCGAGCGCACCAGCGTCTCGAACTCGCTACCGCAGGACTTGCATGCGTATTCGTAGATCGGCATCGACGGCTCCTGATCGAGCCCGCATTGTACGCCGACGCGGTACCGCCCCGGCGCCGATCGGGGCGGTACCGCGCCGGGCGACCGAGACTCGAGTCGAGCGGTTCGGGGCTAGCGCTTCTTGAGCGCGCCGAGCACCGATTCGGTGTGCTCGCCCAGGCGAGGCGGCGCAGTGTATTCGGGCGACGCGCCTGCCATGCGCAAGGGGCTGCCGACCACCCGCAGCGGACCGGCCTCGGTGTCGATCGGCACCACCATGCCACGCTCGCGCGCGAGTTCGGATTCAAGCGCCTGTTCGAGCGTCTCGACGGGCGCGACGACGAGGCCGAGCGGCGCAAGGCGCTCCATCCAGGACGCCGTGTCGGCGGTGGCGAAAAGCGCGTCGAGTGCCTCGATCAGCCGCGCGCGGTTCTCCCGCCGCGCGGCCATCGTCGCGCTGCGCGCGTCTTCGATCCACTCCGGCTTGCCGACCTCGCGGCAGAAGCGCTGCCAGAAGCGGTCATGCGAGATGAACAGGATGAGCCAGCCGTCGGCGGTGCGAAAGAGCTGCGCTGGCACCATGTACGGATGCGCCGAGCGCGGGTAGCGCTCGGCACGCTCGCCGGCGTTCAGCCAGGCGCCGGCGAGGTAGTTGAGCTGCGAGAGCATCACGTCGTACATCGACACGTCGACCTGTCCCCCCTTGCCCTCGACGATCTTGGCGAGCAGGCCGAGCGCGCCGATCATGCCGGCGGAATTGTCGACCGCCGAATAGCCGGCCTTGGTCGGCGGACCACCGGGCTCGCCGGTGATCGCCATCACCCCGGTCAGCGCCTGGATCACGTAGTCGTAGGCGGGGCGATCGGCGTAGCTGCTGTCCAGGCCGTAGCCGGTGAGCGCGACGCATACGAGTTTTGCGTTGGCGCTAGCCAGCGAAGCGTAGTCGAGGCCGAGCTTCTTGATCGCTGCCGGGCGCAGGTTGGTGACGAGCGCGTGCGCTCCGGCGGCGAGTGCGCGCAGCGCGTCGCGGCCCGCGTCCGAAGCGAGGTCGAGCACGACACTCTTCTTGCTGCGGTTCAGGCTTGCGAAATAGGCGTTGTGCGGCCCGATCGAGTGCGGGCTGATGGTGCGCGCCATGTCGCCTTCGGGCGGCTCGATCTTGATCACCTCGGCGCCGAGGTCGGCGAGCAGCATGCCGCAGTACGGGCCCGCGAGCACGTGGCCGACCTCGAGCACGCGGATGCCGGCGAGCGGCCCGCCCATCTCAGGCGAGCTCGCGCGCGAGCGCGTCGATCACCGCGGCGAGCGGCATGTCGCTGGTAAATACGCCGCGCGCGCCCGCTTCGAGCAGCGCGTCGCGGTCCCCGGGCGGCACGGTGCCGCCGACGAACACCTTGATGTCGCTGGCGCCGGCGCGTGCGAGTGCTTCGACCACCTCGCGCGTCAGCTCCTTGTGGCTGCCCGAGAGAATCGACAGGCCGACCGCGGCAACGTCCTCGTCGATTGCGACACGGACGATGAACTCGGGTGACTTGCGCAGGCCCGTGTAGATGACCTCGGCACCGGCGTCGCGCAGCGCGAGCGCGATCACCTTGGCGCCGGCGTCGTGGCCGTCGAGCCCGGGCTTGGCGACGAGGATGCGCCGCCCGGCCAGCGGACGGGGCGTCGTGCTCACAGGCGCACCGGTTCCTGGAATTCGCCCCAGCCGCGCTTGAGGCGCTCGACCATCTCGCCGACCGTGACGTAGGCGTGACAGCACTCGACGAGATAGGGCATGAGATTCTCGTCGTCCGACTGCGACGCGGCCTCGAGCTTCGCGAGGCTGCGCTCCGCCGCCCCCGCGTCGCGCGTCGCCTTGACCCGCTCGAGGTTGTCGAGCACGCGCTGCGATACTTTCGGATCGAGGCGAAACACTTCGCCGTAGCTGTCCGACTGGTCGGCGCGCCGGTAGCGGTTCTGCCCGACGACGATGCGCTCGCCGGCATCGATGGCGCGCTTCTTCTCGAGCGCGCGTCGCGCGATGCGCTGCTGCAGCCAGCCGTCCTCGATCGCCTTCACCACCCCGCCGTAGGCGTCGATCTCGGCCATCACCTTCAGCATCTCCTCCTCCATGCGGTCGGTGAGCCACTCGACGTAGTGGCTGCCGCCGAGCGGGTCGACCGTCGCGGCGACGCCGCTTTCGTGCAGCACGATCTGCTGCGTGCGGAGTGCGAGCTCGGCGGAAAACTCGGTGGGAATCTGGAACGCCTCGTCGTAGGCGCAGGTGAAGATCGACTGCGCCCCGCCGAGCACCGCCGCGAGGTTCTCGATCGCGACGCGCACGATATTGTTGTACGGCTGCGCCGATGTGAGCGACGACCCGCCGCAGACCACGCCAAAACGGAAGTGCAGCGCCTTGTCATCGGTCACGTTGTAGCGGCTGCGCAGCAGCTTCGCCCACAGGCGACGGCCCGCACGGAACTTGCACGCCTCCTCGAACAGGTCCATGTGCACGTAGAAGAAGAACGACAGGCGCTTGGCGAACTTCGCGACGTCGCCTCCGCGGCGAATCAGCTCGTCGACGTAAGCAAACCCGTTGGCGAGCGTATAAGCCATCTCCTCGACCGCGGTGCAGCCGGCG
>JAJDNJ010000056.1 GCA_022340705.1 Betaproteobacteria bacterium
CCGATGCCCTGTCCGGCCGCGGTCACGAACGCAACCTTGCCTTCGAGCCGACCCGCCATCGCCACCTCTTACCCCTGAAAGGCGGCAGATTATATCGACCTGCGCCACCGACTGTCGAAGCCGGCAGCGCTGCATTGCCGTGCGGCGAGACGATACATTAGACTGGTTCGCATGCCTCGCGCACGGACGTGCGCAGGCTCTGTCATGGGGAGGGACGGAGCTTGAACCAGCTCGATTTCGACGGCCGCGCGGCGATCGTGACCGGCGGCGCGCAGGGCATCGGCCTCGCGATTGCGAAACGCCTGACGGCCTCGGGCGCCAAGGTGCGCATCTGGGACCGTGACGACAAGCTGCTCGCGAATAGCGTCGCTTCGCTCGGCGGCCAGGCGAGCGGCGACGCGCTCGACGTCACGGACGCGGCGGCCGTCGAACGCGGCGTAAAGACCGCGCTCGAGGCGCTCGGCAGGATCGACGTGCTGGTGAACAATGCCGGCATCGCGGGACTCAACAAGCCGACCGTCGACTATCCGATCGACGAGTGGGAGCGCGTGCTGCGCATCAACCTGACCAGTCAGTTCCTCTGCTGCCGCGCGGTCGCACCCGCGATGGTCAAGGCAGGGTACGGCCGCATCGTCAACATCGCCTCGATCGCCGGCAAGGAAGGCAATCCCAACGCCGTGGCCTACAGCGCGTCGAAGGCCGGCGTCATCGCGCTCACCAAGTCGCTCGGCAAGGAGCTCGCGCAAAGCGGCGTTCTGGTCAACTGCGTGACGCCCGCCGCGGCGAAGACCGCGATTTTCGACCAGATGACCGAAACGCATATCAACTACATGCTCTCGAAGATCCCCATGAGCCGCTTCGTGACCGTCGACGAGGTCGCATCGCTGGTGTGCTGGCTGGCGTCCGAGGACTGCGCGTTCTCTACCGGCGGCGTGTTCGACATCTCCGGCGGTAGAGCGACCTACTGAGGTCAATATGGCGAAGAAAGCAAAGAAATCCATCCCTCAACGCTCGATCCAGTGGTTCGGTCGCCAGGACATCTACGGCTTCCTCTACCGCTCCTGGGTGAAGAACCGCGGCGTGCCGCAGGACCAGTTCGACGGCCGCCCGGTGATCGGCATCTGCAACACCTACTCCGAGCTGGTGCCCTGCAATTCGCATTTCCGCACCATCGCCGAGCATGTGCGCGCCGGCGTGCTCGAGGCGGGTGGCTTCCCGGTCGAGTTTCCGGTGATGTCGCTCGGCGAGACGCTGCTGCGCCCGACGGCGATGCTGTACCGCAATCTCGCGAGCATGGACGTCGAGGAGTCGATTCGCGCCAACCCGCTCGACGGCGTCATCCTGCTGGTCGGTTGCGACAAGACCACGCCCGCGCTGCTGATGGGCGCGGCGAGCGTCGACCTGCCGACGATCGCGGTCTCCGGCGGGCCGATGCTCTCGGGCAAGTATCGCGGCAAGGACATCGGCTCGGGCACCAACACCTGGTCGATGTCCGAAGACTTGCGCGCCGGGCGCATCACCCTGGAGGATTTTCACGAGGCGGAATCCTGCATGCACCGCTCGCACGGCCACTGCATGACGATGGGCACGGCCTCGACGATGGCCTCGATGGTCGAGTCGCTGGGCATCGGCATGCCGGGCAACGCCGCGATACCCGCGGTCGACGCGCGGCGCAACGTGCTCGCGCGCATGGCGGGACGGCGCGTCGTGGACATGGTGAAGGAAAAACTCGTCATGTCGAAGGTGCTGACGCGGCAGAACTTCCTCAACGCGATCCGGACCAATGCCGCGATCGGCGGCTCGACCAACGCGGTGATCCACCTGATCGCGGTCGCGCGGCGGCTCGGCGTCAAGCTCGACCTCGAGGACTGGGACCGCTACGGACGCGGGGTGCACACGCTCGTCAACCTGATGCCATCGGGCAAATACCTGATGGAGGACTTCTACTACGCGGGCGGGCTGCCGGCGGTGCTGCGTGAGCTCGGTCGCGCGGGCAAGCTCCACAAGGACGCGCTGACGGTGAACGGCAAGACGATCTGGGAGAACAACCGCGACGCGCCCTGCTGGAACCGGAACGTCATCCATGCTTTTGCCAAGCCGTTCAAGAAGAATACCGGCATCGCCGTGCTGCGCGGCAACCTCTGCCCGGACGGCGCGATCATCAAGCCCTCGGCGGCGACGCCGAAGCTCATGAAGCACCGCGGGCGCGCGGTGGTGTTCAGGAGCATCGAGGAGTTCCACCGGCGCATCGACGACCCCAAGCTGAAAATCGACGCGAACTCGGTGATGGTGCTGCAGAACTGCGGCCCGAAGGGCTATCCGGGCATGGCCGAGGTCGGCAACATGCCGCTGCCGCCGAGGCTGCTGAAGCGCGGCATCACCGACATGGTGCGAATTTCGGACGCGCGCATGAGCGGAACGGCCTACGGCACGGTGGTGCTGCACGTCGCGCCCGAGGCGGCGGCCGGTGGCACCCTCGCCCTGGTGCGCGAGGGCGACGAGATCGAGCTCGACGTCGCCAAGCGCCGGCTCGAGCTGCTGGTGGACGAGGCCGAGCTCGCGCGCCGCCGTGCACGCTGGAAACCGCCCGCCGCGCCGCTCGACCGCGGTTACTGGAAGCTGTACCACGATCATGTCGTACAGGCGAACGAAGGCGCCGACCTCGACTTCCTGGTCGGCAAGAGCGGGCCTTTCGTGCCGCGCGACAACCACTGAGAACCACGATGTGCTGCGGCGCAGGTACAGCCCGCGCCGCAGCACGGACTTTTTGAAAAAACGGAAGGAGAGCGTCATGCTTCAGGCGACCGACCTGACAATTCGTCTCCACGCAAACGACGACGTCGTCATCGCGCGCGGCGAGATTCCGGCAGACACCGTACTCACGCGCGAACACAACGTGCGCGTGGCGACAAAGATTCCCGCCGGCCACAAGATCGCGGTGCGCGCGGTGGCTGCGGGCAAACCGGTCAAGCGCTACGACCAGATCATCGGCTTCGCGACCAAACCGATCGCGCCGGGCGAGCATGTGCACGTCCACAACCTGGCGATGGGGGATTTCGAGCGCGACTACGCCTACTGCAAGGACGTCAAGGCGACCGAGTTCGTCGAGCCCCAAGCCAGCTTCGAGGGCATCGTGCGTGCCGATGGGCGCGTGGCGACGCGCAACTACATCGGCATCCTGACGAGCGTGAACTGCTCGGCGACCGTGGCACGCATGGTGGCCGACCATTTCCGCAACAATCTGCAGGACTATCCGAACGTCGACGGGGTCGTCGCGCTCACCCACAAGACGGGCTGCGGCATGGCGAGCGAAGGCGAGCCGATGGACATGCTGCGCCGGACCATGACCGGTTACGCGCAGCATCCGAACTTCCATGCCGTGCTCAGCCTCGGTCTGGGCTGCGAGGCAAATCAGTTGAACTTCTGGATGAACGCCTCGAAGCTGAAGATCAACGAAAAGCTCCAGGCCTTCACGATCCAGGACAAGGGCGGCACGACGAAGACGGTGCGCGAAGGCATCGCGCGGGTGAAGGACTGGCTGCCCGAGGCGAACAAGGTCGAGCGCCGTACCGTGCCGGCCAGCCACCTGATCCTCGGTCTCGAATGCGGCGGCTCGGACGGATATTCGGGCATCAGCGCCAACCCGGCGCTCGGCGCGGCCGCCGACCTGCTGGTGCGCCACGGCGGCACCGCGATCCTGTCGGAGACGCCGGAGATCTACGGCGCCGAGCATCTGCTCACGCGCCGTGCGGTATCGAAAGAGGTGGGCGAAAAGCTGATCCGCCGCATCCGCTGGTGGGAGGACTACACCCGGCGCAACGGCAACGAGATGAACAACAACCCGTCGCCCGGCAACAAGGCCGGAGGGCTGACCACGATCCTGGAGAAATCGCTCGGCGCGGCCGCCAAGGGCGGGACCACCAACCTGGTCGACGTGTATGAGTATGCCGAGAAGGTCGCGGCGAAAGGCTTCGTGTTCATGGACACGCCCGGCTACGACCCGGTCTCGGTGACCGGCCATGTCGCCGGCGGCGCGAACGTGGTGTGCTTCACGACAGGGCGCGGCTCGGTCTACGGCTGCAAGCCGTCGCCCTCGCTCAAGCTCGCGACCAATTCGCGCATGTTCAGCCACATGGAAGAGGACATGGACGTGAACTGCGGCACGATCGTCGACGGCTCGGAATCGGTCGAGGCGGTCGGCGAGCGTATCTTCCGCCTGATCCTCGAGACCGCCTCGGGCAAGCGCAGCAAGTCCGAGCAGCTCGGCTTCGGCGAGGACGAATTCGCACCCTGGGTCATCGGCGCGACCATGTGACGCGTTAGAGGACGTGACGTCCTAACGACGGAGCGTCCCATGAACAAGCTCGTGATCGCGGCCTGCGCCGCATTGCTCGCCGTGCAGGTTCAGGCAGCGAAGCCCAGGAAACCCTCGGCCTACGGCGCAATTGCCTACGAACGGACCACGCAGGCCTGGGGCACCAGCCACGCCGCGCGCAACGACCGCGAAGCCAGGATCGACGCGCTGCAGCGTTGCGCCGACAAGCGCTGCGAAGTCAGGATCAGCATCCGCAACGGCTGCGGGGCGCTCGCCGACGGTCCGAAGCACCCGGCGACCGCCTCGGGAGCGACGCGCGACGAAGCAGAGACCAAGGCGCTGCGCAAATGCGGCGGCGAAGCCTGCCGCATCATCGCCTGGGCCTGTACGCCCTGAGCCCCGCGCCTTACAGGAACGGGTTCTCGCGCTCTCCGCCAGACGGGCCGTAGAACA
>JAJDNJ010000058.1 GCA_022340705.1 Betaproteobacteria bacterium
CACATCTGGAACGGGCCAATGACGTTGGTCGCGTAGATGCGTTGAAAGTCGTCGGCCGAAATGCCGTCGAGGTCTGCGTGCAGCACGAACTTGGTCGTGCCGGCGTTGTTGACCAGCGCGTCGAGCCGGCCCCACTTGTCGAGCGCCGCCTGCACCAGCGCGCGGCACTCGGCGTCCTCGGCGACGTTGGCGCGCACCGCGATCGCCTCGCCGCCCGCCGCCTTGCAGGCCTGGGCCACGCTTTCCGCCTGCGCCACGCTTTTCGAATAGTTGACCACCACGCGCCAGCCGCGGCGCGCCATCTCGAGCGCGACCGCCTCGCCGATGCCCGACGAGGATCCCGTCACGATGATCACGCGTTCAGCCATGCCTCCCCCTCACACCGTGGCGATCGGCGTCGCCGGCGAGCCCACCGCGCCGGGCAGGCGCAGCGGCGGCGCCGTCAGAAGAAAACGATTGCGCTTGTGTGCGCGCAGCCACCCGGCCAGCTCACGGAAATACCACATTTCACCGAGATGGATGCCGTTTTTGAACAGGCAATGCTCGTGCAGCGGCATCATCGCGTGCGGCGCAGGCTTGGTGAGGCTGGTGGGAATCAGCTCGACCGCGTAGTTGTCGGCGAGCAGGCAGGCGAGGCCCGAGTCGGTGATCCATTGCAGGAGATTGTCGTCGCGCCCGTCGAGCCCGCTGCAGGTGTTGTGCAGCAGCTTCGGATCCGGGTTCTTTTTCAGCTCGAGGATCACGTCGGCGAAACCGGTGTACAGGCAGACCATGTCGCCGCGCTCAACTTCCACCTTGTCGGCCTCGAGCACGCGCATCAGCGCGTCGTAGTCGACGGCCTTGCGCGCGCGGCCGAAATGCGCGTGCAGATTGATCATCACACCGCGCCCTTGCGCGCCGTGCTCGGCGAGATTCTGTATGCCGAGCGCGTCCGCTTTTGCCCCCTCGTATTTCGCCCAGGGCTCGGCGTTTTTCTTCTCGCCGGCCGCCGGACGGATGTCGGCGCCGCCGCGAAAGCCGTTGTAGAACACGATCTCGCGCTGGCCGTCGCCGTCAGCGTCAAAGCAGCTGGCGTAGTGCGCGAACGAATCCCACTGGGTCGAGTACTGCAGCGTGAGCAGCACCACGTCGTCGCTGATCACGTCAGTGTGGTCGGGGTTCTCGTTGGAGAATGCCCAGCAGAAGTTCTGCGCGCCAGCGCTCTTGCCGTCGCGCAGCGTCGGCGCGAGGCGCGGCGGACTGCGGCGCGGGTTGAGCACGCTGCCGCCCGGGTAATCGAGTGGCAGCGAAAGGCAGAAGGTGATTCCCTCTTTCACCTCGGCTACGCCCTGCAGCACCTTTTCGCGCGTCACCCAGTTCATCCGCCCGCGCTGGTCGTCCGGGCCGAATTCGCCCCAGTTCGATCCCTCGGGGCGCTGTTTCCAGCGTTGCATGGTGATTCCTTGAATACGGTTCGGGTTTTCTAAATCTCTAGTCCGCGAAGGCACCTGTCACCGGAAACACATCTCGTGTTCTTGGTGCTTTTCGGCGCTTTTTCGAAAAGCACCAAGAACACGAGACAAAGCAGCCCTCGATGGGCGGTGTCGCCAAACGCAGGCCGCTTTGTCTCGGGCCTTTGCAACGGTCGAAAAAGCACCGACCGTCGCAAAGGCCCGAGATGTGTTTCCGGTGACGGGTGTCATCGCCAAAACGTGTGCCCGGTACCGCGTCACCGGCTACACATAGCTTCTCCCGATCCACTCCGCGACGAGCACCGGCTTGTCGCTGCCTTCGCGCTCGATGCTGACGTTCCACACGGTCTGAATCATGTCATCCTTGCGCTCCCAGCTGCCGAGCACGAAATGGGCGCGCACCCGGCTGCCGACCGGCACCGGCGCGGTGAAGCGCACCTTGTTCAGCCCGTAGTTGACGCCCATCTTGCGATCGGCAAAAGAAAACGTGCTCTCGATCAGGTGCGAGAGCAGCGACAGCGTGAGAAAGCCATGCGCGATGGTGGTGCCGAACGGTCCGGATTTCGCGCGCGCCGGGTCGACGTGAATCCACTGCGGGTCGTCGATCGCCTCGGCGAACTTGTCGATGCGCGCCTGGTCGATCGCGAGCCAGGGCGAAACGCCGACCTCCTCTCCCACGCGATCGCGCAGCTGCGTGACCGACAACGCGTCCGTCATCCTCTCTCCCCGCGGCGTTGTCTCGCCGCTCTACTTTATTGGCCGGCGCGCTCGGGCGCAGCCGGTGCCGCCCCCTCGGTCGGCCCCGCGCTGCCGAACTGGCCCGCGGTATCCGGCCGCGGCGGCGCGCCCGGCGAACCCGGCGCCGGCGGCTCGGTCGCGCTCTGGGGTTCGATGCCGAGATTCTCGAACACGCGCGCGTCGGACTTGCGCCGCGCGCTCGCGCCCTTGGGATCGAACTTGTCGAGCTCGCGGGTGACGTTGCGATAGGCCTCGAGATCGGCGCGGAATGCCGGATTGGTCGGGGCGAACCCCGCCGAGGCGCGCGCCACCGTCATGCGCGAAAGCAGCTGCTCGCGGCGCTGTTCCATGAAGCGAATGACCTCGGCGACCTTCTCGGCCATCGCATCGGGAGCCTTGGCGTTCGCTTCGCCATCCCGGTTGCCGCCGCCCAGCACCTCGACTCTCGGCGCGCTCGCGGCGCGCGACTCGTCGCCATACCAGGGCGGCGGATAGCTCGAGTACTTGATAGATCCAGTCTGCGGGTCGCGCCAGCGGTACAGCTCGGCGCCCGCGTCAAAGGCGACCCCGACAAGCGCGGCGAGCAGCGCGCCGAACAGGACAATGCGCATAACCGACAGCCTACTGCAATTCGACGATCCGATGCGCGGCAGGAAATCACCGCATCGGCGCTTGCGCCGGGCCTTCGCTCAATTGGACGGCAGCTTGTAATCGGCGAATTTTTTGCGCAGCGTGAGCTTCGAGAGCTTGCCGGTGGCGGTATGCGGCAGCTCGTCGACGAACACCACGTCGTCGGGCATCCACCACTTTGCGATCTTGCCATCGAAGAACTTGAGCAGATCCTCCTTGCTGACGTCCTGCCCGGGCTTCTTGATCGCGATGACGATCGGTCGCTCGTCCCATTTCGGATGGCTGACACCGATCACCGCCGCCTCGGCGATCGCGGGATGCCCGACGGCGATGTTCTCGAGGTCGATCGAGCTGATCCACTCGCCGCCCGACTTGATGACGTCCTTCGAGCGGTCGGTGATCTGCATGTAGCCGTCCGGGTCGATCGTGGCGACGTCCCCAGTCGGGAACCAGCCGTCGATCAGCGGGTCGCCGCCCTCGCCCTTCAGATAGCCCTTCGCGATCCACGGTCCTTTCACCAGCAGGTTGCCGAAGCGATTGCCGTCCCAGGGCAGCTCGACGCCCTGCTCGTCGACGATCTTCATCTCGACCCCGAAGATGCCGCGCCCCTGCTTGGCCTGCACGGCATAGCGCGCCTCCTTGTCGAGCGCGGCCTGCTTGCCCTTGAGCGAGCCGACGGTGCCGAGCGGGCTCATTTCCGTCATGCCCCAGGCGTGGAACACGGTGACGCCGTAGTCGTCCTGGAAGCTGCGAATCATCGCCGGCGGGCAGGCCGAGCCGCCGATCACCGTGCGCTTGAGCGTCGAGAAGCGCACTTTGTTGCTGCTGAGGTGCTGCAGCAGCATCAGCCAGACGGTCGGCACGCCTGCCGACAGCGTCACCTTTTCCTGCTCGATCAGGTCGTAGACGCTCTTGCCGTCGAGGTGCGGCCCCGGAAACACCATTTTCGCGCCCACCATGGTGCAGGTGTACGGCAGGCTCCAGGCGTTGGCATGGAACATCGGCACCACGGGCAGCACCGAGTCGTAGGCCGACAGGTTGAGCGCATCCGGCAGCGCGGCGCCGTAGGCGTGCAGGATCGTCGAACGGTTGCTGTAGAGCACGCCCTTCGGATTGCCGGTGGTGCCCGAGGTGTAGCACAGCGCCGCCGCGGTGCGCTCGTCGAAGCTCGGCCACTCGAAGGCGTCGTCCTGCTTCGCCATCAGGTCCTCGTAGCACTGCAGGTTCGGAATCGCGCTGTCTTTCGGCATGTGCGCGCGGTCGGTCATCAGCACGTAATGCTTCACGGTCTTCAGCTGCGGCGCGAGCTTCTCGACCAGCGGCGCGAAGGTAAGGTCGAAGAACAGCGCGCTGTTCTCGGCGTGGTTCGAGATGTAGACGATCTGATCCGGAAACAGCCGCGGATTGATGGTGTTGATCACCGCGCCCATCCCGGAGATCGCGTAGTAGAGCTCGTAATGCCGGTAGCCGTTCCAGGCGAGCGTGCCAACGCGGTCTCCGGCCTTCACGCCGAGACCCTGCAGAACCTTTGCCAGCCTGCGCGCGCGCGCATGGGCATCGCGGTAGCTGTAGCGGTGGATGTCGCCCTCGACCGTCTTCGAAACGATCTCGGTGTCGCCGTGATTGCGGTCGGCGAAGCGGATCAGGTCGCTGATGAGCAGCGGCGTGTCCATCATCAGGCCGTACATATGTTCCTCCTTCGGATTGCTCGAACCGTACCCGGTACGCCCCGGGCGCGCCCGGGGCGTTCGACGTTACCCGGGGCCCTATGCAGTGTCAACGCGCCGCCCGCGGCGATGTTCCGCTATTCCTAAGCGGCGCTCCGCGGGGCGGCATTCCCGGTAGAATCGATCCCCCCTCGGGGCGTATACCCGACGCCCAGTCAAGTACTGCCGGAGACCCTCGCATGAGCGACGCTGTAGCCTATTCGGTCCGCGACGGCATCGCCGTCATCTCGATGAACAATCCGCCGGTCAACGGCCTGGGCAGCGTGCTGCGCCCGGGCATCATGGACGGGATCAAGAAGGCCGAAGCCGACCCGGCGGTCAAGGCGCTGGTGATCGTCGGCTCGGCGAAAGCCTTTTCGGGCGGCGCCGACATCCGCGAATTCAACACGCCGAAGATGAACGTCCCGCCATCGCTGCCGGAGATCAACGATGCGCAGGACGCGTTCGCCAAGCCGATGGTCGCGGCGATCGGCGGTTTCGCGCTGGGCGGCGGCCTCGAGCTCGCGCTCGGCTGCCATTACCGCGTCGCGCTGCCGAAGAGCCAGCTCGGCCTGCCCGAAGTCAAGCTCGGGCTGCTGCCCGGCTCGGGCGGCACGCAGCGCCTGCCGCGCGTCGTCGGCGCCGCCGAAGCCATCGGCATGATGACGAGCGGCAATTCGATAGCGGCGGAAAAGGGGCTCTCGCTCGGACTGATCGACGAGATCGTGCAGGGCGATCTGCTCGAAGGCGCGATCGCCTACGCCAAGAAGCTCGTCGCCGAGGGCAAGGGTCCGCGCCGGATCCGCGACATGAAGGTCAAAGTCGACGGCGACGCGAAAGCGTTCTTCGACAAGGCGCGCGCCGAGGTCGGCAAAGCCTCGCGCGGCTTCCCCGCGCCGCTCGAGATCGTGGCCTGCGTCGAGGCGGCGGCGGGCAAGCCCTTCGACGAGGGACGCGCCGAGGAGCGCCGGCGCTTCCAGTCCCTGGTCGAAGGCGACGAATCGAAGGCGCTGCGCCACATGTTCTTCGCCGAGCGCCAGACGACGAAGATTCCCGACGTACCCGACGACACCCCGGTGCGCCCGATCAAGACCGCAGCGGTCGTCGGCGCGGGCACCATGGGCGGCGGCATCTCGATGAGCTTCGCCAACGCCGGGATTCCGGTCACCATCATCGAGACCACGAAGGAAGCGCTCGACCGCGGCATGGCGACGATCCAGAAGAACTATGCCGGCACGGTCTCCCGGGGGCGCCTGTCTCAGGCGGACATGGACAAGCGCCTGGCGCTGCTCACGCCCTCGCTCAAGCTCGAGGACGCGAAGAGCGCCGACATCGTGATCGAGGCCGTGTTCGAGCGCATGGACGTGAAGCAGGAGCTGTTCAAGAAGCTCGACGCGATCGCCAAACCCGGCGCGATTCTCGCGAGCAACACCTCGACGCTCGACGTCGACGCGATCGCGGCGGTGACCAAGCGCCCGCAGGACGTGATCGGCACCCACTTCTTCTCGCCCGCCAACGTCATGCGCCTGCTCGAAGTGGTGCGCGGCAAGAAGACGGCCAAGGACGTTCTCGCGACCACCATGAAGCTCGGCAAGACCATCCGCAAGCTGCCAGTGGTCTCGGGCGTGTGCGACGGCTTCATCGGTAACCGCATGATCGAGAAATACGGCCAGCAGAGCCTGTTCCTGCTCGACGAAGGCGCTTCGCCTTCGCAGGTCGACGGCGCGGCGAAGGCCTGGGGCCTGGCGATGGGTCCGTTCACGATGGGCGACATGGCGGGTCTCGACATCGGCTGGGAAATCCGCAAGCGGCGCTACCAGGAACGGCCGAACTTCGTGTACTCGAAGGTCGGCGACCGGATTTGCGAGGCCGGGCGCTACGGGCAGAAGACCGGCAAGGGCTGGTACAAGTACGAGGCGGGCAACCGCACGCCGATTCCCGATCCGGAAGCGGACGCGATCATCGAGGCGTACCGCAAGGAGATCGGCGTCAAGCCGCGCAAAATCAGCGACGCCGAGATCATCGAGCGCCTCATTTACGCATTGGTGAACGAGGCCGCGTACATACTCGCAGAGGGCATCGCGCTGCGCGCCTCCGATATCGACATGGTGTATCTCACGGGCTACGGATTCCCCGCGTATCGCGGAGGGCCGATGTTCTATGCGAGCACGGTCGGGCTCGACAAGGTGGTCGCCGCGATCAAGCGCTTCCAGCAGGGCTATCAGGGCAGCGTATGGAAGATCGCGCCGCTGCTCGAGAAGCTCGCCGCCGAAGGCAAGACGTTTTCCGATTACGACGCAGGCAGGAAGTAAGCCGATTCATTCAAACGAGGAGGGTCTCATGACCGATGCAGTCATCGTTTCCACCGCGCGCACGCCGCTGTGCAAGAGCTGGCGCGGCGCGCTCAACATGACGCACGGCGCCAAGATGGGCGCGCATGCGGTGAAGGCGGCGCTCGAGCGCGCCAAGGTGCACGAGGAAGAGGTCGAAGACGTGATCATGGGCTGCGCGACGCCCGAAGGCGCGACCGGCGGCAACATCGCGCGCCAGATCGCGATTCGCGCCGGTCTGCCGGTGAGCGTGTCCGGCATGACCGTGAACCGCTTCTGCTCGTCCGGCTTGCAGACCATCGCCCTCGCTGCACAGCGCATCCTTGCGGGCGAAGACGGCGTGTACGTCGCAGGCGGCGTCGAGTCGATCTCGCTGGTGCAGAACGAGGCCAACAAGCACCACTACCAAGACGAGTGGCTGCACCGGCACAAGCCGGAAGTCTACTGGCCGATGCTGCAGACCGCCGAATACGTCGCGAAGAAATACAACATCTCGCGCGAAGTGCAGGACCGCTACGGCGTGCAGAGCCAGCTGCGCGCGGCGAAGGCGCGCGCCGAGGGCTGGACCCGCGACGAGATCGTTCCGATCACCACCAAGATGAAGGTGATCGACAAGAACACCAGTGAGGAGACGATGAAGGAAGTGACGGCCGAATTCGACGAAGGCATCCGGCCGGACACCAACTACGAGGGCGTCTCGCAGATCAAGCCGGCGATCGAAGGCGGCGTGATCGCCGCGGGCAACGCGAGCCAGTTCTCCGACGGCGCCTCGGTCTGCGTCGTGATGAGCGACAAGGAAGCCGCGCGCCGCGGGCTCAAACCGATGGGCATCTTCCGCGGCTTCGCGGTCGCCGGCTGCGAGCCGAACGAGATGGGCATCGGCCCGGTGTTCGCGATTCCGAAGCTGCTGGAGCGCACCGGCAAGAAGATCAGCGACATCGATCTGTGGGAGCTGAACGAAGCCTTCGCGGTGCAGGTGATCTACTGCCGCGACAAGCTCGGCATTCCCGACGAGCGCCTGAACGTCAACGGCGGCTCGATCGCGGTCGGCCACCCCTACGGCGTCACCGGATCGCGCCTCACCGGCCACCTGCTGATCGAGGGCAAGCGCCGCGGCGCCAAGTACGGCGTCGTGACGATGTGCATCGGCGGCGGGATGGGTGCCGCGGGACTGTTCGAAATCGTTTAAGACTGCGACATCGGGGTCAGACCCCTGTGGATAAGTCCAGCGGTAGGCCTGGCGCGGCGAAGGACTTATCCACAGGGGTCTGACCCCGAATAGCGTTAGGGCGCCGCGATTTTTTTCTCTTGTAGGGCGTGCAGCAGGCGCCCCGAGATGAGCGAGATGCGGTCGATCAGCAGGCCGAGGAAGGCTTCGTTGAAGCGCGCGCGCACCTCGTCCGACATCGCCTCGAGCTGCTCGACGCTGAATCCGATCGCCCAGCTCGGCTCGGTCGCGCTCACGGTTGCCATGCGCGCCTGGCCATTGCGCCGGATGACCGAGAATTCACCGACGCTCTCGCCGACGCTGATGATGTTGAGTAGCTCGCCGCGCGCCGTCACCTTGGCCATGCCCGAGGCGAGCACGAAGAAGCCCGCGTCGTATTCGCCTTCGCTGATCAGAATCTCGTCGGTCTCGAACTTGCGCCAGGAAGCCTGGCGCACGACCTCCCACAGCTCGACCTCGCTGAAGGTCTTGAAGAACCCGAGCCGGCGCATCGCATTGAAGCGCTCGGCCTCAGTCAGCCCGAGGGTGTCGCCCGACTCCGCGCCGAGAAGTGCCTCGAGCGCATTCGCCATCTCTTCCCAGCTCGCGTAGCGCTGCTCGCGGCCCTTAGAGAGCGCGCGCGCGATGATCGCGTCGAGCGCGGGCGGCACGTCGTGGCGCAGCGCGCTCGCTGGCGGCGGATCGATCTCCGTGATTTGCTGGAGCAACTCGTCTACCGACTCCCCAGTGAACGGCCGGCGCCCGGTCAGCAGGTGATAGAGCACGGCCCCGAGCGAGAAGATGTCGGTCTGGAAGTTGAGCGTCTCGCCCTGAATCTGCTCGGGAGACATGTAGGCGGGCGAGCCGACGCCGAGCACCTGGGTGATTTCCGCGCGATCGACCATCGCCGCGCCGAAATCGGAGATCTTGATGTCAAAGTCCTGCGTCAACATGATGTTGGCGGGCTTCAGGTCGCGGTGCACGACGCCGTTCTGGTTGGCGTATTCGAGCGCCTTGCAGCATTTGAAGCCGATCTCGGCGACTTTCGACACCGCGAGCAGCGTTTCGGGATCGCAGTGCTCGGCCAGGCTGCCGCCCTCGATGTACTCCATGACGAGGTAGCGCGTTTCGTTCTCGGCGCCCGCGTCGAGAATCGTCGCGATATGCGGGTGGCGCAGCTTGCCCGCGAGCGCGGCCTCGGTCTCGAAAAAGCGCTGCTGCAGGCGCGCGACGTCGGCGTTCGCGTCGGGCCTGTCCTCCATGACCTTGACCGCGACGTCGCGCTGCGAGAAGGGGTCTGCCGCCAGATAGACCGACCCCGTCGCGCCCTTTCCGATGAAGCGCTCGATGCGGTACTTGCCGATGGTTTCGAGCATGTCGCCCAGTCCGGCGATCCCGGCACAGACGGCTCGGTCGGCCCGCGCCGCCCGTGCAGGGCGTCAGCCGGCGCCTTGCATCCCGCGCAGGCGAAACGCGACGATCGGCTGCAGGAACCCGCGCAGCTGCAGCGGCTCGACCGATTCAGTGTCCGCCACGTGCGCGATGTCGCGCTCGGTTTGTCCGTCGATCAGAATTTCTCCGGCACGCGCCTCTCCGCACAGGCGCGCGGCGAGGTTCGGAATGTTGCCGATTGCGGCGTACTCCCAGCGGCTTTCGAATCCGATCACGCCGAGGGTCGCCTCGCCTTGCGCAATGCCGATGCCCAGGCCGACGCTGTGACCGCGCTCGGCCCAGTTTTCGGCAATCGGCTGGAACGCGCGCTGCAACTCGAGCGCCATGTTGACCGCACGCTCGGCCGGCTTGTCGATCGGAACCGGGTCGTTGAAGAAGATCATCACGCCGTCGCCCGCGAAGTGCTCCAGGGTGCCCCCGTAGGCGTCGACGATCCGCCCCATCGCGGCGTGGTAAGCGCGCATCAGGTCGACGACGTCGCCGGGATCGGCGCGATCGGTAAACGCCGTGAAGCCGCGCAGATCGAGGAACACGACCGTGATCTCGCGCCGATGCGGCGCGAGGAGCTCCTCGCCGCCGGCGACGATCGCCTCAGCGACCGGTTGCGCAAAAAAGCGCTTTAGCCGGCCGAGGCGCTCGATGGCCGAAACCTGCTTGCGCACGCGCTCCTCGAGCTTGGCGTTCCATTCGCGCAGCTGCTCGGCCTGACGGCGCACCTCGTCCTGCAGCGACTTGATCCGGAGCAGGGCACGCACCCGGGCGAACAGCTCCGGCCAGTTGACCGGCTTGGACAGGAAATCGTCGGCCCCGGCCTCGATGCCCTTGAGCCGCTCCGCGTAGGGATCGAGCGAGGTGACCAGGACAATCGGCAAAAGCGCGGTTTCCTCGCGCGCGCGCAACCGCCGGCAGACCTCGTAACCGTCCAGCCCCGGCATTACGATATCCATGACCAGCAGGTCGGGCGGCGAGACGCGGATCCGCTCGAGCGCTTCCTCGCCCGAAATTGCGGTGTCGACCCGGTAGCCGCGCACGCGCAGCAGCTCGGCCGCCATTTCGACATTCGCGCGCTGATCGTCGACCACCAGGATGTGGGCGACGCGCAGTCCGGCAGTGGCAACGTCCGGTTTTGACTGTGCGGCGACGCTCATGGTCGGAAATTCCGTCGGGTCAGAGGACGATCACGCCGCGCGCGTTTTTGCCCGACTCGAGGTCGGCAAAGGCCTGCGGCGCTTCGTCGATGCGATAGCGGTGGGTAATCAGTTCGTCCAGCTTCAGCTTGCCCGCGGCGTAGAGTCCGAGCATGCGCGGAAAGTCCTCGCGCGGCCGCGCCGAGCCGAAATAGCTGCCCGTGAGGGTCTTCTCCTCGAACGGCAGCGTCATGGTGCGCACCGCGGTC
This sequence comes from Betaproteobacteria bacterium, assembly GCA_022340705.1. GTDB lineage: Bacteria > Pseudomonadota > Gammaproteobacteria > Burkholderiales > SG8-39 > SG8-39. The sequence goes on from JAJDNJ010000058.1 coordinate 10,911, forward strand.
GACTCCCCGGGCCGCGCCACGCCCACCACGACGGCCGTCCCGCCCTTGCGGATCGCCTTGTAGGCCGCGGCCGCGAGGTCCCCGCTGCCGACGCACTCGAAGGCATAGTCAAGCCCACCGCCGGTCATCTGCTTGAGCGACTTCGTAAGGTCTTCGCCCGGTTTGGCGAGCACCGTATCGGTGGCGCCGAACTGCTTGGCGTAGCCGAGCTTCGATTCGGCGGTGTCGATGGCGACGATCCGGCCAGCGCCAGCGATCGCCGCGCCTTGGATGACGTTCAGGCCGACGCCGCCGCAGCCCCAGACGCCGACCACCGCGCCCGGCTCGACTTTTGCGGTGTTGAATACCGCGCCCACGCCCGTCGTCACCGCGCAGCCGACCAGCGCGGCGCGGTCGAGAGGCACTGCGGGGTCGATCTTGACGAGGTTGTCGGCATGCACGACCGCGTACTCGGCCATTACGCCGACGCCGGAAAAGATGTTGAGCGGCTTGCCCTGTGCGTCGCGGGTGCGCAGGGTGCCGTCGGGCAGCGTGGAAAGCGCCTTGCCCTGCAGATTGCACAGCACCGGCCGCCCGACATTGCAGTAGTGGCAGCGGCCGCACATATAGATCCAGTTGGACACGACGTGATCGCCCGCCTTGAGCTCGGTGACTCCGTCGCCGACCTCGACCACCTCGCCCGCGGCCTCGTGGCCGAGAATCAGCGGCATGGGCAGGGCAATGGTCCCGTTGGTCGCCGAAAGGTCCGAGTGGCAAACGCCGACCGCGGCGATCTTGACCAGGACTTCGCCGGCCTTCGGCGCGTCGAACTGCACGTCCTCGACCTGGACGGGCTTGTTGAGCTCGCGCGCGACCACCGCCTTTCCGCGTTTTGCCATTCGCTTCAATGCCCCTTTAAAACAAAGCTAGAACTTACGCGAAGTATAGCCCGTAGCGCCAGTAGGGCACTGTGTCCTTTGTCCGGAATCAACGGCTTGTGGCCGCCGTGCATCGCCGGCAAAGGGCCGGGATCTGCCCCGATCCTGCCCAGCAGGACTAAGGGGAAAGCGGTCCAA
>JAJDNJ010000090.1 GCA_022340705.1 Betaproteobacteria bacterium
TTCACCGAGCGCGGCAGCGTCACGGTGCATGTTGCCGTTCAGGACGAGACTCCGGACGAGGTGGCACTCAAGTTTTCGGTGCGTGACACCGGCATCGGTATCCCGCCGGAGGCGCAGGCACGGATCTTCGACAGCTTCAGCCAGGCCGATCAGACGACGACGCGCCGCTTCGGCGGCACCGGGCTCGGCACGACGATCGCCAAACAGCTGGTCGAGCTGATGGGCGGTCGAATCAGCCTCGAGAGCGCGGTCGGTCTCGGCAGCACGTTCTCTTTCGAGCTGAAGCTCGAAAAGCAGAGCGAGCGGGCGGGTGCCGCGAGCGGCGAACTGGCTGGCGCGCGCATCCTGCTGGTCGGTTTTCCGTCGGCTGAGCGCGCTGCCCTGGAGAGCACGCTCCAGGGCTGGGGCGCCATGTCGGTGGTTGCCGAGCGCGTCGAGAGCGCGGTGGCGCGTGTGGTCTCCGAAATCAGTCGCGAGCGCCCCTACCGAAGCGTGCTCATCTACAGCGCGGACGGCGAGCTCGCGCTCGCCGACCGGTTCCGGCACGGGGTGCCGGCGCCCGCGCCCCCGGTCGTGCTGGCGGTCCCACGTGCCGCCGAAGTCGCGCGTTTCGACGTCCTGTCGGCGGGCTTCGCTGCGGTGCTCGAGCTGCCGTTCGACAAGCGTCTGTTATTCAACGTGCTGCACGCGGTGACCGCGGAAGAAGTCGACGGAAGCGCGACGCGCGAGGGCGTGATCCGCTTGCAGGACTACGCGCAGAGCCACGCGCAGGCCGTCGCCCCGGCGGCCCGCGCGCTCAACGTGCTGGTGGCCGACGACAACGCGACGAATCGTGAGGTGCTCGGGCGCATCCTGGAACGCGCCGGACACAAGGCGACTCTGGTGAGCGGCGGCGAGACCGCGCTCGACGCACTGGAATCCTCTTCCTTCGACGTCGTGCTGCTCGATCGCAACATGCCCGACATGGGCGGACTCGAGGTCATCAAGGCAATGCGCGCAATGCATGCCGGTCGAGAGCGCGTTCCGGCGCTGATCGTGTCGGCCGACGTCACGCCGGAGGCGCGTGAGGAAAGCCTGGAAGCCGGTGCGGACGGCTACCTCGGCAAGCCGGTCGAGTCGGCGCGTCTGCTGAGCGAAGTCCAGCGTGTCGCGACCGCGGTACAGGCGAACGAGCCCGCGGCGATTGGGCGTCCTCCGCTGCCGCATGCGGACGAGGGGAGCCCGGCGCCCGTGGTGAATGGCGAAACGCTCGCGAACCTCGAAGAGCTCGGATCGTCGCCAGGATTCATCGAGAAGTTGGTCGGCGTCTTTCTCGCCGACAATGCGACGCTCGTTGCCAAGATGGAGACGGCCATCAAGACGCAGGCGTTCCAGGAATTTCGCAATCTTCTGCACGCACTGAAGGGATCTTCGGCGAGCATGGGAACTGACCGCCTGACGCGTCTATGCACGAGCGTCGGAACGCTGAACGATGGCGAAATGCGCTTGCAGGGACCCGCTCTGATGCGATCGCTGACGCAGGAACTCGGGTCGGCGCGCGCGGAGCTCGAGCGCTACGTCGCGGATCGGCGCCGCTCCGCGATCTAAGCCACGGAACCGCCTAGCCAGATACAATCGCGGTGCGCATCGGCGCCGTTTATCCTTTTGGATTGCATCGCATGTCTTTCTTCATCACGCTGATCGAAAGCACCGACGCGTACCGACGCGATCTGGAAGCGGTGCCCAAAGTGCACCAGATGGTGCATCACGGGCTGAGCCTGGCCGAGTACCAGGCCTTCCTGCACGACCTCTACCACATTGTCTGGAATTTCTGCCCGATCATGGCGGCGGCGGCCTCGCGCCTAGACGACCGCTTTCGTAACGTGCGCTATGACCTCTATCGGCGGATCCAGGAGGAGCAGGGCCACGAACTCTGGGTGCTCGAGGACGTCGAGGCCGTCGGCGGAAACGTCGAAACGGTGCGTGCCGAGGCGCCGAGCCCTCCGACTCAGGCGATGATCGCCTTCAACTTTCACATGGCCGACCGCGGCCACCCGTGCTCCGTGCTGGGCATGCTGTATACGCTGGAAGTCGTCGCCTCCGTCTACGGCGGACGCGTGTCGGACTCGATCGCGCGCGCGCTCGGCCGCGAGGTCGACGCGGGCGGCTTCAAGTTCCTGTCCTCCCACGCGACCATGGATGCCGACCACGTCGCGGAGATGAACCAGCTCGTGAAGACGGTCCACGATCCGGACGCTCAGCAGTCGATCATTGATTCCACGCGAGTCAATTTCTTTCAGTTTGGTCTCATGTTCGGCGAGGGTGGATTTCCCGCACGTGCCGCAGGATAGGCGTGCGCGCCCCTAGGCGACGCAGGCCATTTCCTTTTCGACACGAAGTACCTGCTCCTCTTCGAGCGCGGCGGCGGACACGTCGCTGACGTCGCCCATCTCGGTGCGACGCATCTGGGCGCGCACGATCCGGCCCATCATCTTCAGGTCGCGGTCTTCCAGGCGTAGCGCGGCATCGACCCAGGTATCGGTAATCGCATCGAGCTCCTCGCGCGTCACGGGGTGGATGGCATTCCGTGCGCTGAAAATGCCTTGCAGGCCGTTGCGACGCTTCGCATTGCGCGCGATCCACTCGCGTACGGCGGCTTCGCCTTCGCCGTCATTCGTCACGATGTCGATGACGCCCATTTCCTGAAGCTTGCGCGCCGGCAGAATGCGGCCGGACGTAATCAGTTCCTCGGCCGCGCGCATGCCAATGCGCCGCGCCAGCAGGCTGTAGGCACCCATGCCGGGGAACAGGTTGAACAGGATCTCCGGGAATCCGAGCTGGGCGCTTTCCTCGGCGACGACGACATCGGAGGTGAGTGCGGCCTCGAATCCGCCTCCCAGGGCGTCGCCCTGGACCAGAGAGACGGTCGTCAGGCTGCGGCAGCCGAAATTCTGGATTCTCGGGTACAGATTGTCGATGCACAGGCGCGCGTAGTGTGCCAGCGCGTCGCGGTCGCGCGACTTGATGAGCAGCACGAACAGGGCGAGGTCGCCGCCGAGGTTGAACACCCGCGGCGTGCGCGAACCGAGCACGTAGACATCGGCTTTGTGGTTGACGCCGGCGATTTCGACATTGCCGTCGTTCGCCGCAAGCGCGCTGTCGTGCGCGTTGATGTCCTTGAGCAATCCGAGGCTGAAGCAAGCGTTCCCCTTAGGCTTGAAATAGCCCCAGATGGTGCCGGTCGCCGGCTCGAACTCGGTTTGATACTGGCTGTTGACCTTGCCGTACGGCAGACGCGGACCGAAGACATCGTTCATGTTGCTCATTGCTGACCTCCCGTTTGCAGAGACGAAAAAAATGCCCTCGGTCAAGGCGAGGGCTTCACCCTTGCGCGCTCCAAAAGGTGAAAGTTTGTTACGCGCTTATGGGCATTAAACGCCTGATTCTTTGCGCAGAGCAATCATCCGGACGGGTTGTCGCCTCAGCACGACGGCGCCAGCGTGAACTATTTCACGCTTTGCCATCGATCCGATTTCCCCGTGCGCACTATTTAACGAAGGCCCTCGCAGGGGCACTGACCGCGCGACGCGCGAATAACGACCTCACCCAATCGGGTGATGGACAGATCTGCAATCTGCGCAATTCGGCGACGAACTGCAGAACTTGCATTCCGCACCGCGGCGCATCGCGTCGTGCGCTTGCCGCACTGGGTGTGCAGCGCCAACATGCGCGCTTTGCTCGGGGAGGATCGGCATGCAAACGACGCTCGCGCGACGCGGCATTTCGGTGGCGCCGCACGCGCTTGCCGCACAGAGCGCGGTCGCGGTGCTGCGCGAGGGCGGCAATGCGCTCGAGGCGATGGTCGCCGCAGCGGCGACGATCTCGGTCGTGTACGCGCATATGAACGGGATCGGCGGCGACGCGTTCTGGGTGGTGCGTCCCGCGAGCGGGGCGCCGTTCGCGATCGATGCGAGCGGACCGGCGGCGCAATTGGCCACGATCGATTTCTATCGGGAGCGGGATCTCGCGCAGATTCCGGCACGTGGCGCGCTCGCGGCGAACACCGTGGCCGGTACGGTGGCGGGCTGGGACCTTGCGCTCGAGGAAAGCCGCAGTGCCCGGGGCGGACGCATGCCGCTGTCACGTCTGCTCGAGGATGCGATCCATTACGCGGACGCCGGCGTGCCGGTCACCCTCAGCCAGGAAAACGCCACCCGGGCGAAGCGTGCGGAGCTCGAATCGGTACCCGGCTTCGCGGCGCGGTTTATGCCGGGTGGTGCGATTCCCGCAGGCGGCAGGCTGTTCATGCAACCGGCGCTCGCCGGGACCCTGCGCCGTCTCGCCGAGGCTGGCTTGGAAGATTTCTACCGTGGCGACGTCGCGCGCTCGCTCGCGCACGACCTCGGCGTACTCGGCAGCCCACTGCGCGTCGCGGACCTTGAGGCCTACAGGGCGCGCCGCGTCGCGCCACTCGAGCTCGCGCATTCGTCTTCGCGCCTGTTCAACATGCGACCGCCGACGCAGGGTCTCGTCTCGCTCGCCATTCTCGGCATTTGTGACCGGCTCGACCTGCAGGCGCTAGCGGCCGACAGTGCGGATCACGTGCACGCGATTGTCGAGGCGACCAAGCAGGCGTTTCTCGAGCTGCGTGATCCCTATCTGACCGACGAGTCCTGGATGACGGCCGATCCGCAGGCCTTGCTCGCACCCGATCGCCTGCGGGCGCTCGCCGAGCGCATCGATCCGCACCGTGCGCTGCCATGGGGCGGGCGCACGGCGCCCGGGGGGACGGTCTGGATGGGTGTGATCGACGCCGACGGATCCGCGGTGAGCTTCATTCAGAGCATCTACCACGAGTTCGGTTCGGGTGTGGTTCTGCCGGGTACGCAGGTGAACTGGCAGAACCGCGGATGCAGCTTTTCTCTCGATCCGAACCGAATCAACGCGCTGCACCCCGGCAAGCGCCCGTTCCACACGCTCAATCCGGCGCTCGCGCTGTTTACCGATGGACGCACGATGGTCTACGGCACGATGGGCGGGGACGGCCAGCCGCAGACTCAGGCCGCCGTGTTCACGCGCTACGCGTTGTATGGCCAGCCGCTGCAGCAGGCGGTATCCGCTCCGCGCTGGCTGCTCGGCCGCACATGGGGCTCGATGTCCGAAACGCTCAAGATCGAATCGCGCTTCGAGGATGCCGTTTTCGAGACGCTGCGTGCGCGGGGGCACGATGTCGAGCCGCTCGGCGCGTTTGACGAGACGATGGGGCACGCGGGGGCGCTCGTCCGCCATCCCGACGGCGTGCTGGAAGGGGCCTACGATCCGCGCAGCGACGGTGCGGTCGCCGGGTACTGACCCGATCTTGCGACGTGATTTTGCAGGGCAAAATTCTCAAACGCGATGCGTGCACGCGGCCGCGCGTACGCAAAAAAGTGCAATCTCGCGAGATCAAGGCCACCGGCGGTGGAACTCACCCCGGGCTTGGGTTACAGTCAAGCGTGCCTGGGCTCGGACCCGCGCGTTCAGATATTCGAGGGTTGTTGCATGTACGCGATCGTCTTCAAGGCCGATGGCTTGCCAATTTGCCGACAAGTGCCCGGCGTCTCGCCAGATCCCGTGGTGACCTGGAACAGCGAGGACGCTGCGGCGGCGTTCATCCGCTCAAAAGGCGGTGAGGCGGATTTTGAGCCGGTCCAGCTGACCGATGACGCAATGGACAAGATGGCGCAGACGCTCGGCTACCCGGTCGAGTCGATGACCTTCGATCCGTATCCTTCCTGAGAGCGCGGCGGTCAGCCGACACTGAAGTATTCGCGGCGCGAGCGCATGCCGCGCACGCGCTCCACGAGCAGTTCGAAATCCGCATCCCGCTCGACGAAGTTGAGGCTCTGCGAGTTGACGATCAGCAGCGGCGCGGCACCGTAATGATAAAAAAACCGCGCATAGCTTTCGGCGAGCAGTGCGAGATAGGCCTCGTCGATGCCGCGCTCGAACGGTGCAGCCCGGCGGCGTACACGCTCGATCAGGGTCTCGGTCGGAGCCTGTAGGTAGATGACGAGATCGGGCGGCGGCGCCTGAGGGCGCAGCGCCTCGTAGACGCGCTGGTACAGCGCCAGTTCGTCGGCCGAAAGCGTCAGGCTGGCGAAAAGAGGATCCTTGTCGATCAGGAAGTCGGCGACGGTCGCGCCTTGGAACAGGTCGCGCTGGGCCAGCGGCTCGAGCTGGCGCGCGCGCTGGAACAGGAAGAAGAGCTGCGTCTGGAGCGCATAGCGCGCCATGTTCTGGTAAAAGCGGGCGAGAAACGGGTTCTCGCCCGGCTGCTCGAGAATCAGTTCGGCGCCCATCCGTGCCGCAAGGCGCCGCGCGAGTGAGGTCTTGCCTGCGCCGATCGGGCCTTCGATCGCGACGTAGCGGTGCCGCTCCATCAGCGCATCCGCTCGATGCGCTGCGCGGGGCATTGCGCGAGCAGATCGGCCACCGCGCCCCGGCCGGGAATCCACGCGTCGGCCGCGAGATCGTACAGCGGCGCGAGCACGAAGCGGCGCTCATGCATGCGCGGATGCGGTACCTGGAGGTTGGGCCTGTCAAGGATCACCGCGTCGTAGAGCAGCAGGTCGAGGTCGAGGGTGCGCGGCGCGTTCACCTCGCCGCGCGACCGGCCCTGGCCGGTCTCGATCGCGCGCAGCGCGTCGAGCAGCGCTTCGGCATCGAGCTCTGTTTCGAGGCGTGCGACCGCATTGACGTAGTCCGGCTGGGGCGGTCCGCCGAGCGGAGCGCTGCGATAGAGCGGCGAGCGCGCGGTCAGCTCGGTCCGCGCCAGCGCATCGAGGGCGTCGAAAGCCGCCAGCACCCGCGCGCGCGGTCCCTCGAGGTTCGAGCCGATGCCAACGAATGCGACATGCTTCACGCCGATTCGGCGGCCCCGCCGGCAGACGCCGGCTTCTTGCGTCGGCGCCGGCGGCGCTTTTTCTTCGGCGCGGTCTCGGGCATCAGCATAGCCTTGCGCGTCGCCGGCTCGGCATTCTGGAACGCGCGCCACCAGGTCTCGAGTTCGGCGGGCACTTCGCCGCTCGCCGCACGCAGGGCGAGAAAGTCGTAGGCCATGCGGAATCGCGGCGCCTCGAGCAGGCGCTGCGCACGGATGTTGGAGCGCTGCTCGAAGCGCGGCTGCATGCTCCAGATTTCGCGCATCGTCGCTGTCAGCCGGCGCGTGATCGCGAGCTTTTCGCACTGCGCGTCGAGCACGTTGTCCATCGCCGCCTCGAGCGCGGGAATCGCGCGCTCGCCCCGCTTCTCGCGCGCCCGCCAGGTGGCGAGCACCTCGTGCCAGAGCAGTGCGGCAAACAGGAAGGCGGGCGAGACCGGGCGGTCGGTGCGGACGCGCTCGTCGGTCTGCGCGAGCGCGAGCGTCACGAAGCGCTCGCCGAGCGGCTGCTCGAGGATGACGTCGAGCAGCGGCAGCACGCCGTGGTGTAGGCCTTCGTCACGCAGCTGACGCAGGCAGGCGCTGGCGTGTCCCGAGAGCAGCAGCTTGAGCATCTCGTCGAACAGCCGCGCAGGCGGAACGCGTTCCATCAGCGGCGCGAGCCGGCGAATCGGCGCGCGCGTCGCGGGATCGATGGTCAGGCCGAGCTTCGCGGCGAGGCGCACCGCGCGCAGCATGCGCACCGGGTCCTCGCGATAGCGCATCGCGGGGTCGCCGATGACCCGCAGCACGCGTTTTTTCAGATCGGCGAGCCCACCGTGATAGTCGACGATCATCTCGCTCGCTGGATCGAAGTACAGCGCGTTCACCGTGAAGTCGCGCCGCCGCGCGTCCTCGGCCATGGTGCCGAACACGTTGTCGCGCAGAACGCGCCCATGCTCGTCGTGCAGACGGCGGGCTTCGCCCGCAGCCGCGTCGGTCGTGTCGTTACCCGCGGCGCGGAAGGTCGAGGTCTCGACCGTCTCACGTCCCACCATCACGTGAACCAGGCGAAAGCGGCGACCGATGATCAGTGCGCGGCGAAAGAGCGGCTTGATCTCCTCGGGCCGCGCGTCGGTGGCAACGTCGAAATCCTTCGGTTCGATGCCGAGGAGCAGGTCGCGCACGGCGCCGCCGACGACATAGGCCGCAAACCCCGCATCCTGCAGCACGTCGCAGACCTTGAGCGCGCCGTGGCTGATCGCCTCGCGCGGCAGTCCGTGCTTGGAGCGGGGGGAGCGCTGTGCGGCGTCTTGGCGCAGACCGAAGACGCGTCGAATGAATCGCTTGATCATGAAGCGTAGCGGATTCTAGCAGGCGGCCGCTGAAATCTTCGGCGCCGCCAGGCTCATTGCCGCAGCGAGATGACCGGCCAGCCGCGCCGCGCGGCTTCCGCGGCGAGCTGTGGATCCGGATCGACCGCGACAGGCCGGGAGACGCGCTCGAGCAGCGGCAGGTCGTTGTGCGAGTCGCTGTAGAACGTGCTCTCGGCAAACCCGGAGAGCGGACGGCCGTTCGCCGCCAGCCAGGCATCGACGCGCGCGATCTTGCCCTCGCGAAAGCAGGGCGTTCCCAGGACACGTCCGGTGAAGCGTCCGTCACGCGATTCGGGCTCGGTCGCGATGAGATGCGCGATGCCGAAGGCGTGCGCGATCGGCGCGGTGACGAAGCTGTTGGTCGCTGTCACGATCGCGCACAGATCGCCGCGCGCGACGTGCTTGCGCACCAGGGCACGTGCGGGCTCGCCGATCATCGGCGCGATGCGTGTGCGCATGAAATCCTCATGCCAGCGCGCCAGCTCCTCCGGGGAATGCTCGGCGAGCGGGCGCAGGGCGAATCCGAGATACTCATGGATGTCGAGCGTTCCGGCCTTGTACTGCTCGAAGTACGCAGCGTTCTGCGCCTCGTAAGAGTCCCGGTCGAGCACACCGCGATCAACGAGGAACTGCCCCCACTCGTAATCGCTGTCGCCGGCCAGCAGCGTGTTGTCGAGGTCGAACAGCGCGAGCTTCACTGCGGTGGGGTCTGCAGGAATTCGCGCACCAGCGGAAGCGTGATCGGCCGCTTGCGCGCGAGCGCATAGCGGTCCAGGCGCTCCAGCAGGGTCGCGAGCGACGGCAAATCACGCGGCAGACGCGTTAGGAGATAGTCGATCACGCCGTCACCGAGCGGCAGGCCACGCCGCCGCGCCTCGGCGCTCAGCCACTCCGCCTTGTGCGCGTCGGTGAGCGGCTGCAGCTGGTAGACGAGGCCCCATCCCAACCGGCTGGCCAGATCGGCGCGCAACGCGAGCTGTGCCGGAGGCGCATCGCCGGCCGCGAGCACCGGCGGATCACCTGCGCGCGCCGCGTTGATCGCGTTGAACAGCGCTTGCTGCCCGCTGGCGTCGAGTGCGCTGACGTCGTCCGCGCAGACGAGACGGCCGGCGGCCGCGCGCGCGGCGGCCTGCAGCAGATGGCTACGGCCCGTGCCGGCGCGGCCCCACAGATACACGATGGTTTCGTCCAGCACGCCCGCGGCGAGCGCGCGCACGCGCGCGAGCGCCTCGGCGTTCGCGCCGGGAATGAAGTTGTCGAGCGTGGGCTCGGGCGGGCGAGAGATTTCGAGCGGCAGCTGCTGCATCGTGGGGGGGCGGCCCGCAGCGGCAAGGTAGAATTCGCGGGAGGCGAAACTCTATCACGCGGTCGCGTTGCGCCGCGTGCACGCTCCATGACGCAGGGTCTTTCCTACCGCGATGCAGGTGTCGACATCGACGCGGGCGACGCGCTCGTCGAGGCGATCAAGCCGTTTGCGAAGCGAACGCTGCGCCCGGAGGTGCTTACCGGCATCGGCGGCTTCGGCGCGCTGTGCGAGATTCCGCGCAAGTACCGCCAGCCGGTGCTGGTTTCGGGCACCGACGGCGTGGGCACCAAGCTCAGGCTTGCGTTTCAGCTCGGGCGCCATGACACCGTGGGAATCGACCTCGTGGCGATGAGTGCAAACGATGTCGTCGTACAGGGCGCCGAGCCGCTGTTCTTTCTTGATTACTTCGCCTGCGGCCGCCTCGATCCCCGGGTGGCGTCCGACGTCGTCAAAGGCGTCGCGCAAGGCTGCGAGCTGGCCGGCTGCGCGCTGATCGGGGGCGAGACGGCGGAGATGCCGGGTATGTACCCGGACGGTGAGTACGACCTGGCCGGATTCTGCGTCGGCGTGGTTGAGCGCGATGCGATCGTCGACGGCCGCGCGATCGCCCCGGGCGACGTTCTGCTCGGGCTTGCGTCGAGCGGGGCGCATTCCAACGGCTACTCGCTGGTGCGCAAGATTCTGGAGCGCGCCCGACCGGATCTGGAGGCCGCGTTCGACGGGCGCACGCTCGGCCAGGCGCTGCTTGAGCCGACCCGGATTTACGCGCGCGCGCTGCTCGCCCTTATCGCCGCGCTGCCAGTGAAGGGCATCGCGCACATCACGGGCGGCGGCATCACGGGGAACGTGCCCAGAGTGTTGCCCGCGGGAACGCGTGCAGTGATCGAAGCGCGCGCGTGGCCGCGCCCGGCGCTGTTCGATTGGCTGCAGCGCGAGGGTGGCGTTGCCGAGACGGAGATGCATCGCGTATTCAACTGCGGCATCGGCATGGTAATCGCGCTTGCGGCAGGCGATGCCCCGCGCGCACGCGAGCTGCTCACCGCGGCCGGTGAAACCGTGTTCGAAATCGGCCGCATCGAGCGTGGAGACGACGGCGAGGCGCAGGCGATCGTAGTCTGAAATGCCCGGGCGCGGAGCGCTCCACCGCGCAGCCGCGGGCTGACAGCCAGTGTAGAATTTTTGCGCGATGACCGATCCGCGCTTTATCCACCTGCGCTTGCACAGCGAGTATTCGGTGGCGGACGGAATCGTGCGGATCGAAGATGCGGTCGATCGCGCCGTCGCCGACGGCATGCCGGCACTGGCGCTGACCGACGCGGGCAACGTGTTCGGCATGGTGAAGTTCTACCAGGCGGCGCGCGCGGCCGGGGTCAAGCCAATCGTGGGGGTCGATTGCTGGCTGCAGAACGAAGCCGACCGCGACAAGCCCTACCGCATCCTGCTACTCGCCGCGACGCATGCCGGTTATCTAAGCCTCTGTGAACTGCTGACGCGTGCCTGGCTGCACAATCAGCACCGCGGACGCCCAGAACTGGGGCGCGACTGGTTCGATCAAGCGGCGAGCGAGGGACTGATCGCGCTTTCCGGCGCCGCGGCGGGGGACATCGGCCAGGCGCTGCTCTCCGGTAATGATTCCGTCGCGGAGCGGCTTGCCGCCGAGTGGGCGGCGCGCTTTCCGGAGCGCTTCTATATCGAACTGCAGCGCGCTGGGCAGCCGCAGGCCGAGACGCTTGTCGCGCGCTCGGTCGGCCTCGCGGTCGCGCTCGGGCTGCCGGTGGTCGCGACGCATCCGATCCAGTTTCTCGCGCCCGACGACTACAAAGCGCACGAGGCGAGGGTCTGCATCTCGCAGGGCTACGTGCTCGGCGATCGGCGTCGACCACGCCAGTTCACGCCGGAACAGTATTTCAAGAGCCAGGAGGAGATGGCGCGGCTTTTCGCCGATCTGCCGCAGGCGCTGGAGAACGCGGTCGAGATCGCGCGCCGCTGCACGCTTGAGATTCCGCTGGGCAAGAGCCGGCTGCCGGATTTTCCGACACCCAAGGGTGTGACGCGCGATGCCTTCCTGCGCCAGCAGGCCGCGGAGGGGCTCGGCGCGCGGCTCGAAAAGCTCTACCCGGATGCCGCCGAGCGCGCGTCCCAGGCGCCGCGTTACCAGGAACGGCTCGAGTTCGAAATCGAAACCATCGTGCAGATGGGCTTTGCCGGCTACTTCCTAATCGTCGCGGATTTCATCAACTGGGCGAAGCAGAACGGCGTTCCGGTCGGGCCCGGGCGCGGATCGGGCGCGGGGTCACTGGTCGCCTATGCGCTCGGCATCACGGACCTGGATCCTCTGCGCTACGACCTGCTATTCGAGCGCTTCCTCAATCCCGAGCGGGTGTCGATGCCGGACTTCGACATCGACTTCTGCCAGGACGGGCGCGATCGCGTGATCCAGTACGTGCGCGGTCGCTACGGCGAGGACAGCGTCTCGCAGATCGCGACGTTCGGAACCATGGCCGCGCGCGCGGTGGTGCGCGATACCGGGCGCGTGCTCGATCTCGGATACAACTTCTGCGACCAGATCGCCAAGTTGATCCCGTTCCAGCCGGGCAGGACCATCACCCTCGCCGATGCGCGCCATATGGAGCCTCTGCTCGCCGAGCGCGAGAGGAACGAGGACGAAGTCAAGGAGCTGCTGGCGCTGGCCGAGACGCTCGAGGGCCTGACGCGCAATGTCGGCATGCATGCGGGCGGCGTGCTTATCGCGCCAGGGAAGCTGACCGATTTCTGCCCGCTCTACGTGGCCGAGGGCACCTCGAATGTCGTTTCCCAGCTCGACAAGGACGACGTCGAGGCGATCGGGCTGGTGAAGTTCGACTTTCTCGGTCTGACCACGCTCACCATCCTGGATTGGGCGCAGCGCGACGTGCGCGCTACGGGCGAGGCCGAGTTCGCGCTGGATGCAATTCCGCTCGACGACGCCGAAACCTATCGTCTGCTGTCCGCAGGAAACACCACCGCCGTGTTCCAGCTGGAATCGCGCGGCATGCGCGACATGATCCGGCGTGCGCGCCCGGACCGCTTCGAGGACGTCATCGCCCTGGTCGCGCTCTATCGGCCCGGGCCGATGGACCTGATCCCCGATTTCATCGCGCGCAAGCACGGCCAGCAGCGCGTCGAATACCTGGACCCGAGGCTCGAGCCGATCATCGGGCCGACCTACGGAATCATGGTTTACCAGGAGCAGGTCATGCAGATCGCGCAGGTGATCGGCGGCTATACGCTCGGTGGCGCGGACCTCCTGCGGCGCGCGATGGGCAAGAAAAAGCCCGAGGAGATGGCGGAGCAGCGCGACATCTTCGTTGCCGGCGCGCAAAAGAACGGCCTGGCGCGCGGCCGGGCCACGCAACTTTTCGATCTGATGGAGAAATTTGCGGGCTACGGCTTCAACAAATCGCATGCCGCCGCCTACGCGCTGCTTGCCTACCAGACCGCGTACATGAAGACGCACCACGCCGCGGCTTTCATGGCGGCAAACCTTTCCGCGGTGATGGACGATACCGACAAGGTGCGCACGATTGTCGATGATGCGCGCGTCAACGGGCTGCGCATCCTGCCGCCGGACATCAACGCATCGGACTACCGCTTCGCGCCGATCGACCAGCGCACCGTGCGCTACGGACTCGGCGCGGTGCGTGGCACTGGCGAATCGGCGATCACGACGATCCTGCACGCGCGCGCCGAGCAGCCGTTCACCGATCTGTTCGATTTTTGCCGCCGGGTCGACAAGCGAATCGTGAACCGGCGCGTGGTCGAGGCGCTGGTGCGCTCGGGCGCCTTCGACGTGCTCGAGGCGGATCGCGCGCGTCTGATGGCGTCGGTCGGACGCGCGCTCGAGGTGGCCGAGCATGCCGAGCGGCAGGCGACGCAGTCCAGTCTGTTCGGCGAGGCGGAGGCCGGCGACGGGATCGTGAACACGCTGGTCGAGGCCAAGCCCTGGGACTTGCACCAGCAGCTGACCGAGGAGAAGACCGCGCTCGGCTTCTGCCTTTCGGATCATCTGTTCTCGATTTACGAGCGGGAGCTCGCCGGTTTTCCGCGGGTGCCGCTCGCCAAGCTGGCGCCGGCGGAGCATCGGGTATGGCTTGCCGGAATCGTCAACTCGGCGCGCGTGCAGATGACGCGGCGCGGTCGAATGATGGTCATCGTGCTCGACGACGGCAGCGCGCAGGTGGAGCTCACCGTGTTCAGCGAGCTGTTCGAGCAGCACCGCGACAAGCTCAAAGAGGACAACCTGCTTGTCGTCCAGGGCAAGGCGCAGGTGGACAACTTCTCCGGCGGGGTGCGCGTCACCGCCGATGACGTGCTCGATCTCGCCGAATTGCGTCGCCGCTACGCGGCGCGGCTGCGTATCGCGCTCAACGGACAGGCCGATGCGCGTCAGCTGCGCGAGCTGCTCACGCCCTACCGCGCAGCGGGCGAAGGCGCTTGCCCGGTGCTCGTGCATTACGAGAGCGCGCGCGCGACCTGCGACGTGGCCCTCGGCGACAGCTGGCGAGTGCGTCCCGAGAGTCCGCTCATCGAGCGCCTGTCCGAGTGGCTGGCGCCCGAAAACGTGCAGGTCGTCTACGCCGAGGCGGCCTGAGCCAGGTTCCAGCGCACGCTGACCGCGGGTGCCTCCAGCACGCGGCGGTGGTGCTTGTACCAGGCATTGTGCAGGCGCTCGCCGGGGTCGCGGCAGGCTTTCTCGGCGAACACCGCGCGCAGCTCCGGATAGCAGGTTTCGATTTGCGTACGCGTGGCGGCGCGCGTGCGCGCAATCGGGAAGCTTCCGCCCGCGCCGATGGCGCAGTCGATCAGCGCGCGCCAGGTCTGCACCCCGCGCACGCAGGCGCCGAGCGGTGACGGCAGTGCGAGCCCGAGTGTCACCGCGGCGTAGTCGCGCTTTGCCCACCGCAACCGTGTTTCATGCTCGGACTGGGTATGCAGAACCTCGGTCCGCACGATCGGCGCGCGCCATTCTTCGCACAGCTTGCGCGCGGCGACGAGAAAGTTCTCGAGTGCCTCCGGCGGGACCAGTAGCGTTGCCGCCAGGCCCGCGCTTTCGGCGCCCTCGTGTGGCCGCTGCGCCGCGCGCGACTGCGCGAGCCGCGCGGCTTGCGCCAGCGCATCGACGCGCAGGGTGACGCTGTAGGTCAGGCCGAAAAGGTCCTGTCCGCCCACGGCGAGCGCGAAGAGGTCCGCGTTGCGCAGCCGACTTGCGCGCTGCAGCTCGCCATCGGGCGTGACCAGGGTGACGGCCTCGACAGACGCAACGAGGGGTCGCCCGTCGGGCGCCGGCAGGTTGGCGGCGACCGCCTCGCCCACGCTGCCGGGAAGCAGGCCATACGCGGCGCCGCGCGCGAGTGCCGGTACGCTGTCGGCGAGGAATTCGCCGAGCGCGCGCCAGCTGGTTCCGGCCTGGACTTCGACCAGTGCGCGCGCCGAGTCGCGGTGCAGGATCCGGTCTAGGCGCAGGCGCTCGAGGCGCGCGGCGTCGCAGGCCGACTCACGCATCATGCGGCGCAGCTCCCCGGCCGAGCAGACGCTCGCGGCTGCGGGATGCGAGGTGACAAGCGCGGGGCTGGCGGTCATGGGCGTCTCCTCCGGTGAGCGAAGCACCGGCCGAGTGTCGGTCGCCGAGTCGAGCCAATCAAGACGAAAAAAGAAAGTATCGTTTTTTGATACTCTGCGTTCCATGCCCGGACGCCAACGCCTGGTCGATACGCTCAAACGGAGCCTGCGCGCGCGCGGTTTGACGTACCGCGACCTCGCCCGATCGCTCGCCATTTCCGAGCCGAGCGTCAAGCGCATGTTCTCGCGGGGCAGCTTCACGCTCGCACGCCTGGAGGCCGTGCTTGACGTGCTGGAGCTGGATTTCTACGAGCTCGCGCGCCTGACGCGCGGTCGCGCGCGCGAGCCGCTCGAACTCACGCTCGAGCAGGAGCGTGCGCTCGCGGCCGACGAGCGTTTGCTGTCGGTATTCTGGCTGCTGCACAATGGCTGGCGCGCCGAGGACATCCTCGCGGAGTTCAGCATTGCGCGCAGCGCCCTGACGGTGGCCTTCGGGCATCTCGCCCGGCTCAAGCTCATCGACTGGGGCCCGCGCGAGCACGTTCGCCTGCGCGTGCCGAGCGATTTTCAGTGGCGCTCGGGCGGTCCGGTGAAGAAGGCCTACGGTCGGCGCGTGCTGCAGGAGTTTCTCGACGCACGCTTCGGCGGCGAGCTCGAGCTTCTCCGCTTCGAGTCGCGCGAGCTGTCGCCCGAGTCCGCCGTCGTGCTGCGCCGCCGGCTCGAGCGGGTGCTTGCGGAATTCACCGAATTGTCGGATGTCGACGCCGGACTGCCATCGAGCCGCCGCGCGGGGGTCGCTCTGCTGGTGGCCTGCCGGCCCTGGGCGTTTTCCGTCGTGAATGCGCTCAAGCGGCGACGCGCCTAGAGCGTCGGTCGCTGCGCAAATCCGGTGGGAGAGGCGAGCGCCTCGACGGGCTCGACGCCCACCCCCGTCACCTGCGCGGCCGGCGGCCCGCGGCGCGCCCATTCGATGAGCGCCTCGACCGCCGCAGCCGATCCGCTCACTTCGGCTTCGACGCTTCCATCGCTGCGATTGCGAACCCAGCCGTCGAGTCCGTGACGCTCGGCCGCGGCGCGCAGCGCGGCGCGATAACCCACGCCCTGCACTCGGCCCGTGATCCGGAGTCGGCGCGCGATTTTGCCAATTTTCACCGCTTGCCTCGCCGCGTCGTCGAAGGACTCCATGGTAAGCTGCGGAAAAACGTAGGCAAACGGTTCGGGGGGACACATGCGCGTCGTGCTCATCGTGGTCGCAGGCCTGGCACTGGTCGTCTTTCTCGCGGTCGCGGTCGTGCTGCCGATGATGGCGGACTCGGAAGCGCGTGAAGCGGCGCAGGCGCTGGTGGCCGGCACCGAGCCCGCCAAGCAGCAGGTCGCGGCGGCGGCGCAAAAGTCCAAGACCCTGGACGGCGCGGGCAAGGGGATCAAGCTGGCGCCAACGAAGAACGCCAGTTTCGGGGAGCTGAAGTGGATCGTTGCGCCAAGCGGCGAGATCCGCGGTTGGAACGAAAAGAACGCGATCGAGATCCGGCTGACGCCGATCATCCAGAGCGGCAAGGTGTCGTGGCGCTGCCAGGGCTATCCGAACCGCGCGATGCCCGCGGCATGCGGCGGCGGCTAGGTCGGCGGTTCGCGTCCTAAAACCCGATTTGGCGCGCGGTCACGCCCGGCATGACGCGAAGCGTCATGCCAGTTTTGCGGCTTATCTGGGTATAAGATTCATTTAGGTTTGGCCGTTTAGCACGGCGCGTAAGATCGCTGGGCGGGGTCGCCATGCCCCAAATACAACGACTAGGAGGAGACATGATTAAAAAGCTTCTGATCGCAGCCGGCGCGGTGCTGGCGATGGTCCTGGCGGGCGGCGCGGCCGCTGCAGACCAGATGAAAGTGATTTACCACATTAACGAGGGCCTCGACCAAGCGTCGAACGGCTTGCGCAACGCCAACAACCAGCTGGACGTCGATCCGAAGGCGCAGATCGTGTTCGTGGCGCACTCGAAAGGCGTCGACTTCCTCATGAAAGGCGCGAAGGACAAGCGCGGCAACAAGTTTGAGGACATCGTTGAGCGCTTGACGCTCAAGGGCGTGAAATTCGAGGTCTGCGAAAAGACCCTCAAGAGCCGTAAGCTCTCCAAGGATCAGTTCATCGAGTACGCCAGCTATGTGCCCTCCGGCGTTTGGGAGGTGACCAAACTCCAGCAGAAAGAGGGTTTCGCCTACCTGAAGCCCTGACCGGCGGCTGAGCCGAATTTCGACGGGCGGCTGCGGCCGCCCGTTTTGTTTTCTGCGCGGCGCGCCGCGCAGGCGTCTACTTCACCCGCATGCCGGGCGTTGCGCCCGCATCCGGAGCGATCAGGAAGATGCCGGGACCTTCGCCCGATGCCGCGAGCACCATGCCCTCGGACAGGCCGAAGCGCATCTTGCGCGGCGCGAGGTTGGCCACCATCACGGTCAGGCGTCCCTTGAGCGCTTCCGGCGGGTAGGCCGACTTGATGCCCGCGAACACGGTTCGCGTCTCGCCGCCGAGGTCGAGCGTCAGCTTGAGCAGCTTGTCGGCGCCTTCGACTGTCTCGGCGTCCTGGATCTTCGCCACGCGCAGGTCGAGCTTGGCGAAATCGTCGATCGAAATGGGTTCGCTCACCTTCGTTTCCTTGGGGCTGCCGTGCTGTTGGTGTTCGGCGTGTGTTTGTGGCGAGCGCCCCGTCGGCGCTTCGGATGGTGGGGCGAACAGGGTCTCGAGCTGCGTTGCATCGACGCGCAGCATGAGCGGCGTGTACGACTTGATGCGCCGCGCGCGCACCGTCTGCCCGGCCTGCGTGCACAGGTCGCCCCATCGGAGGTTGGGGGTAGCAAAGAAATCTTCGACCGCGCGCGCGACTGAGGGGAGCACCGGCTTAAGCAGGATGGTCAGGCGGTAGAAGCCCTCCATGCCGACGCTGCACACGGAATGCAGGCGGGCGCGCTGTTCGTCGAGTTTCGCCAGCTCCCAGGGCTTGTGCTCGTCGATGAACTGGTTGATGCGGTCGGCATACTGCATGACGAGGCGCAGCGCCTTGCCGAACTCGCGCGCTTCGTAGGCCTCACGTACCTCGACTTCAATCTCTGCTGCTCCGAGGCGCGCGACGTCCTCGAATCCCAACTGCGCGGTCTGCGCGGCGGGCGCGAGTGCGCCATCGAAATGACGGTTCAGGAACCCAGCGCAGCGGCTCGCGATATTGACGTACTTGCCCACCAAGTCGCTGTTCACGCGCGCGACGAAATCGTCGGGGTTGAAATCGATGTCCTCGACGTTCGCGTTAAGCTTCGCGGCGATGTAGTAGCGCAGCCACTCCGGGTTCATACCCAGCTCGAGATAGCGCAGCGGGTCGATCCCAGTGCCGCGTGACTTGGACATCTTCTCGCCCGACACCCCGATGAAGCCGTGCACGTAAACGTGATCCGGCACGCGGTAGGGCGCGCCGGCGAAGCGCAGCATCGCCGGCCAGAAAAGCGTGTGGAAGTAGATGATGTCCTTGCCGATGAAATGAACCTGCTCGATGTCCTCGGCCGACAGGAACGCCTCGAAGCTGCGCGCCTCGCCGTTCGCCTTCGCCTTGCCCGCGTCGAAGTAGCTCTTCAGCGAGGCGAGGTAGCCGATCGGCGCATCGAGCCAGACGTAGAGGTATTTTTCCTCCGCCAGATCCGGGATCCGGATGCCGAAGTACGGCGGATCGCGCGAGATGTCCCAGTCGCCGAGTGCGTTGTCGCCTTCGCCGGCGAGCCATTCCCAGGCCTTGTTCACGACCTGCGGTTGCAGTCGACCGGGCAACTGGAGCCACTCGCGCAGGAACGCGACGCACTCCGGATTCGAAAGCTTGAAGAAGTGGTGCTCCGAGCTCTTCACCACAGGAGTGGCGCCGGATAGCGTCGAGCGCGGATTCTTCAGCGCGGCAGCGGGATAGACCGAGCTGCAGTTCTCGCAGGCATCGCCGTACTGGTCCTTCGCGCCACAGTTCGGGCACTCGCCCTTGATGTAGCGATCGGCGAGGAACATGCGCTTCACCGGGTCGAACAGCTGCTCGATCGATTTTCGGTAGATGAGCCCCGCGCTTGCCAGCTTGCGGTAGATGTCCTGCGACAGCGCCGTGTTTTCTGGCGAATGCGTTGAATGCCAGTGGTCGAAGGAAAGGTGGAATCCGTCCAGGTAGCGCCGGCGCCCGGCCTGGATCGCGCCGATAAACGCTTCCGGGGATTGGCCCGCCTTCTCGGCCGCCAGCATGATCGGCGCGCCGTGGGCGTCGTCCGCGCCGACGAAATGCACCGCGTGCCCCTGCATGCGCTGGAAGCGCACCCAGATGTCGGCCTGGATGTACTCCATGATGTGGCCGATGTGCAGGGCGCCGTTGGCGTAGGGCAGCGCGGTGGTGACGAAGAGCCGGCGGGAGGGCATGAGGCGCGAGGCGCGATTGCGCGGAGAGCGCGAATTCTAGCAAAGCGCGTAGGGGCAAACTGACGCGGCCGTGCCGATTTCGGTACACTAGACGGCTTTTCCAAGCCCACTCCACAAGCCGCACACATGGCCCTCAACGAATCGCAGATTCAGGACGTGCTTCGCACGCTCGTCGACCCGAATACGGGCAAGGACTTCGTGTCGTCGCGCGCGGTGAAGAATCTCAAGGTGGCGAACGATCGGGTCTCGCTCGCGATCGAGCTCGGCTATCCCGGCAAAAGCCAGGTCGAGCCGATCCGGCGCATGGTGACGCAGGCGCTGCGCGAGGCGGGCGCCGCCAGCGTGAGCATCGACGTCCACTCGAAGGTCGTGCCGCACGCGGTGCAGCGCGGGGTGAAGCTGATTTCGGGCATCAAGAACATCATCGCCGTCGCCTCGGGCAAGGGCGGCGTCGGCAAGTCGACGACCGCGGTGAATCTCGCGCTCGCGCTTGCCGCGGAAGGCGCCTCGGTCGGCGTGCTCGATGCCGACATCTACGGACCTTCACAGCCGATGATGCTCGGCATCGCGGGAAGGCCGGAATCGAAGGACGGCAAGAGCCTGGAGCCGATGGAGGGACACGGCATCCAGGCGATCTCGATCGGCTTTCTGATCGACATGGACACGCCGATGGTCTGGCGCGGGCCGATGGTCACCCAGGCGCTCGAGCAGCTGTTGCGCGATACGCGCTGGCGCGACCTCGACTACCTGGTGGTCGACCTGCCGCCCGGGACCGGCGACATCCAGCTCACGCTCGCGCAAAAGGTGCCGGTGACCGGCGCGGTGATCGTGACCACGCCGCAGGACATCGCCCTGATCGATGCGCGCAAGGGCCTCAAGATGTTCGAGAAGGTGGGCATCCCGATTCTGGGCGTGGTCGAGAACATGGCGATCCACGTCTGCCCGAACTGCGGCCACGAGAGCCATATCTTCGGTGCGGGCGGCGCCGACAAGATGTGCCGCGAGTACGGCACCGAGCTGCTCGGCCAGCTGCCGCTCGACGCGGGAATCCGCGAGCAGGCGGATTCGGGCCGCCCGACCGTGGTCGCCGACCCCGAGGGCAAGATCGCCGAGATCTACCGGCGCATCGCGCGGCGCTGCGCGGTCAAGATCGCCGAGGCGCAGAAGGACATGACGTCGAAGTTTCCGAATATCGTCGTGCAGAACACATGAGCATCAAGTCGGACCGCTGGATCCGCCGCATGGCCGAGGGGCAGGGCATGATCACGCCGTTCGAGCCCGGTCTGGTGCGCTCGGTGGACGGCACGCGCGTGGTGTCCTTCGGCACCTCGAGCTACGGCTACGATATCCGCTGCTCGGACGAATTCAAGATTTTCACCAATATCAACTCGACGATCGTCGATCCGAAGGCCTTCGACGAGAAGTCCTTCGTCGGCTACAAGGGCGCAGTCTGCGTCATTCCGCCGAATTCCTTCGCCCTTGCGCGTACCGTCGAATATTTCCGCATCCCGCGCAACGTCCTCACCATCTGCCTCGGCAAGTCGACGTATGCGCGCTGCGGAATCATCGTCAACGTCACGCCGCTCGAGCCGGAGTGGGAGGGGCATGTGACGCTCGAGTTCTCCAACACCACGCCCCTGCCGGCGAAGATCTACGCCAACGAGGGCGTGGCCCAGGTGATCTTCATCGAGTCGGACGAAGTCTGCGAAACGTCCTACCGCGATCGCGGCGGCAAGTACCAGGGGCAGCGCGGGGTCACGCTGCCGCGGATCTGAGCGCGGCGCGCTCGTAGCGCACGAAGTCGAACTTCAGGCCATCGGCGCTGCGCTGTGGCTCGCGCCGGACCTCGCGCCAGGCGCTGCGATCGAAACGCGGAAACAGCGTGTCGCCCTGAAAGGGCGCGTCGATCTCGGTGAACTCAAGCGCATCCGCGATGGGCAGCGCCGCCGCGTAAAGCTCGGCGCCACCAATCACGAATACGATCGGCGCGTCGGCGCAGAGCGCGATCGCCGCCTCGAGGGACGCGGCCACTTCCGCACCGGGCGCGACGAAGCCGCGTTGCCGCGTCACGACGATGTTGCGCCGGCCGGGCAGCGCGCGCCCGATAGAGGTCCAGGTGCGACGACCCATGATGATCGGATGACCCATGGTCAGCGCCTTGAATCGCTTGAGGTCCTCTGGCAGGCGCCAGGGCAGACCGCCCGCGGCGCCGATGACAGCGTTCGAGGCCAGCGCCGCGATCAGGCACAGCTGCGGACCGGCGCG
The DNA here is from genome assembly GCA_022340705.1 of Betaproteobacteria bacterium. Lineage (GTDB taxonomy): Bacteria > Pseudomonadota > Gammaproteobacteria > Burkholderiales > SG8-39 > SG8-39. The sequence goes on from JAJDNJ010000090.1 coordinate 21,855, forward strand.
CGCGCGCTCGATGGTGACAGAGTCCACATCGCCGGCGTCTCCGTTTGGCGACTGTGACATTCGCCCTACCTCATACAATGCTTTGCCTCGATTATATGAAGATGCTTAAAAACAAGCGCCAAGCGCAGGGGCGAGCAGCGTGAGCCGGGAGCGACCGCGGGTCCTGCTGATCGACGACGATCGCGACGAGGTGCAGATCCTCAGCTCGCGTCTGACCAACGCCGGATACGACGTGGTGGTGGCGGCTACCCTAAAGGCGGCGCTCGCCCAGCTTGCGGTCGCCCGCCCGCGGGTCGCGATCACCGACCTGCCGGGCGAGGGTCCCGAGGGCCTGGCGATCATCGATGCCATTCATCGTGAAGCGCCCTCGTTGCCGGTGATCGTGCTGACCTCGCATGGGTCAATTCCCGACGCGGTTGACGCCATGAAGCGAGGCGTGTTCGAGTTCCTTGCCAAGCCGTTCGACGGCCAGGTGGTGCTCGAGGCGGTCGCGGAGGCGCTGCGCATTTCCCCGATCGCGCCGGGCTCGATGGCGGTGTGGCGCAGCGACATACTGACGCGGTCTCCGCTCATGGAGGACGTGCTCGCGCAGGCCGAACGCGTGGCGGGAACCGATGCGAACGTGTGCATTCTGGGTCCGAGCGGCTCGGGCAAGGAGCTTTTGGCGCGCGCGATCCACTTTGCCAGCCGGCGCGCGCGTGCTCCGTTTGTCGCCGTTAACTGCGGCGCGATTCCGGAAGGTCTGCTCGAAAGCGAGCTGTTCGGTCACAAGAAAGGGGCGTTTACCGGCGCCACGCAGGACCGGCGCGGCCTGTTTCAGGCGGCCGACGGCGGCACCCTGCTGCTCGACGAGGTCGGCGACATGCCGGGCGCGATCCAGGTCAAGCTCCTGCGCGCGCTCGAGGAGCGCGCGGTGCGCCCGGTCGGCGCGAACGAGGCGGTCGATATCGACGTGCGCATCATCTCGGCGACGCACCGCAAGCTCGAAGAGCGCATCTCGGCGGGGGCGTTCCGTGAAGACCTTTATTACCGACTGAACGTCGTCAAGCTGACGCTGCCGTCGCTCGCCGAGCGGCGCGAGGATATTCCGCTGCTGGCAAAGCACTTTCTCGCGCGCCTGGCGGGGCGCTACGGCCGTCCGCGTCTCGAGCTCGCCACCGAGGCGACCGAGCTGCTCATCGGCGCGCCTTGGCCTGGCAACGTGCGCCAGCTGCTCAACGTGGTGGAGCAGGCGGCCGCGCTCGCGGTGGGCGACGTGATCTCGGCGGAGCTTATCCGCCAGGCTTTGGGCGGGACGCCGGCGACGCTTGCACCCTTGGACGAGGCGCGGCGCGTATTCGAACGCGACTACCTGATCCGCGTGCTGAAGATCACCGAGGGCAACGTCACGCACGCGGCGCGCCTTTCGGGGCGCAACCGCACCGAGTTCTACCGCCTTCTAGACCGGCACGGGCTCGCGCCGGCGATGTTCAAGCGCGGGACGGCGGTCGAAGCCGCCCTGGTCGAAAACGTTCCGCTCCGGGAGCGCTCCAGCGCCTGAGCCGCATACCCTGCGCGGCCCTGTTCTGTCAGGGCCAGGCGGTCATCGCAGACCAAGGGGCGATGAGGCCTCGATCGAACTCTGAATCAGGTCGCACGCGCCGGGGCCGATTGCCGCATTGCAGCAATCGTCTCTCGGGCGTCGCGCTGCTCGCCGCTTGCGCACTGGCTGCGTCGGCCGCGCAGGCCGGGGCGGGCGAATGCCGCGCCGCAACGGCGGAGCAGACCAACGTTCTGGTCGAGCTGTTCACCTCCGAGGGCTGCAACAGCTGCCCCCCGGCGGATCGCTGGCTCTCGGCGCTCGACCTAGGTTCCGCCGGGAAGGCGCAGATCGTGCCCGTCGCCTGGCACGTCGACTATTGGGACTACATCGGCTGGAAGGACCGCTTCGCCCAAGCTGCGTTTTCCGAGCGACAGCACCGGCTGGCGCAGATTCGTCGCGACCGCGTTGTGTACACCCCGCAGGTCCTGGTGCAGGGGCAGGACTTCAGGCGCTGGGCGCACGGCGGCTTCCAGGCCGTTGTCGGGCAGATCTCGGCCCGGCCCGCGCGCGCGCGGATTGTGCTCGCCATCGCCGCGGAATCGCACGGCGGAGTGCAGACCGAGGTAAGTGCCGAGCTGCTTGAGAAGACCGCCCTTGCGAGTCCTTCCGACTACGCCTTGGTGCTGGCCGTGACCGCGAACGGGTTCACGACCCGGGTGCGCTCGGGGGAGAACGCCGGGCGCACGCTCGCGCACGACCATGTCGCCTTTGGCTGGCGCGGCCCGACCCGGTTTGGCCCGGACGGAAAACTGACGCTACACGAGCGCCTCGCGCGGCCCACAGCAGCCCCGGGCGGCTCGGGCGTCGCCGCATTCGTACAGAGCATGCGCACGGGGGAAGTACTCCAGGCGCTCATGCTGTCCGAGTGTCGGGGCTAAGCTGCGGCGCCAGTTCCTTTCCGTCCACAGCCTCACCTCGGGTATATTCGACCGAACCCGCCGAGGGGGGGCGGGACCCGAGGGAGACAGGGGCCATGCACGCGACCCAGATCCGACAAAAAGACGGGATCTTCTATTTTGCGAACTATCGGGCAGCCGATCTGCTTTCCAAGGTCCGGTTCATCAGCCGGTTCTATGGAGAGGGCGAGGAAATCGCGCCTGCGCGCATCGCGCACGACGACGATATCGCTCAGTTCATCGCGAAGATCGAGCGCAACGACAAGGCGTTCCAGAGGACCCTGTCGCGCGCGAAGGTGAGGGCGCTGCGCAACTTCTACGAAACCGCGGTGAGCCAGCCCCCGATCCCGGGCACCGTGCTGCTGTTCACCTCGGAGACGCTGCGCTTTCAGTCCGACAACTCGGACGGCGTCGGGCGACTCGCCGAGCCGGGCTCCAAATTTCTGATCATCGACGGCCAGCACCGTCTCGCGGCTCTGCATTTCTACATGAAGGACAAGCCGGAAGAGGCCGCCAGCATCCAGGTGCCCTGCATGATCTTCGACGGTCGCAGCGAAGATTTCGCGACCGAGATGTTCGTCATCATCAACTCCACCCCGACTCGCATCAACAAGAGCCACCTGGTCGACCTCTACGAGCGCGTATCCTTCGCAGCGCCCGACCGGCGATTTGCCGCGCGCCTGGTCGAGCGCCTCTACGGCGAGGGCGACAGCCCGTTGCGCTACCGGATCAACCGCCTCGGCGGACGCAGTCAGCGCGACAAATGGATCCTCCAGGCCGAGCTGTTCAACGAATTGCACCGCTGGGTGCGCGGGCGCTGGCGCAGTATCCAGCTCGCCGGAGGCAGCGGCAAGGAAGTGCCGCGCTATTACGCGATCGTGCGCGACTTCCTCAAGGCCGCACGCGCCGCATTCGGCGACAGCAGCTGGGGCAACGACAATTACATGGTCACCAAACCGGTGACGCTGAAAGCCTTCATTCGGGTTTGCGCGGATCTCGCGCGCGAGGACGCCGAGCCGGAGGACGGACGCCAGGCGCGTTGGGAAGAGCGTCTTGCCCCCTGGGGCGAGCGCGTGCGCGAGTTTCGCGCCGAGGGCTTCTACGAGCGCTTCGCGGCGAAGGGCGAGGTTGAGCGCGTCGCGCGTATTCACCGCGAGCTCGCGCGCAGCGCGGGGATCGAGGTCGGACGCAAGTCCTGAGCGCGGGCCTGCGGGTGCGGTGCTTCAGCTGCGCGCGATGACGCCGGCCGCGGCGAGCTCGTCAATGCTCGCCGGCGCATAACCCAGCTCGCCGAGGATCGCTCCGCTGTGTGCGCCGAGCGCGGGCACGGGGTCCATGCGCGGGTCGAAGTCCGAAAGATTGAACGGCGGCTTGAGGGCGTCGATCTCCCCGCCGGGCGATGCGACGCGCGTCCAGCGTGCGCGGGCTGCAAGCTGGGGGTGAGCCCAGAATTCGGCCATGTCGTTTAGCCTTGCATTGGCGATCTCGGCCGCCTCGAGCCGCGCGATAACCTGGTCGGCGCTGAGGGTTGAGAATACGCGCTCGATCTCGGCATGGGTGGCGTCGCGGTTGGCGTAGCGCGCCGGTCCGGTGGCGAAGCGCGGGTCGCGCGCGAGCGCCGCCTCGCCGAGCACATGCTCGCAGAAGCGTGCGAATTCGCGGTCGTTCTGAATCGAAAGGAACACGATTCCGCCGTCGCCGGCGTGGAACGGCCCGTAGGGCACGATCGTCGCGTGATAGGCCCCGCGCCGCGGGGGCGGCGTCCCGCCGTAGTGCGCGAAATAGGCAGGGAACCCCATCCATTCGCCGAGCGCCTCGAACATCGTGATGTCGAGCGCCGCGCCTTCGCCGGTCGCGGCGCGGCGCAGCAGCGCGGCGAGAATCGACGACAGCGCATACATGCCAGCGGCAATGTCGGCGACCGGGATGCCCGCCTTCGCCGGGGCGTCTTCGCTTCCGGTCACCGAAAGCAGACCCGCCTCGCATTGCACCAGCAGGTCGTAGGCCTTCTTCGCCGCGTAGGGCCCGGTCGGGCCATAGCCCGAGATGCCGCACCAGATCAGCCGCGGATGGCGCTTGCGCAACTCGGCCGCGCCAAGGCCGAGACGCTCGACCGCGCCCGGCGCGAGGTTTTGCAGGAAGACATCGGCTTTGGCGACCAGCGCGTCGAGGATCGGCTTCGCCTCGGGGCGCTTGACGTCGAGCGCGAGCGATTCCTTGCTGCGGTTGACCCAGACGAAATGCGACGATTCGCCGCGTACGGTACGGTCGTAGCCGCGCGCCGCGTCGCCGCCCGCGGGACGCTCGATCTTGATCACGCGCGCGCCCAGCTCCGCAAGCTGACGCGTGCAGAACGGGCCGGCGATGACCTGTTCGAGCGCGACGACCGTCACGCCCTCGAGCGGCCGCATCATTCGAAAGTCACCTCGAGCCCGGCGAGGGGCAGGCCCTCGAAAGTGGTCGACCAGGTCTCGCCCGGCGCCACCGGGTGCGCATCTGTCAGCACGCCGGTGGTGACGATCTCGCCTGCCGCGAGCGGCGGGGATTCGGGCTGCTTGGCGAGCACCTCGATCAGGAAGGCGAGCGCGTTGAGCGGACTGTCGAGCACGTTGGCGCCGACGCCGTGATCGATTACGCGAGTCCCGCAGCGCAGCGTCACCTCGAGCGCGGGCAGGCGGTTGGCGAGGTCGGGCAGCGCGCTCACGCGAACCGGCGCACCGACCACGAGGCGCCCGTGCAGGCCGTTGTCCGCGGTGCAGTCGGCGATCTTCAGCCGCCAGCCCGGGTGGTGGCACTGCACGATCTCGATGGCGTGTGCGACCCATTCGATCGCGCCGAGCAGCGCATGCGGGTCGTCAGTGCCGCGCATGGGCGCGGCGGCGAGCCGAAAGCAGATTTCGGGCTCGATGCGCGGCTGCGTGAGCCCGGCGAGCGCGACGCGCGCGCGCCCCTGCTCGGCGAACACCAGCGTGCGGTCGTAGACCATGCCCCACATCGGCTCGTAGACGCCGTAGCGCTTCCAGATCGTGCGATTGGTAAAGCCGATCTTGCGGCCCACGGGTCGCCAGCCCTGCGCGAGCCGATGCGCGTGCAGCCGGGCCGCGGCACGGTAGCCTTCATCTGCGCCGAGATTGGCGTAGCGCTCGCTGAACGGCGCGACGCTGCCGCCTTCCGCGTGCAGGCGCACCAGTTCTTCGGCAACCCGATCGATCGTCCCGAGGGTCATGCAAGAGTCTGCTTTTGAACTGATTCTAACCTTGCGAGGCGAAGCGCCGAGTTGCGGTTTCATAGACTGCATGCCACATTAGCAAGCCATGGAGCCGTATATCGTCTGGGCGCTGATCGGGCTTGCGCTGGTGATCGTCGAGGTCCTCAGCGGCACGTTTTATCTGCTGATGCTCGGGGTGGCCTGCTTCGGCGCGGCCAGCATGTCGCTCGCCGGCTTTGGCTTTCCGGCGCAGTCGGTTGTCGCGGCGGTCATCGGCGCGGTCGGTGCCTACCTGGTGCATGCCTACCGGGTGCGCAACCGCGCCGAACAGATGGCCCCGATCGACCAGGGGCAACCGGCTCAGTTCGAGTCCTGGGTCGATCGAAATGCCCTGCTTGCCCGAGTGCGCTATCGCGGTGCGAGCTGGGAGGCACGCGTCGAGGGCGATGGCGCGGTGGAGGCGGGCGCGATGCTGTACGTGCTGAACGCGAATGGCAACACGCTCACGGTTTCGAAAACACGGCCCGGCTGAGCCGGGCCGCCCGCCGGCCAGGCGTATGAATCGGAGGATCACGATGTTCCCCAAGCTGCTGATCGCCATCGCCCTGTCCGTGGCCGCGGCGTTCGTTCCGCAGACCGCGCCGTACGCGATCTGGATCTTGATTGTCGCGGTGGTCGTGGTCTTCATCATCGAGGGCGTGCGCATCGTGCCGCAGCAGATGGCCTTCGTGGTCGAGCGCTTCGGACGCTTTCACGCGGTGCTCGAGCCGGGTCTCAACCTGATCATTCCCTTTCTCGACCGGGTGGCCTACGAGCATTCGCTGAAGGAGGTGCCGCTCGACGTACCCGAGCAGATCTGCATCACCAAGGACAACACTCAGCTCGGCGTCGACGGCGTCATCTACTTTCAGGTGACCGATCCGCGGCTCGCATCGTACGGCTCCTCGGACTATATCGTCGCGATCACGCAGCTCGCGCAGACCACGCTGCGCAGCGAGATCGGGAAGATGGAACTCGACAAGACCTTCGAGTCGCGCGAGGAGATCAATCGCCAGATCGTCGCGGTCCTGGACGAGGCCGGACGCAGCTGGGGCATCAAGGTGCTGCGCTACGAGATCAAGAGTCTGACTCCGCCCGAGTCGATTCTGCGCGCCATGCAGCAGCAGATCACCGCCGAGCGCGAGAAACGCGCGGTGATCGCCAAGTCGGAAGGGCAGCGCCAGGAAGAAATCAACATCGCGGACGGCGAGAAGCAGGCCGCGGTGCTCAAGTCGGAGGGGGACAAGCAGGCCGCTATCAACCGTGCACAGGGCGACGCGACTGCGATCCGGCTCATCGCGGAAGCGAACGCGGCTGCGGTGCGCGCGGTGGCCGAGGCGATCGTCGATCGGGGCGGGCCGGAGGCGGCGAATCTGAAGGTCGCGGAGCAGTACGTCGAGGCGTTCGCGAACCTCGCGAAGCAGTCGAATACGCTGGTCATTCCGGCGAACGCTTCCGACCTTGCGGGATTCGTGGCGACCGCGATGACGGTTCTCGACAAGACGCGACAGACGCAGGTCGCCGTACGCGGCGGATGAGGAGGCGGCGATGGGCGTATCCGCGATGAACCATTTCACGATCCTGACGGACGATCTCGATGCGACGCTGGCGTTCTACGCGGAGCACCTCAATCTGCATCCGGGCGAGCGCCCACCGTTCTCGTTTGCCGGCGCCTGGCTGTACGCCAAGGACGGCACGGCCCCGATCCTGCACGTCATCGCCGACAAGCCGAGCGAGGTGCTCGTACCCGGCGTGATCGATCACATGGCCTTTACCGGCAAGGGCCTGATCTCGACGGTCAAGCGCCTGGAGAAGCAGGGCGTGCGCTACGAGCTGCGCCGTCTGCCCGGTCAATGGGGCACCTGGCAGCTTTTCTTTCACGACCCGAACGGGGCAAAAATCGAGATCGACTTCGATCGGACCGAGCCGGCGCCGGGTGGCCTTGCGTGAATACTCTGCAACGCATCGCGAGCTTCATTGTCGGCATCGCGCTGCTCATCGCAGCATTCCTCTTTGCGTCTGTCATCTTCGCGGTGGCTGCGATCCTCGCCCTGATGATCTGGGGTTGGCTGATGTGGCGCACCCGCCATCTGCGGCGCGAGATGGCGCGTCGCGAGGGCAGCGTAATCGAGGGCGAGTACCGCGTCGAGCGCGAAGTACGCCAGATCGACGAAGAGCGCTAGCGCGGAGCGGGCTGTCCGCGGCCGCGCGGTGGTCGGCCCCGTCTGGCGCGGATCGGCGCGCGCGGCTTTGCGGGCGTCGGAAATGCGGCTAGACTTCCTTGGTCCGAGACGGCAAATCAGAAGGAGGAGAAGATGAAGCGGACGTTGAAAATTGCAGCGCTGGGCGCTGGCCTTGCGCTCGCGTCACCGATGGCCACGGCCGACACTTTCGTTCGCATGGTGTCCGGTCCGGCTGGCGGAAGCTGGTATCCGCTGGGCGCGAAGATCATGCAGGTGATGCAGGAGGACATCAAAGGTATCGCCACCTCGAACGGCCCCGGAGGGGGGGTGGGCAATATCAAGGAAGTCAGCCTCGGCAACGCCGAAATTGGCTGGAGCTACGGACATACCGCGTACAACGGCTACGTCGGGCGCGGCAAGTTCGAGAAGCCGTACAAGAACGTGCGCTTCTTCGCGACCCTGTATCCGGGTGTCGTGCAGATCGCGGTGCCCAAAAGCTCGAGCATCAAGTCGATTGCCGACTTCAACGGCAAGAACATCAGCCCCGGCAAGGCGGGCTGGACCGGCACGGCATTTGCCGAGACGGTGCTCAATGGCTATGGACTGAGCTTCGACAAGATCAAGCAGGCGGGCGGCACCGTGCATCACGTCGACTACACGGATTCGGTGGCGCTGATGAAGGATGGCCACATCGACGTATTCATCGCGGTGACGTCGATGCCGCAGGCGTCGTTCATTGACCTGAATTTCAAGCCCGGCATTCGCCTGATCGGAATTGACCCGGAGAAAATGAAGGCCATCATCAAGGACAACCCGGGCACGTTCGCCACCAAGATCCCGAAGGGTACCTACGATGGCATGGATGCCGACGTCCCGACCCTCGCCACCGCGACCGTGATGGTCGTGAACAAGGACCTCTCCGACGATCTCGTGTACAAGATGTGCAAGGTGTTCTGGAAGGAGCACGCGACGTTCGCCGAGGTCAAGAAGACCTGGAATGACGTCAAGCTGGCCGATGCGCTGGCGGCCGCCGCGATTCCGGTGCACCCGGGCGCGGAGCGTTGCTACAAGGAGTTGGGCGTCAAAAAGATGTAGCGGGAGCGTGTGTGCGCGACGGGTCCGGCGCAAGCGGGACCGTTGCGCAACCCGCGTTCGCGCGCATCGAATCGCATGATTGGGCCGGTCGCCGTCGTGCTCCAGGTCGTGCCGCGCACCGCGTCGATGACCGGCGTCGCATGGTCCTAGACGTCTCGGATGCATCCGATGGCTGAGTCCCCACAGGCCGCGGAAGACCGGCTCGAGTATCACGAGGTCAAGGAAACCTCGCTGCTCGAGACCGTCTTGCGCGACCGCGGGACGAGGCTTCCCGTTCTTGTCGCAGCCGTTTGTGCAGTGCTGGCCATCGCGCTGGCGCTTTTCCATCTCTATGCGGCGGTGTTCGGCACACCGGAGACACGCTCGTTTCGCGGCACGCATCTCACGGTCATGCTGGTGCTGGCGCTGCTGCTCAACCCGCTGTTCCGCGGCTCCTATCGGGAGCCGCTGCGCGTGCCGGGCGGGCGCGGCAACGCCTTGCGCATGCTCGGTTTCGGGATCGACCTTGCGCTCGTCGGCTTGGGACTGTTCGTGCAGGCCTATACGATGTGGGACATCGACGGGTTCAATATGCGTGGTGGCGACATCACGCATTTGGACCTCTGGGTCGGTGCGGGCTTCATCCTACTCGTGCTCGAGGCGACGCGGCGCGCCGTCGGCTGGGCGATGGTGTGCGTGTCGGGGTTCTTCGTGGTGCACGCGCTGTATTCGCCGTACTTCTTCGGGTTTCTCTACGGACCACCGACCTCGTTTCGCAAGTACATCGATGTGATTTTCATGCGGGCCGACGGCATCTTCGGGATTCCGCTGATGGTGGTCGCGACTTACATTCTGCTGTTCATCGTTTTTGGCGCGCTGCTGATCCGCTCCGGTGCGGGGCGCTTCTTCATCGACCTGGCGATCTCGCTGACCGGCCATCGAACGGGTGGGCCGGCGAAGGCTGCGGTGGTCGCCAGCGGCATGATGGGTACGGTGTCGGGCTCGGCGGTCGCCAACGTGGTGACCACCGGCTCATTCACCATTCCGCTCATGAAACGGCTCGGCTACCGGCCGCGCTTTGCCGCGGCGGTGGAGGCCTGCGCGTCCTCGGGCGGGCAGATTACGCCACCGATCATGGGTGCGGCGGCGTTCATCATCGCGGAGTTCCTGCACGTCAGCCTGATCGCCGTGATCGTCGCCGCGATCATTCCTGCCTTCCTGTACTACGCGACCGTATATTTCATGGTTCATCTGGAAGCCGAGAAGCACGGCGTCGAGCGCATTCCCAAGGCCCAGCTTCCGAGTTTTACGGCGGTGCTGAAGCGCGGCTGGCACCTGCTGTTCTCGCTCGTCGTGCTGATGACGCTGCTCTCGATCGGCTACAGCGCGATGATGTCGGCGTTCTGGGGGATCGTCACGATCATCACCCTGAGCTTCGTGAATTCGTCCACGCGGATGAGCTCGGTCGATCTGTTCGCGGCGCTGGAGAGCGGCGTGCGCAGCACCGTGCCAGTCACCATTGCCTGCGCCTGCGCCGGCATCATCATCGGTTCGGTGTTTGTGTCCGGCCTCGGCTTGAAGTTCACGCAGTCGGTGATCGAACTGTCCGGCGGACATCTCCTTATCCTGCTCGGCCTCACAGCGATCGCCTCGATCCTGCTCGGCATGGGGCTGACGACGACGGCGGTGTACATCACGCTTGCGGCACTGATCATTCCGTCGCTCGAGAAAATGCACGTGGTGCCGATGGCGGCGCACATGTTCGCCTTCTACTATGGCGTCGTCTCGACGATCACTCCGCCCGTGGCACTCGCGGCCTTCGCTGCGTCGGCGATCGCCGGCAGTCCGCCGATGGGCACCGCGTTCGAGTCGGCGAAGGTGGGGATGACGAAATATCTGGTGCCCTTCATCTTCGTCTACAACCCGAGCCTGATCTTTCACGGCGCGCTGTGGATGACCGCGTTTTCCTTCGTGACCGCACTCGCGGGCGTGTGGGCGCTCTCCGCGGCGGTCGAGGGTTGGCTACATGGCCGATTAAACATGCTGGTGCGCGCGCTCATGCTGGGGTCGGC
>JAJDNJ010000096.1 GCA_022340705.1 Betaproteobacteria bacterium
CGCCAGCATAAGCTCTTCGACAAGTTGGGGCTTCAACGGGGGTGGCAATGCCGGGGAGGTGAACGGAACTGTCGGGTCTCTGAATGTAGAGAGCGGTGGTGAGATCCGTAGTCGTGCGGGTCTCTTGGACGGTTCTGGGCAAGTGCTCTCTGTGGGAGAGGGCAACGCGGGAAGTCTGAACTTCAGTGCGGACAACATCACCATTTCCGGCGGCAGCATGTCCACCACGACAATCGGTGACGGCAAGGGCGGCGATGTGGTCTTGAACGCGACCCAGAATGTGAACATCACAAATGGCGGTTCCGTTTCTGCGGACAGCCTGGCGATGGCGGCAACCGATGCCACGGGCGGGGTCGGCGGCGACACGGGCAGCATCAACATTACTGCCGGCAATTCGATCACGTTGGACGGCGGTACGATCTCCACCCGCGCGGTAGCGGCCGATGGCGGCAACATCAGCCTCTTCGCGCCAAACATCGTGTATCTCAACAATTCGCAGATCACGACGTCGGTCGAAAGCGGAATCGGCGGCGGCGGTAACGTGCTCATCGACCCACAATTCGTGATCCTGAACAACAGCTCGATCATTGCCAACGCCTACGGCGGTCCCGGGGGCAACATCACCATCGTCGCCAGCAATTACCTGTCGAGCGCGACGAGCATCGTCCAGGCCTCGTCCGCCCTGAGCACGCCGGGCACGATTCGCATCGTCTCGCCCGAGAACAATATCGAGAGCACGATCGCGCAGCTGGCTTCCGAGTTTCTCGACGCGAGCAGCCTTCTCCGTGGCCTCTGTTCGGCCCGACGTACGGGCGCGGCGAGCTCGTTTACGGTCGCAAACCGGGGCGGCGTCCCGGTCGAGGCGGATGGCTACCTGCCGAGCTTCAGCATGGGTGCTGCCAATGGGTCTGCGAGCGCCGGCGCGCCGGTGAGAGCGAATGCATTAGATGTTGGGGGAGAACGCGTGGCGCTGGCATTGGTGATGCCGGACACGCTCGACTGCACGCGTTAGCATTAGTCAGTAGCAAGTGGGGAGACGGCCTGCGGCGAGGCGCTCGCGCAGGCGCGATGGTGGGCGTACATAACGATAAATAGAGTGTCGCGAATTTTGCCTCGTAGGAACTCGGGCTTCGCTCGTAGCGCGACGGCCGTGGCGCTGCTCGCGCTGGCGGCGTCGAACGTCGCCTGGGCGCAGGCGCAGCTGCCCTCGGGCGTCCTGCCCTCGCAGCAACCGCTGCAGCCGCCGAGCTTCCGCAAGCCACCCGCGGAATCGCTCAAGCTTCCCAAGCCGGCCGCGCCGGCCGAAGGCGCCCTGCCGAGCGCGATCCGGATCGAAGTGCGCAAGTTCCAGATCACCGGCAACACGGTGTTCACCGACGCCGAGCTCGCCGAAATCGCGGCGCCGTTCGAGAACCGCCAGATCACCAGCACGGAACTGGAAGAGCTGCGCCAGCGCCTGACCAAGCATTACATCGATGCGGGCTACATCAACTCCGGCGCGGTGATCCCGGACCAGAAGGTCGCCGACGGCGTGGTCCAGATCCGCATCATCGAAGGCCGCCTCACGCAGACCGAGATCGAAGGCACCGAGCACTTCAACAAGAGCTACTTCACCGACCGCATCGAGCTGCACGCCGGTCCGCCGCTCAACATCCGCAACCTGGAAAGCGAGCTCCAGATCCTGCTGCGCGACCCGATGGTGAAGAGCATGAAGGCACAGCTCGAGCCGGGCCAGCAGCCGGGCGAGGCGGTGCTCAAGGCGCAGGTCGAGGAAGCGCCGCGCGTCGACCTGAGCCTGGTGGTCGACAACAAGATCGCGCCCGCGCTGGGCGAAGTGCGCGGCACGCTGCTCGGCTCGGTCAACAACCTGGTCGGCGTCGGCGACCAGCTGAGCGGCGAGTTCGGCTACGCCGACGGCATTCCTTACAACTTCAAGGCGCGCTACCGCATACCGATAAACGCGCGCGACACCTCGATTGGCGTGCACTACGAAAACGTCAAGGCCAAGGTGGTCGAGTCGCCGTTCAACCAGCTCGATATCCAGAGCCGGCTGGAGACCGTCGGCGCGGATATCAACCACCCGATTTACTTCAGTCCGGACGAGGTGCTCAACGTCGGCGCGATCGTCGAGCGGCGCAAAACCAAGTCGTCGCTCCTCGGCGTGCCATTTTCCTTCTCGCCCGGGGTCAACAACGGCGAGGCGACCGTCTCGGTCGCTCGCTTGGTCGGCGACTACGTGAACCGCGGCCGCAACCAGGTGATCGCGGCGCGCGGGACGCTGAGTGTCGGCCTGCACGCCTTTGGCGCGACGATCAACCCGGGGAATGAGCCCGACAGCAGCTTCACCGCCTTCCTCGGACAGTTCCAGTGGGTCAGGCGCCTGAGCGAGCGCGGCGATACGCTCCACCTGCGCGCCGATTTCCAGTACACCAACGACGGCCTGCTGCCGGTCGAGCAGTACGCGGTCGGGGGACTCGATAGCGTACGCGGCTACCGCGCGTTCCAACTGCTGCGCGACAAGGGCTACACGGCATCGGTCGAGTACCGCGCGCCGCTGCTGAGCGATCCGACCGGCGTGCGCAACCTGCAGATCGCGGCCTACATCGACGCCGGCGGCGCGAAGTTCAACAACCGGCAGAACCCGGGGCCGTCGGACCTCGTCGGCATCGGCACCGGGCTGATCTGGAACCCGAGCCGCGAGTTTTCAGCCGAGCTGTACTACGCCTACGGGTTCAACGCCGTTCCCGAGCCGTCCAGCCACAGCATCCAGGACGACAGCCTGTATTTCCGGGTGATCATTCACCCGTCCTGGTTCAACTAAAAACCTCGACTCACGACCCCCGGTCGTAGGCCGCCGCCTCGCGCAGCCCGACTTGCTCGAGCAGCGCCGCGCGCTCTTCGCGCAGCTTCCGATTGGAGCGATTGGCGTCGATCTGCTTCGACAGCTGCTCGATCGCGTCGTACCAGATGCCCGCTTCCGCATACACCGCCGGCAACTGTGCCCGACCGGCGCGCTTGAGCTGGGATTGCAACGCCCCGCTCTCGGCCACGCGCTTGATCGTCCCGCCGGCGAGCACGTCGTTCGAGCGCTGGTCCGGATTGCGCACCGCCGCGACGAACCACTGGTATTCGACGCCCGGCTTGAGCGCGACGCCGTGCTCGGACAGGCGCAGTGCGTGCATGCCCTTGGCAACCGGCGGCTTCAAAGTGATGTCGAGCAGCGGCTTGGAGGCCGCCTCGAGGCTCTCGGTGCTGATGATCGTCAGCTCCACCGGCACGTCGATTTTCTCGGAGGCAAACCAGTAGATCGTCGGCTTCTCCTGCACCGTGTAGCCGGTGTCCACGGGCGCAAGCGCGTTCAGGCGCAGGGTGAAGCCCGCGCTGCGGGTGCCGCCGCCGACCCGAGTCGCGGGCGCACCGCGCATCGGCGGCTTGTAGGCCACCTGCGCGAGCACGATCTTCGCGGACTGCGGCTCCTTCGCATGAAGCGGCGAGGACGCGAGCGCGACCATAGCGGCCGCGCCAACCAGAATCGTTGTGACGTTAGCGTTCATCGACTGACCCTCACTGTTCCGCTAGACCGGCCGCTCCACAGTGGATTGGCCGAAATGATAAATGCGAAGCATACGCCGTGGCTCGCCGCTTGGCACTACCCTAGAGCCAGTTACCGATCAGCAAAAACGCGCTCCAGTAGCTCGGATGGCGGTAGCGCCAGTCCTTCAGCAGCTCGAGCTGCGCCTGCTGGAGCGCCCTGGCCTTCGACGCCGACTGTTCCTTCAGCGCACGGTAGAAATCAGAGACCAGCGCCGCCGAGGCCGGGTCGTTCACCGTCCACAGGGTTGCGACGGCGCTGCGCGCGCCCGCCTTGACCGCGACGCCTGCAAGCCCCAGCGCCGCGCGGTCGTCGCCCGCCGCGGTCTGACAGGCGCTCAGCGTCAGCAGCTCGACCGCGTCGGTCCGAAAGCGCGAAATGCCCAGCAGCTGCTCGAGCTTGTTCATCCCGAGCTTGCCGTTGTAGGTGAGCAGAAAGGTCTTGTTGACGTCGCTGTCGAACTGTCCGTGCGACGCGATATGCACGATCCGGTACGGCGTCGCCTCGAGGTCCTTTTCCATCGCGGGAACGGTGAATTGCTGGTTCTCCAGGACGGTGCCCCCGTAAAGCGCGTGGATGGTCTTCAGCTCCTGCCCGACATAGGGCAGCGGGGCAAAACCCTGCACCGAGTCGGTCAGGCCGCTGAGCATCACCTCCTGCTGGGCAGATTCGATCTTCTGCGGATCGGTCAGCGTCAGGCCGGGCGTGGTGGCGATCGCGTAACGCGCGATCAGGAACTGTTTTCCGTCGTAAAGCGCTGAAAGCGGGATGGTACGCAGCGCGCCGTCGGGCACGATCACGAGCGTGTCGATCTTGTACTTCTCGAGCACCGGCTCGATCGGCCGGATGATCCAGGCGTAGAGCTGCTCGGCGTGCGGCAGGTACTCGTGGGTCGTCCGCTTTTCCAGCAGGTGGCGAAACGCGCGGATTTCGCGCGTCAGCCTTTGCGCGTCGACCGGTGCCGTGACGCGCTGGATCCCGTCGGGCAGGCTGAGCAGCAGCTCGAGCCGGTCGGGCAGCACGATCGGATAGAGCGCAGCGGTATGCGCGGCGAGCTGGTCGATGCCCTTGCTGCGCGCGCGCAGCGCGGTGACGCAGTCGTCCTGAAAGTAATCCTGCAGCTCCGCGCCTTTCAGCACCTCGATCGTGCTGCGCGCATCGACCAGGTCCTGGGTGACCAGCTTGGGATCTTTAAGCGTGCCCGATCTCTGGAGCAGCAGGTCGGCGAGCTGAAAGAACACCGGCCCGACAGAGTCGCGGAAGGTCGTGCGCGAGCCACCCGCGACCAGGTCGGCGCGCACCGATTTGAGCGTCTCGATCGCGTGCCGGTAGGCAAGAATTGCGAGGTCCGTCTTGCCCTGCGCCTTCAGTATCCGTCCGCTCTGCCACTGCCAGCGGTACAGGATCTCGGGCGCATTGGCCTGCTGCGCCGCGAAGATCGCCTGCTGGGTGTACTGCAATGCATCGTCATAGCGGCGCGCCTGCTCGTAGAGCTCGCCCAGGTAACCGAGCGCGTACGACTGCGCATGCGGGTCCTTGACGTCGTTCGCGACCGCGAGTGCGTCGTTTAGCGCCGCGTAGGCGCGCCGACTCCATTCGGCCGCCGGTGCGGTGCCGCTTTTCAGCAGGCGCACGTACAGCCTGCCGACACTGATCAGTCCGAACGCTTTTTCATGCGACGACGTAAGCGCGCGGATGTCCTTGTCGAGCACTGCGAGAAGAGTGATCGCCTCGCCCTGCTTGCCGTCGTCCATCAAGGCACGCGCGAGGTTGGTCGACGCCCGGATCGCGGCAGTCTTGCTCCCGGTCTTGTTCGCCGCCTGGATCGCTTCGCGGTAGCTGCCGCTCGCATCGCGATAGCGGCCCTGCAGGGCAAGCAGGTTGCCGAGGTTGTTGAGCGCCTGCGCCTCGGTATCGGCGTCGCCGAGGCCGCGCGCATCCCTGACAGTAGCGCGTAGCACGCGCTCCGCGTCCGCGTCGCGCCCGGTGAGCACGTAGGCATTGCCCAGACCGCTTTCGACCGCGAGCCGCAACGTCGCGTTGCCGCTACGCTCGGCCAGCGCCTTGGCCTTGTCCAGCGTGTTCAGCGCGTTCGGACCGCGTCCGAGATTGAGCTCGGCTTCCGCAACGCGCAGCAGTGCGCGCGCCTGCCCTTCGACGTCTCCTGACGCCTCGTAAGCGGTCGCCGCAGAGGACCAGTGCCGCAGCGCCTGCATGAAATCGCCGACCTGGAACGAGCGCATCCCGGCCTGCATCTCCTCCTGCGGTGCGACGGCTGCTTTCTCCGCTGCGGCGGCATGGCCCCACTGCGGCCCTACCGCACAGCCGATGACGAGTAACAGCGCCAGCAGCCAGCCGGCCGCGCCGCGCGTCGCGCGCAACTCGACGATGTTCAGTTCCATGAAACCCTCCCCCTCAATTCGAGTCACTTCACGGCGTGATTGCCGTGCGAAATGCCGCTGGCGAATCAAACTCGATCGCACGCCCCGCCGGACCTTGCAGGCTGAGCGCAGCGACCGAAAGCTCCGCGACCGCCGCCGGTCTGATCGGGCGAAAGGTCAGCACCAGAAACTCCGCATCCGACGCAGGCAGGCGGGCGTCGTTCTTCGCCCCGACGAAGATCGAACCTTCGGGGCTCACGCGGACGCTGAACGTATCCCTGCCCTTCTCGAAAAACCGCCCCGGTTTCACCGCCACGGTCTCGAGCAGCTTCGGATCGAACTTGAGCTGCATCGGCGACGCAGCGACCGGCTGTGCACTCGTCACATGCACCGCGACCGAAAACGGCGCGCCGAGCTTGACCTGCTTCGGGCCTTCCAACATCACGCGCGCCGACTTGTTGCGCGTAGGACTCGGCTGCGCGGCCCGCTTGATCTTCTTTGAACTCGATCCGGCGGAAGAAGTTCGCGCGGGTGCCTGCGCGAGCGGAAGCTTCGACTTGACGGGTATCGTCTGTTTGCGCCCGAGCGGCAAGTAGAGGAGCGTGATCCGAGTCTTTTCGATCTGCTGGACACGGTACGTTCCCTCCAGCGTATCGCCGGCACGGATCGGGAACACCCGATCACCCTTTGCAAGATAGACCTTCATCTGGCCTTCATGCAGGCTCTGTCCGGCGTAGCGGTAAGGCAGCGGCGGCACTCTCGGGGCGGACGGCACGCGCGCCGCGGCGCCGCTCGGCGCAGAAGGCGGCTGCCAAGAGCGCGTTCCGAACAAATCCGCACGCTGCGTGCCGAGTGCCGCGCGCTCCGGCAGCGCATAACGCTCCGCCTTCGCCTGTCCGGCTGACTCGCCCTGCCCGCCCGATTCTCGGGTCCCTGCTATCGGCGTTGTGCCGCTTGGCAGCCGCGCAACATCCTCGGAATCGACTACGAGGTAGCCGACGATTCCGAAGAGAATCGTGAATAAAATTGCCTTTCGGGTCGCGGGGCGCATTATCCTAGTGTCTGATTCTAAGCGCGTTGTGGCGCCTCAGGGGTACTCCCTGGTGCGTCGCACGCAGTGTGGATAGTCGTTTCCGCGGGGCCCTGGCAGGGCCGCCCGGCAAAAGGAGATTATGCACCGCAGCACACGCCATGCCCCACCCGGCGGGGCAGCCGGATTCACCCTCCTCGAGCTCCTCGTGGTGGTCGCGATCATCGGGCTGCTGGTGGGTTTCGTCGCGCCGCGCTATTTCGGCCAGATCGGCAAATCCGAAGTCACGGCCGCCCGGGCACAGATCGACGCCCTCGAGAAGGCGCTCGACCAGTATCGCCTCGACACGGGACATTATCCGAGCACCGAGCTGGGCCTCGACGCGCTGATGCAGCGGCCGCAAAACGAGCCGAAATGGAACGGGCCGTATCTACGGAAATCGGTGCCGCTCGATCCCTGGGGCCGGCCCTATCAGTACCGCGCACCCGGCGAAAAGGGCGACTTCGATCTGCTCTCGCTCGGCAAGGACGGCGCGCCCGGCGGGAGCGGCGAGGACGCCGACCTGAGCAACCACTGAGCAGGCAGGCCCGCCCCGATGCGCTACCACCTCAAAGCGATCGCCCAGGACGGACACGTCGCGTTGTTCGACGTTGACGCGCTCGACGAGTCTAGCGCGCGCCGGCAGGCCGAAGGCCGCGGCTACACGGTGCTTACGGTTCGCCGCCGAACCGCGCTGCTCAGCGGAATGCGCTCGAGTACGCGCTTTCCGGTGGTGCTGTTCTCCCAGCAGCTGCTGGTGCTGATCGATGCCGGCCTGCCGCTGGTCGAATCGATCGAAACGCTCGCCGAGACCGAGCGGCGTGACGACTTCCGTGCCGCGCTCCTTCACATCGCCGCCGCGCTGCGCCAGGGGCAGCCGTTTTCCGCGGCACTTGCCCAGTTGCCGCATATCTTCTCGCCGCTCTACGTCGCCACCGTGCGCGCGGCGGAGCGCACCAGTGATCTCGCGCCCGCGCTCGGACGCTACGTCGCCTACCAGAGCCAGCTCGAGGCGCTGCGCAAACGCCTGGTGAATGCGTCGATCTATCCGCTGCTCCTCGTCAGCGTCGGCGGCCTGGTCAGCCTGTTTCTGATGCTTTACGTCGTGCCGCGCTTCAGCCGGATCTACGAGGAGCGCGCCGCGGACCTGCCGCTGTTCTCGAAGCTGCTACTGTCCTGGGGCCAGCTGGCCGAGGGCCACGGCATGCTCATCGTCGGCCTGCTGGTTGCGATCGCGCTCGGCGTGGTCGCTGCGCTACGCGCGGCCCCGGTGCGCGCGCGCCTCGGCCGTGCACTGTGGCGCATCCCGGGCGTCGGCGAGCGCCTGAAGATCTACCAGCTCGCGCGCTTTTACCGCACCAGCGGCATGCTGTTGCGCGGCGGATTGCCACTGGTGACCGCGCTCGACATGGCCGGCGCGCTGCTGAACGAAAGCCTGCGCGGGGGGCTGCAGGCCGCGCGCCGCGCGATCAGCGAAGGCCAGCAAGTGTCGGCCTCGATGGAGCGCAATGGCCTAGCGACGCCGGTCGCGCTGCGCATGCTCGCAGTGGGCGAGCAGAGTGGCAACATGGGCGAGATGATGGACCGCATCGCGGCGTTTCACGACGAGGAGATCCTGCGCTGGGTCGACTGGTTCACGCGCCTGTTCGAGCCGATCCTGATGGGCGTGATCGGACTCGTGATCGGGGCCATCGTGATCCTGATGTACATGCCGATCTTCGAGCTTGCCGGGAGCCTGCGATGAACGCGCCCGCGACCGCGATGGCCGAGCCGATCGCGCAAGAAATCACCGCCGAAGCGCGCAGCGCCGCGATTGCGGCCCGCCGCCGCCTGGTCGACGTGCTCGAGGAAAAGCTCGCGCTCGACCCCGACGCGTTCACCGAGCGGCTCGGCGCCACGGTGCGCGTGCCGGTGCTGCACATGAACGAATTGCGCCGTTCGACGCCGGCCTTCGACCTGCTGCCATTCAGCGAGTGCTCTCAACGTGGCTGCGCGCTGCTCCATGCGCCGGGCGGCGAGCTGGTGCTGGCCACCGACGATCCGTTCTCCGGCGAGCTCGCGGCTTGGGCCGAAGAGCGGCTCGCGCAACCCTTCGCCTGGCGCCTGGTGCACCGCGGCGACCTGGTCGCCTTTCTCGCAGGGCACGAGGAGACACTGCGTGCGCTGGACAGCGTGCAGGGCGAAGGCGCGGTGGCCGAGGAGGACCAGGGCCGCATCGAAGATCTCTCGCTCAAGGCGATCAGCGACGAAACAAGCGAAGTCGTGCGCCTGGTGCGCTCGACCCTGCGCGATGCGCTCAAGATCGGCGCGAGCGACGTGCACCTGGAAAGTGTCGCCGGAGGCCTGGCGATCAAGTTCCGCATCGACGGGATCCTGTCGCAGATCAAGCTGATCCAGGACACCCAGCAGGCCGAGCAGGCGATCGCACGGGTCAAGGTGCTCGCCGAGCTGGACGTCACCGAACGCCGCGTGCCGCAGGACGGGCGCTTCAAGGCGCTCGACCGCGGCCGCGCGGTCGACTTCCGCGTGTCGATCATGCCGAGCATCCACGGCGAGGATGCCGTCGTGCGCGTGCTCGACAAGCAGTCGCTCTACGAAACCGAGCGCCAGCAGCTCTCGCTCGATGCGCTCGGCTTCGGCGCCGATGAGGTGCAGGCGCTGCGCCGCCTGTCGCACGAGCCGCACGGCATGCTGCTCGTCACCGGCCCCACCGGCAGCGGCAAGACCACCACCCTGTACGCCGCGATCAGCGAGATCAACAGCGGCCAGGACAAGATCGTGACGATCGAGGACCCGGTCGAGTACCAGCTGCCGGGCGTGCTGCAGATCCCGGTCAACGAGAAGAAAGGCCTGAGCTTCGCGCGCGGGCTGCGCTCGATCCTGCGCCACGACCCGGACAAGATCATGGTCGGTGAGATCCGTGACCCGGAGACCGCCAACATCGCGGTGCAGTCCGCGCTCACCGGTCACCTGGTGTTCACCACGGTACACGCGAACAACGTATTCGACGTCATCGGCCGCTTCATGCACATGAACGTCGACCTGTACAGCTTCGTGTCGGCGCTGAACGCGATCCTCGCGCAGCGCCTCGTGCGGCTCGTCTGCCCGCACTGCGCCGAGGACGTCGTTCCGGACGACGCGCTGCTGCGCGAGTCCGGGCTCGATCCGGCCAAGACGCAGGGGTACCGCTTCCGCATCGGGCGCGGCTGCCGGGAATGCCGTGGCGCGGGCTTCAAGGGACGCAAGGCGATCGCCGAGCTGCTCATCCTGAACGACGACCTGCGTGAGCTGATCGCGCAGCGCGCCCCGGTGCGCAGCATCAAGCAGGCGGCGCATGCCAACGGCACGCGCTTTCTGCGCGAAGCGGCGTTCGACGCGGTGAAAAGCGGAGAGACCACACTTCAGGAGATCAACCGTGTCACGTTTGTCGCGTGATCGACTGCTCGTCTCGCTCGCGCCGGACTTCGTCGCCCTGGTCCGCGTCGCCGGCCGGCTGCGTCCGCGGGTCGTCGACAAGAAAGCGGTCGAATGTGACCCGGGATTTGGCGCGGCA
>JAJDNJ010000097.1 GCA_022340705.1 Betaproteobacteria bacterium
GCCTGCACCCGAGGCGCGCGACAGCGGCGCCGCCGGCGTCATGATGATCCCAATCGCGCGGCGCGGGATCTACCACGGCGTCGAGGGGCTGGAGGCCGCGCGCGCCGAGCGCGGCATCACCACGATCACGCTCACCGCGGAGCCGGGACATATCGTCGCGCCGCCGCCAGAGGGTTCGAGCTACCTCGGCTTCATCTTCGCGCGCGCCGATAGTCCGCAGGAAGCGGAAACCGCCCTGCGCGCGGCACATGCCCGGCTGCGCTTCGATATCCGTCCCGAATATCCGGCCACGCTCGTCGCGGCACAGGCTGCAGGCGGCAGCGCCGGTGCCTAGCCGCGGATATTGAGCATCGTGCCGGGCAGCCAGAGCGCAATCTGCGGCCAAATCATCACCAGCGCGAGGCACAGGATCATCAGCATCGCGTAGGGCAGCGAGCCGCGGATGATTTGGCCGATCGGCGCGCGGGTCACCGCCTTGATGGTGAACAGGTTCATTCCCACGGGCGGCGTGATCATCGCCAGCTCGAGATTGATCGTCAGCAGCACGCCGTACCAGATCGGGTTGATGCCCAGATGCGCCATGACGGGAAGGATCACCGGCGTGGTGATGAGGATGATCGCGATCGACTCGAGGAACATGCCGAGCACGACGACGAGCGCCATCATGGACAGCAGGAATCCGATCGTGCCGATATCCATCGAGACCACCAGCTCGACGATCTGGTGGGGGATGCGCATTTTGGTGAGCACAAAGCCGAGAACCGAGGCCCCGGCCAGGATCATGAACAGCATCGCTGAAGTGCGGCTCGCGTCGAGCGCGCAGTCCCAGATATCGCGCCAGCCGATGCTGCGGTAGATCAGCCCGGCGACGAACAGCGCAAGCATCGCGCCCGCCGCGGCAGCCTCGGTCGCAGTGAACACGCCGGCGTACATTCCGCCGAGCACGAACACCGGCAGCGACAGCGCCCAGAGCGACTTGCGCAGTGCGACGGCGGCTTCGCCGAGGCTCGCGCGCGGCTCGCGCCGCGTGCTGCGCGCGCCCAGCGCGGTCGAACCCATGCACCAGGCGATGAAGATCGCCGCCATCAGCAGCCCGGGAATCAGCCCGGCCATAAACAGACCGCCGATCGAGGTCTCGGCCACCACCCCATAGAGCACCATCGGACCCGACGGCGGTATGAGGATGCCCAGCGTGCCGCCCGCGGCGACGACGCCGTAGGCCGCCTTCGGCTCGTAGCCGAAGCGGATCATCTGCGGGATTGCGACCGAGCCGATCGTGAGCGCGGTCGCGACGCTCGAGCCGGAAATCGCGGCGAAGATCGTGCACGCGGCCACGGTGGCGATGGCCACTCCGCCCGGCAGGTGGCGGGTCAGCGTATACGCGGTGTCGTAGAGATCGTCGACGATGCGTCCGCGGATCATGACGTGCGCCATGAACGCAAACAGCGGAATCGCCACCAGCAGATAGCGGTTCAGCTCGCCGAAGATCACCTCGCTGATCGAGCCCAGCCCGCCCTGCGTCGCGATGAGCAATGCGCCACCGAACAGCGAAAGACCGGCGAAGATGGGAATGCCGGTAAACAGGAGCAGGACCAATCCCGCCAGAATCAGGGCAACGGTCAACCCGCCTCCTCGCCGTCGTGCTGCGGCGAAGCCAGTGACGGCGCTCCCGCGGCGAGGCGCAGCAGCGCCTCGAGCGAGACCAGCAGCATCATCAAGCCGCCCAGCGGCAACAGCAATTGCAGCCAGAACGACGGGATCTCGAGATTGCCCTCCGTCAGCACACCGATTTGGCGCGCGAACATCGCTGTACGCCAGCCGTTGACGACGAGGATGAGCGACACCACCAGGACCGAAAGCGAGGACCAGGCCTGCGCCCAGAGACGGCCGCGCGGCCCGAGGCGGGCGACCAGGATGTCGACGCCGATATGCTCGCCGCGGCGCAAGGACTGAGCCGCGGCGAGCATGACGATTCCCACCAGCACGAAGCCGACGACCTCGTCGACCCATACCGGCGGGCGGTTGAAGACGTAGCGCATCACCACCGCCCAGGTGATCAGCCCGAGCGAGGCGAGCACACCGGCGCCCGCAAGCGCCACCGCGACGTCGTTGATGAGGCCGATGACCCGGGCGAGCCGGGCAATCGCGCCGCGCGGCGCCGCGGAGGACCGCGACGGGCCGATCACGATGCGCGGATTACAGCTTCTTCAGCATCTCGATCAGCTTGCCCGCATCCGGTCCGGAGGCCTCGAAAGCCTTGATCACCGCCGGCTGCATCGCGTCTGCCATGACCTTTTCCTGCGCGGGCGTGAGCACGGTCACGTTCATGCCCTTGTCGCGCAACACCGTGATGCGCCCGGCTGGAATCTCGTCCGACTTCGGCATCGCCCGCGCCTCGGCCTTCTTTACCGCTTCTTCGATCGCCTTGCGCGCACCCGGCGCAAGACCGTTCCACCACTTCGGATTCACCACGAGATTGTCGTAAGCGAGGATGATCGACGAGGCGACACCGTACTTCTGCACCTCGTAGAAGCGCCGGCTGTTGGCCGCCTGTACGCCGGTGAAACCCGCGTCGATCACGCCGGTCTGCAGCGCCTGGTAGACCTCCGAGCCCGGCATCGGCGTGGGCGATGCGCCCATCGCGGCGAGGCCGGCGTCGAACAGCTTGTTCAGCCCACGGATCTTTACCCCCTTGAAGTCTTCCGGCTTGATCAGCGGATGCTTGGCGGAGGTGAAGATTCCGTCGTTGGCATCGACCTGCCACATGATGTTCTTGACGCCCTTCGCCTCCATCTTCGCATCGAGCAGTTTCGCCGGCTCAGAGCCGACGAACTTCTTCATCAGCTCGACGCGCGACATGAGGTAGGGAATCAGCGTCACGCTCATCTCGGGAATCGCACCGCCCCACTGGAAGTTGAGCATGATCGCCGACTCGATCTTGCCGCCCGCGACCGCGGCGTGATGCTGGTTCGGCTTGAACAGCTGCGCGGCGCCGAAGATCTGCACCTCGACCTTGCCACCGGAGAGCGCTTTCACGTCGGCGGCAAATTGCTCCAGGTTCTTCGCCGAATGGTGCGCCGGCGGAAATTGGTGGCTCAGACGCATGGTGACCTCGGCGGCCTGCGCGCCGAGCGCAAGGCATGCCGAGAGGGCCGCGAGGCAGCCCGCAATCGTGAACTTCATGACTTCTCCTCCCAGGTAAAGCCCGATGGAACGCCATCGGCGCTACGGAGTGCTCCGTGGACGCGATTGTAGTGCGCCGGCGCAGCGCCGGCCGGGAGGTTCGCGCGGCGGCGCGCGGCGCGCCGCCGGCGGTGATGCTGTCAGGCGGCTTTCTTCGCCCAGCGCTCGAGCGCCTCCCAGCCGCCGATATGGGTGCCGTTGATGAAGACCTGCGGCACCGTGCCCTGGCCGGTGATCGCGCCGACCGCGCGGCTGCGGATCCTGTGCTCGAGCGGGATCTCGGCGTACTCATAGCCGAGGTTCTCGAGCAGCGCTTTTGCCTTGGTGCAGTAGCTGCAGCCCTCGCGCGTCAGGATGGCAACCTGGTCCGGCTTTTTCGCCTGCGGGTTGATGTACGCGAGCATGGTGTCCGCATCGGACACCTCGAAGGGATCGCCCGGCTTCTGCGGCTCGATGAACATCTTCTCGACCACGCCGTCCCTGACCAGCATCGAGTAGCGCCAGGAGCGCTTGCCAAAACCAAGGTCGGCCTTGTCGACGAGCATGCCCATCTTCTCGGTGAATTCGCCGTTACCGTCGGGCAGCAGCATGACCTGGTCCGACTCCTGATCCTTCGCCCACTCGCTCATTACGAACGGGTCGTTGACCGAGACGCAGACGATCGCGTCGATGCCGTTGGCGCGGAATGCCGGCGCGAGTTCGTTGTAGCGCGGCAGGTGGGTCGACGAGCAGGTCGGGGTGAACGCGCCTGGCAGCGAAAACACCACGACCGTCTTGCCCTTGAAAATCTCGTCGGTAGACACGCTGGTCCACTCGTTGTTCACCCGGGTGCGGAACGTGACCTGGGGGACCTTCTTGCCTTCCTGGTTCTGCATGGCTGACTCCTTGAGAGGGTTGAATGCGATGCCTTCAATCTACGGACGGCCACGACCTCCGGCCAATACTTTGTTAGGATTCAATTCATAGGTACTTCCTATGAATGACCGATGACCCTTACGGAGCTTCGCTACATCGTCGCGGTCGCCGACGCGTGCCACTTCGGCCGCGCCGCCGAGCGCTGCCATGTCAGCCAGCCGAGCCTTTCGGCGTCGATCGCCAAGCTCGAGGACGAGCTGGGCATCAAGCTGTTCGAGCGCAGCCGGCGCGGCGCGAAGCTGACGGCGGCGGGCGAGGAGGTGATCGCGCAGGCACGCCGCGCGCTCGACGAAGCGGCGCGCGTCAAGACGGTGGCGCAGCAGGGCCGCAACCCGCTCAAGGGCATCCTGCGCCTGGGCGTCATCCACACCATCGCGCCCTACCTGCTGCCGGACCTGGTCGCCGCGCTGCACCGCGCGGCGCCCGAGATGCCGCTCGACATCGAGGAGAACACTACCGCCGCACTCGACGGCCTGCTCAAGGCCGGCACGCTCGACGTCGTCGTGCTCGCGCTGCCCTACGAGGAGAGCGGCATCCTCACGCAGGCGCTCTACGACGAGCCGTTCAAGGTCATCGTGCCGCGCGGCCACCCGCTCGCCCGCCGCAAGACGATCTCGGCCGATGAACTCGACGTCGCCGACCTGCTTCTCCTTCCCGTCGGACACTGCCTGCGCGACCAGGTGCTCGATGCCTGCCGCGAGTTCACGCGCCCGCCGCCGCCCGGGCGCCAGGGCAACTCGCTCGAGACCCTGCGCAGCATGGTCGCCTCGGGCATGGGCATCAGCGTGCTGCCGGCGAGCGCGCTCACCGCGCGCTACGCGAATCCGCTGATCAAGGTCATCGACTTTGCGTCGCCAGTGCCGATGCGGCGCGTTGCGCTCGCCTGGCGCAAGGGCTTTGCGCGGCCGGCGGCGGTCGCTCAGCTGGCGGAGACCATCCGTCGCCTCGCTCTGCCGGTGCAGCGTCTGTCCGCGGACTCAGGGCGCCCGAACAGGTGATTCGGATCCAGGCCTAGCTAGCGGGCGGCGAACGCGCGCTCGCGCAGACGGCGAACCTCGGCCTCGAGCTGTTCGATGCGCGCTTCGCGCTGGGCGAGCGCGGCGGCGACCTCGGCAGCTTCAAAGCGCTGCGGAATATGCTGCGGACAGTTCGCATCCCACGCGACGGCCGTGAACAGCAAGGCGTGCTCTGCGCGCGCGGCGTAGCCCTGCGGCATGAGGCGCGCAACGAGCTCGGCGTCGTCCTCGACGACGCGCGCGCTGCCCCAGATCTTGATGCGCTTGCGCTGCGCGTAATCGATCAGGAACAGATAGGCCTGCGGGTTCTCTGCCAGATTCCCGGCCGTGATGTACTGGCGATTGCCGGCGAAATCGGCGAGTCCGATGGTGTGCTCGTCGAGCACCCGCAGGAAGCCGGCAGGTCCGCCGCGGTGCTGGATATACGGCTGCCCGCTCGTGTTGGCCGTCGCCAGAAAGACGCTCGTCTGGGCCTCGATAAAGCGCTTCAGCTCGTCGGTGATGCGGGTTTCCCACGGGCGCTTTTCTTCCATGCGCGCGTATGCGGTGCGCGAACCCTTGCGTGCCTGGATCGCCTTCACCGCGGGCGTGAAGGCGACATCGCTGGACGGAATCGGACTCGTGCTCACGTTTGACTCGGCGTTGCGGTTCGCGGAACGGAACGAAGCGTAACTACTTCCACGGAGCGGGAGAATACTGTATAACCGGAAATCACTCTTCCGAAATTCGGAAGTCTCCATGGACCGGTTCCAATCGATGTCGGTTCTGGTGGCGGTGGTCGAGGCGGGCAGCCTCTCGGCCGCAGGCCGCAGGCTCGCGATGCCGCTCGCTACGGTGAGCCGCAAGGTCTCGGAACTCGAAGCCCATCTTCAGACAGGTCTGCTGCACCGCTCCACGCGTCGGATTTCGCTCACCGAATCCGGACGCGCATACTTCGAAGCCTGCAAGCGGATCCTCGACGACCTTGGCGAAGCCGAGCGCGCCGCGCGGAGCGAATACCAAGCGCCGAGGGGCGAGCTTGTCATCACCGCACCGATCGTCTTCGGCCGGTTGCACCTGCTGCCGGTCGTGACGGAGTTCCTCAAGGCGCATGCCGAGATCGACGTTCGGCTTGTGCTCGCCGACCAGCTGCTCAACTTGCTCGAGCACCACATGGATCTGGCTTTGCGCATCGGCGATTTGCCCGACAGCAGCCTGATTGCGCGCAAGCTGGGCGCGATCCGGCGCGTGGTCTGCGGCGCGCCGGGCTACTTTACCGAGCACGGCGTCCCGAGGCGTCCCTCCGAGCTCGCGCGCCTGGACTGCATCAGCTTCGAAGGCTTGACGTCTGCGTCGGTCTGGCATTTCGCCGAGAAGAAGGCCGACGTGCCGGTCGCGATTCACTCGCGGCTCGTCGTCAACACCGCAGAGGCCGCGATCGACGCGGCGATCGCCGGTGTCGGCGTGACGCGCGTGCTGTCCTATCAGGTCGCCGAGGCACTGCGCTCGGGCACGCTCGTGCGCGTCCTTCGAGAGTTCGAGCCCCGACCGGTGCCGGTCAGCCTGGTGCACGCAGGGGGGCGGCGGCTGCCGCTCAAGCTGCGCGCGTTTCTCGATTTCGCGGCACCGCGGCTGCAAGCAGGGCTCGATAATCTCTGAGGTCATTCTCCCGCACGTCGATCACCGCGGAAGATGCGCGCCGCCCCGGATGCGGGCTCAGTGGAAGTGCGTGTGATGAATGTCCGGATAGTGCGGGTGCCGGTGCGTCATCGCTTCGTGTCGATGCGGATGGGTGTGCGGCTCCTGCCCGTTCCACGGGAACGCGTGCGGGTGCCGGTGATGCGCGTCGTGCACGTGCGGATGCGTGTGCTCGACGGGCTCGTGAACATGCTCATGGTCGTGGCGCTCGGTCAGATGTAGCCATACGCCAAGGCCCATGAGTCCCGCC
>JAJDNJ010000127.1 GCA_022340705.1 Betaproteobacteria bacterium
CGTTGCACAAACAGATGGACCGCTTGAAAGACAACGTCAGCGGCGAGGCGAACGCCGCGCCCGCCGGCCGCGAAACGGCGTATACCCACGCCATGCGCGACGCGACGGAAGCCGAGCTCGCCCTATTTGCCGAGGCGACGCCCGGCGCGGACCGCGGCCTTGAGGCGGCCCGGGTGGGGATGCTCTATCGCATGGCACGGGCCGACTACCTGGTCAGCCCGGCCTATGCCGGCATTGTGCTGATCGTCCTCTGGCGCGCGACCTGGGCCGACGCCCTGGTCGCCTGGTTCGGTGCATTGCTGGCGGTCACCGTGGCACGCGTGCTGGTGCACGCCGCCCACCTGCGCGCGGGCGGGGCCGCGCCGCGGGTCTGGGAACGGCGTTTCGCGATCGGGGCGTTCGCCGCCGGCGTGGCCTGGGCGGCCGCGCCGATGTTGTTCTTCGCGCCGGAGGACGCCCTCCTGCTCATGGCCCTCGTATTTGTCATCGGCGGCAGCGTGATCGCTGCCACGGGGCTGTACGCGGCGAGCGTGACGAGCCTGTACGCCTACATTGCCCCGCCGCTGCTGGCGATGACGGGGCAGCTCGCGCTGCAGTGGGACCGGGCCTATCACTACCTCGCCCTGGCGGTCGCGCTATTCGGCGTCATGGTGGTCAGGATTCACCGCGAGCTGCATCGCGGCCTGCTCGAAACGCTTCAGGGACGGCGCGAAAACGAGACCCTGCGCGCGCACGCGGAAGAGAGCGAAGCGCGCATGCGCGACGCGATCGAGAGTTTCCCGGAAGGCATCGCCGTGTTCGACGACGCCGAGCGCCTGGTCACCTGCAATGATGCCTTTGCGCGCCGCTATGGCGGCGGGCGAGCGCGCGACAGCCTGGTGGGCGTCGCCTATCCGGCGCTGTGCGCGTTGGCGTTCGACGTGGAGGAGATTCCGGCGGAGCTCGAAGGGCGTCGCGAGGCCTGGATCGAGACCCGCCAGGGCGACCTGCGGCGCGAGCACGGCGCGTCGCGCCAGTTCCGCGCGCGCGATGGCCGCTGGCTGCAGTCGCGCATCGTGCGCACGACGTTCGGCGGCTTCGTCTGGACGCTGAGCGACATCACTGACCTCAAGTCCGCGCAGGACGCCTACCTCGCCTTGCTTGCGCAGGAGGACCTCGTCCTGAGCACGCTTCCGCTCGGCGTGGCGTTCATCGAAGACGGTCGCGTGCGTCGATGCAATGCGCGGCTCGAGCAGATGCTCGGCTACGCCCCCGGCGGGCTCAACGGGCGCGAGCTGCGCAACTGCTGTCCTGCGCGGGAGCAGTGGGACGCGCACTGGAGCGGCCTCGAGGCGGCGATGGCCGAAGGCGAGGGGCTCGAGATGGAGATCGAGATGCTGCGCCGGGACGGCTCGCGGTTCTGGTGTCAGGTGATCGGACGCCCGCTCAACGCGGCGACCTCGCACGCGGGGGCGATCCTCGCCTTCACCGACATCGCCGAGCGGCGCACGGCGGAGGGCATTCTGCGCTCGAGCGAAGCGATGTACCGCGATCTCGTCGAGGGTTCCAACGATCTGATCTGGGCGATCGACCGCGATGCGCGCTGGACGTTCCTCAATGCGGCCGCCGTGCGCCGCGTGTACGGCTGTGAACCCATCGACTTGCTCGGCCGACCGATGGCCGACGTGATGACGCCTCAGGTGCGGGCGCGCGATCTCGCCGTGCTGCGCCGCGTGCTGGAGGGCGAGCCGGTATTCAATTTCGAGACCCGCCACCAGCGCCGCGACGGCGGCGTGGTCGATCTCGCACTCAACATCGTGCCGGCACGCGACACGAGCGGCGCAATCGCGGGCGCCACCGGTACCGCGCACGACATCAGCACGCAAAAGCGGGCCGCTGCGGCGCTTTACGACACCGTCGAAAAACTGCGCCTCGCGGTCGAAGTTGCCGGACTGTACTACTGGGAATGGGATACCGAGTCCGACCTACTGCGCTACGGGCACGATACCGGCGCGGTGTCCGGCGGCGAAGGCGAGACCGCGATGCGTTGGACCGAGTACGCGAACTGGGTGCATCCGGACGATCGCGAACGGTTCATGTCGGCAGGCGTCGCGACCGCCGAGCGCGGCGAGATCTTCGCCTGCGAGTACCGCGTGAACGCGCGCGGTGGCGGGACGCGCTGGATCTCCGCGCGCGGGCAGCCGGTGTTCGATGCCTCGGGCGGCGTACAGCGCATCATCGGGGTGGCGCAGGACGTCACCGAGCGCAAGCGCAGCGAAGACGAGGCGCGCTTTCTTGCCCACCACGACACGCTTACCGGGCTGCCGAATCGGCGCCTGCTCGACGACCGTCTGCGTCAGGCCGTCTATCTCGCACAGCGCCACGATTCCAAAGTGGCCGTCATGCTGCTCGATCTCGACGGCTTCAAGGACGTGAACGACAGTCTCGGTCATCGGGCGGGCGACGCGGTGCTGCGCGAGGTGGCGCAGCGCCTTATGGGATGCATGCGCAAATCAGACACGCTGGCGCGCCAGGGCGGGGACGAATTCGTCATCGTGATTCCCGACCTGGGCATCGAGGCCGATTGCCAGACGATCGCGGAGAAGGTGCTGCGCGCACTCGAGTCCGAGTTCCGGGTTGACGGCCGAGGCTTTCGCATCGGCGCAAGCATCGGCATTTCGCTCTATCCAGCCGACGCGGGCGACGGCGAGGCCTTGCTGCGCAACGCCGACATTGCGATGTATCGGGCAAAACATCTTGGCGGAAATAACTACCGGTTTTACGCGCGCTAGGGCGCACGGTTTATAGTTCCGCCATGAGCGTGTTCGATCCGCCGGGCCCGCAGCGTGAGCGGCGCGGCGACTGGCGTCAGCTGGCGCGCCTCGGTCGTTTTCTGGCGCCCTACCGGCTGCGCGTGGCGGGTGCCGTGCTGGCACTGCTCGCCGCCGCGGCGAGCGTGCTTGCGCTCGGTCAGGGTCTGCGCCACGTCGTCGACCAGGGCTTCGGCAGCGGCGATCCCCAGCTGCTCAACGAGGCGCTCGCGGCGCTGATCGGCGTTGCGGTCACGCTCGCGGTCGCGACCTACTGCCGCTTCTACCTGATGATGACCACGGGCGAGCGCGTGGTCACCGATCTGCGCCGCGCGGTGTTCGACCACATCATCGGTCTCGAGCCGGCGTTCTACGAGGCCACGCGCACGGGGGAGGTGGTCTCGCGCCTGACAGCAGACGCGACCTTGCTGCAGCAGGTCATCGGCTACGGGCTGTCGATGTTCGTGCGCAATTTCGTGATGATGATCGGCGCCACCATCATGCTGTTCGTGGTGAGCTGGAAGCTTGCGCTGTTCGTTCTGCTCGGCGTGCCGGCGACACTGGTGCCAATTCTGCTGCTCGGCCGGCGCGTGCGGAAACTATCGCGCGCCAACCAGGACCGCGTGGCCGATGTTTCGGCGTATGTCGACGAGGCGGTGCACGAGATCCGCACGGTCCAGGCCTATGTCCACGAAGCAACCGACCGGGCGCTGTTCGCGGGGCATGCCGAGGCGGCGTACCAGGCGGGGGTCGACCGGATCCGGCAAAAGGCACTGCTGATTGCACTCGTGATGCTGATCGCGTTCAGCGCGGTCGGCGTGATCCTGTGGGTCGGGGGTCATGACGTGCTCGAGGGCCGGTTGACCGCAGGCGAGCTGTCCGCGTTCGTGTTCTATGCCTCCGTCGTAGCGATGGGCGCGGGTACGATATCCGAGGTGTGGGGAGAGCTGCAGCGCGCCGCGGGCGCGACCGAGCGCCTGCTCGAGCTGCTCGAGACCCAGCCGGCGATCGCGGCGCCGCGCACGCCGGTCGCGCCGCCGGCGAGTGCGCGCGGCGCGATCGAGCTCAGCGACATCCGGTTCGCCTATCCGGCACGACCCGACAGCATGGCGCTCGAGCGGTTTTCGCTCAGTGTCGCGCCGGGCGAATGCGTCGCGCTGGTGGGCCCCTCGGGCGCCGGCAAGTCGACGGTGTTCGCGCTACTGTTGCGTTTCTACGATCCGCAGTCCGGCAGGCTGTGCATCGACGGCACCGCGCTCTCGGCGATGGATCCGCGCGTACTGCGCAGTCTGATCGCGGTCGTTCCTCAGGAGCCGGTCATCTTTGCGGCCAGCGTGCTCGAAAACGTGCGCTACGGCAGGCCGCAGGCGACCCGCGAGGAGGTGCTGCGCGCCTGCGAGCAGGCCTTCGCCCTCGAGTTCGTGGAGCGTCTCCCGCAGGGTATGGACACGGCGCTCGGCGAGCGTGGCGTGACGCTGTCGGGCGGCCAGCGTCAGCGTCTTTCGATTGCGCGCGCCCTGCTTGCCGATCGTCCGATCCTGTTGCTCGACGAGGCGACCAGTGCGCTCGACGCGGCGAGCGAGCGCATGGTGCAGCAGGCGCTCGCCGCACTCGAGCGCGGGCGTACGACGCTGGTCATCGCGCATCGCCTGGCGACCGTGCGACACGCGGACCGCATCGTCGTCATGGACCGCGGGGCGATCGTCGCGCAGGGCACGCACGCGGAGTTGCTGCGCGAGGGCGGCCTGTACGCGAGCCTGGCGAAGCTGCAGTTTCTCGGCGACGAAGGCGCGCGGTTCGAGCAGGCGGCCTGAGCGCGGAGGTATCATTGGCCGCCGGCCGCTCCAGGCCGGTTCAGGGAATCCGAACAACAAGGGGGAATGGATGCCTCAGGTGATAGGCGTGCCAAGGGAAACGGCCGCGGGCGAAATGCGCGTGGCCACCGTGCCCGAGGTCGTTGAAAAGCTGATCAAGCTCGGCTTTACAGTGGCGGTCGAATCGAGTGCCGGCGACGCGTCGAACTTCGACGATGAGACCTACCGTGCCGCGGGCGCGCGCATCGTGCACGGCGCGGATGCGCTGTGGGGCGAGGCGGACATCGTATTCAAGGTGCGCCCCCCGTCGGCCGAGGAGGTCGCGCGCCTGCGCGAAGGCGGCACCCTGGTGAGCTTCATCTGGCCGGCGCAGAACCCCGAGCTGATGCAGAAGCTCGCCGCAAGGAAGGCGACGGTCCTGGCGATGGACAGCGTGCCGCGCATCTCGCGCGCGCAGAAGCTGGACGCCCTGTCCTCGATGGCGAACATCGCGGGGTATCGTGCGGTGATCGAGGCGGCGCATCACTTCGGCCGTTTCTTCACGGGACAGATCACCGCCGCCGGTAAGGTGCCGCCGGCCAAGGTCTTCGTGATCGGTGCGGGCGTCGCCGGACTCGCGGCGATCGGCGC
>JAJDNJ010000129.1 GCA_022340705.1 Betaproteobacteria bacterium
AACGCCCACGCGACACCATGGGACAGACGCTGTACGACAAGCTTTGGAACGCGCACCTCGTGCATGAGGAGCCCGACGGCACCGCGCTGCTGTACATCGATCGCCATCTGGTGCACGAGGTCACGAGTCCCCAGGCCTACGAGGGCCTTAAGCACGAGGGCCGCAGGCCTTGGCGCAAAGACTCGGTGATCGCCACCGCCGATCACAACACCCCGACGACCGGCTGGGAGCGCGGCATCGCCGGGATCGAGGACCCCACCTCGCGCCTGCAGGTCGAAACCCTCGACGCGAACATGAGGGAATTCGGCGCGCGCGCCTACTTCCCCTTCCTCGACCAGCGCCAGGGCATCGTGCACGTGATCGGCCCGGAGCAGGGGGCGACGCTACCCGGCATGACCGTGGTCTGCGGTGACTCGCACACCAGCACGCACGGCGCGTTTGGCTGTCTCGCTCACGGTATCGGCACCTCCGAGGTCGAGCATGTGCTCGCCACGCAGTGCCTGATCGCGAAGAAGATGAAGAACATGCGCGTGACGGTTGACGGGCCGCTCGCGCGCGGGGTCGTGGCGAAGGACGTCGCGCTCGCGATCATCGGCAAGATCGGCACCGCCGGCGGCACGGGCTGCGCGATCGAGTTCGCGGGCAGCACGATCCGCGCGCTTTCGATGGAAGGCCGCATGACCCTTTGCAACATGGCGATCGAAGCGGGTGCGCGCGCGGGGATGGTGGCGGTCGACGACACGACGATCGAATACGTCAAGGGAAGACCGCTCGCGCCGGTCGGCCCGGAATGGGATCAGGCGGTGGTCTACTGGCGCACGCTGGTCAGCGACCGCGATGCGAAGTTCGATCACGAGGTCACGCTCGACGGTCGAACGATCCTGCCCCAGGTGACCTGGGGTACCTCGCCCGAGATGGTCGTCGCGGTGGACGGCGCGGTGCCCGACCCGGACAAGGAAAAGGATGCGGGGCGGCGCGATGGCATGGAGCGCGCGCTCGTGTACATGGGGTTGACCCCGCGCACGCCGATCACCGACATCCGCCTCGACAAGGTGTTCATCGGCTCGTGCACCAATTCGCGCATCGAGGATCTGCGCCACGCAGCCGCGGTCGTCAAGGGACGGCGCGTCGCGTCCAACGTGCGCGCGGCGCTCGTCGTGCCGGGCTCCGGACTGGTCAAGGCGCAGGCGGAAAAAGAGGGGCTCGACCGCATCTTCCGCGACGCCGGCTTCGAATGGCGCGAGCCGGGCTGCTCGATGTGCCTCGCGATGAACGCCGACCGGCTCGAGCCGGGCGAGCGCTGCGCGGCGACCTCGAACCGCAATTTCGAGGGACGCCAGGGACACGGCGGGCGCACCCACCTCGTCAGCCCGGCGATGGCCGCGGCGGCGGCGGTGGCCGGACATTTCGTCGACATCCGCAACTGGCGTTGAAACCGGAGGGCCTCATGCATCGAATCATCCTGCTCCTGCTCATGCTGCTCGCGGGGCTGACCGTCGGCTGCAACACGGTGGACGGAATCGGCAAGGACATCGAGCAAGGCGGCAAGGCGATCCAAAAATCCACGAAGTAGCGGTCATGCAGTCATTCACCGTACACACCGGGCTCGTGGTTCCGCTCGACCGTGCGAACGTCGACACGGACCAGATCATCCCGAAGCAGTTCCTGAAGTCCATCAAGCGCAGCGGCTTCGGGCCGAACCTGTTCGACGCCTGGCGCTACCTGGATCACGGCGAGCCCGGCATGGAGCATTCCAAGCGCCCGCGCAACCCGGACTTCGTGCTCAACCAGCCGCACTACGAAGGCGCGTCGATCCTCCTCGCGCGGCGCAATTTCGGCTGCGGCAGCTCGCGCGAGCACGCGCCCTGGGCGCTGCTCGACCACGGGATCCGCTGCGTGATCGCGCCGTCGTTCGCCGACATCTTCTTCAACAACTGCTACAAGAACGGCCTGTTGCCGGTGCCGCTTTCGGAATCCGAGGTCGACGGGCTGTTCTACGACTGTGCATCGTTTCCCGGATTCCAGCTGACGATCGACCTCGAGCAGCAGACGGTGCGCACGACCAACGGCGCCAAGATCATGCACTTCGAGATCGATCCGTTCCGCAAGTACTGCCTGCTGAACGGGCTCGACGAGATTGGGCTCACCCTGCGCCAGGCGGACAAGATCCGCGCCTACGAGGAACGGCGGCGCGCGCAGTTTCCCTGGTATTTCCACTAGCGCGATGAGCAAGATCGCGGTGCTGCCGGGCGATGGCATCGGCCCGGAAATCGTCGCTCAGGCGCGCAGGGTGCTGGCCCGGCTCGGGCTGCCGTTCGAGTTCGAGGAAGCGCCGGTCGGCGGTGCCGGGGTGGACGCGGCGGACGATCCTTTGCCCGAGCAGACGCTGGGCCTGGCGCAAGCCGCGGACGCGATCCTGTTCGGCGCGGTCGGCGACTGGAAATACGACAGCTTGCCGCGCGCGAAGCGCCCCGAGCAGGCGATTCTGCGCCTGCGCAGCGAGCTCGGGCTGTTCGCCAACCTGCGCCCGGCGCGGGTGTACGCAGAGCTCGCCGGGGCGTCTTCCCTCAAGGCGGATGTCGTCGCCGGACTCGATCTGCTGATCGTGCGCGAGCTGACCGGCGACATCTATTTCGGCGAGCCGCGCGGGATCGCGACCCGCCCCGACGGCGAGCGCGAAGGGATCAACACGATGCGCTACCGCGAGGGCGAGATCCGGCGCATTGCACAGGTTGCGTTCCAGGCGGCCCGATTGCGCGGCCGGCGGCTGTGCTCGGTCGACAAGGCGAACGTGCTCGAGACCACCGAGCTCTGGAAGCAGGTCGTGAGCGCGATGGCGACGGACTATCCGGACGTCGAGCTTTCGCACATGTACGTGGACAACTGCGCGATGCAGCTCGTGCGCGCGCCGAAGCAGTTCGACGTCATCGTGACCGGCAACATGTTCGGTGACATTCTGTCCGACGAGGCCTCGATGCTGACCGGGTCGATCGGCATGCTTCCGTCGGCTTCGCTCGATGCGCGCAACAAGGGGCTGTACGAGCCGATTCACGGCTCGGCACCCGACATCGCCGGCCAGGGAATCGCAAACCCGCTCGCGACGATC
Source organism: Betaproteobacteria bacterium (assembly GCA_022340705.1). Lineage (GTDB taxonomy): Bacteria > Pseudomonadota > Gammaproteobacteria > Burkholderiales > SG8-39 > SG8-39. Next base: position 3,107 of record JAJDNJ010000129.1, read on the forward strand.
CTGTCTGCGGCGATGATGCTGCGCTACTCGCTCGGTCAGACCGAGGCCGCCGACCGGGTCGAGCGCGCGGTGCAGCAGGTGCTGGCGCAGGGCTACCGCACTGCGGACATCCACACCGCGGGCACGAAGAAGGTGGGCACGGTCGAAATGGGCGATGCCGTGGTCGCGGCGCTGGGATGAGCCGCGTGGCAAGGCAGGGACAGTGAGCATGGTGAGAGTCGGCATCGTTGGCTGGCGTGGCATGGTCGGATCGGTTCTTGTGCAGCGCATGCGCGAGGAGGGCGATTTCGACCTGATCGAACCGGTGTTCTTCTCGACCTCGCAGGCCGGCGGCCGCGGGCCCGCGATCGGCAAGGACGCGGGCGTGGTGCAGGACGCGATGGACCTCGACGAGCTCCGCGCCCTGCCGGTGATCATCTCCTGCCAGGGAGGCGACTACACCAGCGCCATGCACCCGCGCCTGCGCACGGCGGGCTGGCGCGGCTATTGGATCGACGCCGCAAGCACGTTGCGCATGGACGATGCGGCGATCATCGTGCTCGACCCGGTCAACATGTCGGTGATCGGCGACGCCGTCGCGCGCGGAACGCGCGATTTCATCGGCAGCAACTGCACCGTCGGTCTGATGCTGATGGGCATGGCGGGGCTGTTCCAGCACGATCTGGTCGAGTGGGCCACCTGCATGACCTATCAGGCCGCCTCCGGTGCGGGCGCCGCGAACATGCGCGAGCTGGTGGCGCAGATGGCGACCGTCGGTGAGCAGGCGCGCGGCGTGCTCGATGACCCGGCTGCGACCGCGCTCGATCTGGACCGCGTGGTGACGCAGACCATCCGCGGTCCGAGCATCGACAAGGCGCAGTTCGGTCAGTCGCTGGCGGCGAACCTGCTTCCCTGGATCGACAAGGATCTCGGCAACGGTCAAAGCCGCGAGGAGTGGAAGGCGCAGGCCGAGGCGAACAAGATCCTCGGGCGCAACGGCGCGCAGATTCCGATCGACGGAATCTGTGTACGCATCGGCGCAATGCGCTGCCACAGCCAGGCGCTGACGTTGAAGCTGCGCCGCGACGTGCCACTCGACGAGATCGAGGGCATGCTCCTCGAGGCGCACGAGTGGGCGCACGTGGTGCCGAACCAGCGCGAGGCCTCGCTCGCCGAGCTGACGCCCGCGGCGGTTTCGGGCAAGCTTTCGGTGCCGGTGGGACGTTTGCGCAAGCTGCCGATGGGAGGCGATTACCTCGCGGCGTTCACCGTCGGCGATCAGTTGCTTTGGGGTGCGGCCGAACCGCTGCGCCGGATGTTGCGCATCCTGCTCGATGCGGGCGTCAAGTAGCACCCGCGGAGCGCGTGCTGCAACGCCGCAACTAACGCCGATCGATCGATCGATCGGCCTCCGACGCGGTGTGAATTTTTTCTTGTGGATCCTCGGGAAATTAGAAAAAACCGAGAAAATTTCTCAGCTTGCCAGCCTAAGACCATGATGTTATGTTACTTGGCCGGTAAAAATAGAGTCAGGGTGGAACCTACGTGAGCAAATCCTTCGTCGTGCGGGTTTTGGCCGCCGCATGGCTCGTGTTCGCCTCGTTTGCGACGCATGCGGCCGGGCTTGGCGACCTGCGTGTGCTCTCCGCCCTGGGGGAACCGCTGCGCGCAGAAATCGAGATCGTTGAGCTGACTTCCGCCGAGCGCGACAGCCTGAACGTTCGCATCGCATCTTCCGAAGCGTTCCGCAAAGCCGGCATCGAGTTCAACCCGGCGCTGATCGGCGTCAAGCTGTCGATCCAGCGGCGCGACGGAAAGCCGGTCATTCTGGTGACGACAAAGGATCGGGTGAACGAGCCGTTCCTCGAGATGCTGGTCGAGCTCGAGTGGGCTTCGGGAAGGCTGGTGCGCGATTACACCGTGCTGCTCGATCCGCCCACCTACATTCCGCCGCCGCCTGCTGGCGCCGTGATGGGACCGACGACGCCAGCGCCCGCGGTCGCTCAGCCGACGCCGCCTTCGCCGCCGGTAGCACCGAGCGCAGAAGCGCCGGCGGTCACCGGCGGCGTCGAATACGAAGTCGTCAAGGGCGACACGCTGTCGAAGATTGCGCGCGAGTACCAGTACTCGGGCGTCACATTCAACCAGATGATGATCGCGATCTACCGGGCGAACAAGGAAGCCTTCATTCGCGACAACATCAACCTGGTGCGTGCCGGGCGCATTCTCAGAGTCCCGGACCGGGACGCGGTTGCCGCGGTCAATCCCGAGGAGGCGAGAGATACCGTGCTCGCGCACATGGCGAGCTTCGCGGAATATCGCCGCGCGATTGCCGCCAGCGCGCCGACCGCGCCGGCGGGCGAGGGCACGCGCACGGCCGAAGGCCAGATCTCGGCGCCGGGTGGAGCGGCGAAGCCCGAGGGTGCTCAGGACCAGCTCAAGCTGTCGCGCGCGGAACCTGGCGCGCCGGGCAGCGCGGCCGCTGCGGCGGCGAGTGCCGACGATCGCGCGGCGCGCGATCGCGAGCTCAAGGAGGCGCAGTCGCGCGTCGAGGAGCTCGAAAAGAACGTGACCGATTTGCAGAAGCTCCTCGAGATCAAGAACCAGCAGGTGGCCGAACTCGAGAAGCGCGCGGTCGAGGCTGGCGCAGCGCCGGCGCCGAAGCCGGCGGCCGAGGCGCCCAAGCCGGCCGCAGAGTCTCCCAAGCCGGCAGCGGAGGCACCAAAGCCTGCGGCCGAATCGCCGAAACCTGCTGCGCAAGCCCCGAAGCCGGCGGCCGAGGCGCCCAAGCCTGCGCCCAAGCCGGTGCCCAAGCCGCGTCCTGCGCCACCGCCGCCCGCACCGAGCCTCGTCGATGAGTATCTCGGCGACCCGATCATGGTCGGCGGACTCGGAGTCGTGATCTTGCTCTTGATCGGCTACGGCTGGTACGCCTGGAAGAAAAAAAAGCGCGTCGCACAGACCCAGCTCGGCGATAGCCTGCTGGGCGTGGCGGCCGGCGGCGCAGCGGCCGGCGGCGCTGCCGCAGGGGCGGCGGGCGCGACGGCCGACGAGGTGGATCCGATCGCCGAGGCCGATGTCTACCTGGCCTATGGGCGGGACACGCAAGCCGAGGAGATTCTGCGCGAAGCGCTGCAGAAGGATGCGAGCCGGCCGGCGATCCACGGCAAGATGCTCGAGATCTTCGCGCGGCGCCGCGACCCGAAGAGCTTCGAGGAGACCGCGCTCAAGCTCAAGGCACTCGTCAATGGCGAAGGCCCTGAGTGGGACAAGGCCATGGCGCTCGGGCGGTCGATCGACGCCGGCAACAAGCTCTATGGCGAGGGTGAGGCCGCGCCCGTGGCACCGGGTATCGATGTGACGGGCACCCCGGCGGTCGATTTCAATATCGAGGCGACCACGACCGGTATCGATCGGCGAGGGTCGGACGTTACCGTGGACTTCGACCTCGGCGGCGCGACGAGCGAAGAAAGGCCTGTTGCCGTGCCGAGCGAGGGAGAGGATCGGCCGAAGGTCGACACGACTGGGCCGCTCGATTTCGACCTCGGCACTTCGACCGCGTCGATGGACAAAACGGTTGCGCCCGAAGAAGCGCCGGCGCAGGCCGCGCCGGCCACGGGTGGCGGACTCGATTTCGAGCTGAACCTGGATGCAGGCCCTGAAGCGTCGACCGAGCAGGAAGGGCCGGCGGGGGGTGATCTGTCGGGCATCAGCCTGGACCTCGGTGGTGGCGAATCGCCGGGCGGCGGAGGCGACGCGAAGTGGCAGGAGGTCGCGACCAAGCTCGACCTCGCGAAAGCCTACGAGGAGATGGGCGACAAGGATGGCGCCCGTGAACTGCTGAACGAGGTGGCCAGGGAAGGCGACGCGTCTCAGCAGGCGCAAGCGCAGCAGATGCTTGCCAGCCTGGGGTAATCTCCCCGCATTGTGATCCTGTGGTCGCGTTGACCGCGGCGGCGCGCCGGCGTCGGGCCGCGGCAGGCTTTTT
>JAJDNJ010000134.1 GCA_022340705.1 Betaproteobacteria bacterium
GGCCGGCGAGGTGCTCGGCTGGCTGGTCGGCATGCTCACGGTCGGCACCGCGCTGCCGCATTTCGTGCGCGCCGGCGGCAGCAGCTGGCCCTGGAGTCACGTCGTGCTCGCGAGCTCGGCGCTCGCGCTCGTCGGCGCGGCGATGGTCCTCTGGCTCGGAGACGGCCCGCACTTCAAAGCCACGGGAAGAGCCGCCCGCATCCGCTTCGGCGCCGTGCGCGACGCGTTTCGCATCCGCGCGTATCGCGCGTCAGCGTTCGGGTACTTCGGTCACATGTGGGAGCTCTACGCGTTCTGGACGCTCGCGCCGTTCCTACTCGCCGCGATCGCGGCGCGCGGTGGCGATGCCCACGCGCTCAACGTGCCGCTTTGGGCCTTCATCATCATCGGCAGCGGCGGAATCGGTTGCGTGGCTGGTGGCTGGCTCAGCCGCCGCATCGGCAGCGCGCGCGTCGCTGCGCTCGCGCTCGCCGGGTCGGCTGCCGCCTGCCTCGCCTATCCCTTGCTCCAGACCTTACCCTCGGAGCTGCTGCTCGGCGTGCTCGTGTTCTGGGGTTTCATGGTCGTCGCCGATTCACCGCAGTTCTCCGCGCTTTCCGCGCGTGCCTGCCCGCCGGAACTGGTCGGCTCGGCACTCGCGATCCAGAACAGCATCGGGTTCTTCATCACCATGCTGGCGATCGCAGCCGCCTCGGCCAGCTTTCTGTCGCTCGGCGCCAAGATCGCCTGGCTGCTGCTGCCCGGGCCGATCGCTGGCCTGATCGGCATCGCGCCGCTCGCACGCGCCGGAGCGCGTGCTACTTGAACTTGTAGAACGAGTCGTTCAGATAGGCAGCGAGACTCTCCTCGTCCTCTCGGCCGAGGCCGAATCCGTTGTTGCTATTGCAGCGCTGTACCCAGGCGAGAACCGACGGAGCGTCCTTCGCCTTGCGGTCCGGCCTGACGAACGCCTTCGCGACGTCGCCGAACTGCTTGATGTGGCAGCCTGCGCACTTTTCCTGAAAGAGCTTCGCGCCGACCTTCGGATCGCCGAATGGGAATGCGTCGTTCTCCGCAATTGCAGGTGACAGGAAACCCGCGAGTGCTAACCAAATTATCAAGCGTTTCATCGGTCACTCCACCGTAACGGATTTAGCGAGATTGCGCGGCTTGTCGACATCAGTGCCGCGCGCCAGCGCCGCATGATAGGCGAGCAGCTGCAGAGGCACGACGTGCAGGATCGGCGAGAGCGGTCCCGCATGATCCGACAGGGTGATCACATTGACGCCCTCGGAGGGCTCGATCCCCGAGTTCTTATCCGCGAAAACGAATAGTTCCCCGCCCCGTGCGCGCACTTCCTGAAGGTTGGACTTCAGTTTCTCGAGCAGCGCGTCGCCCGGGGCGACCGCGACGACCGGCATCTCGCGGTCGACGAGCGCCAGCGGCCCGTGCTTGAGCTCGCCCGCGGCGTAGGCCTCGGCGTGAATGTAGGAGATCTCCTTCAGCTTCAGCGCGCCTTCCATGGCGATCGGGTAGTGAACGCCGCGACCAAGGAACAGCGCGTGCTGCTTGACGGCAAAGCGCTTCGCCCAGCGCGCAACCGCGTCCTCGACTGAGAGGACATGCTGCAGCGCCGCGGGCAGGTGGCGCAGCGCGCCGAGCTGGCGCTTCTGCTCGTCCACGGAAAGCTTCCCTTTCAGCCCTGCAAGCACGAGAGCGAGGAGATAGAGCGCGCTTAGCTGCGTAGTAAACGCCTTGGTCGACGCGACGCCGATCTCGGGTCCCGCGCGCGTCAGAAATCTCAGGCGTGACGCGCGCAGCAGGGAGCTTTCCGGGACATTGCAGATCGTGAGGGTGCGGTCACAGCCGAGTGACTTGGCGTATTCGATGGCGGCAAGCGTGTCGGCGGTCTCGCCTGACTGGGAAATCGTCACTACGAGCGCCCGCGGATCGATCGCCACGTCGCGATAGCGGAACTCACTCGCAATGTCGACTCGAACCGGAATGCGAGCCAGACTTTCGATCCAATAAGCCGCGACCAACCCCGCGTGAAAGCTCGTCCCGCAGGCGACGATCTGCACGAGCGGCGCATCGCGCAGCAACGCCTCGGCTTCCGCGCCGAATAGCCCCGGCTGCAGCGAAGCCACGCCGCCGACGATCTCGAGCGTGTTGGCCAGCGCCCCCGGCTGCTCGAAGATCTCCTTCTGCATATAGTGCCGGTAGGGTCCGAGGTCGACGGCGTCCGCGTTCACGTCGGACAGGTGCACTGCGCGCTCGATCGGCCGGCCCGCCGAGTCGACGATGCGTACGCGGTCGCTGCGGATCTCCGCGCAATCCCCATCCTCGAGATAGACAACCCTGCGCGTCACCTGGACCAGCGCCGAAACATCGGATGCTGCGAAGTTTTCGCCGTCGCCGAGGCCCAGCAGGAGAGGCGCGCCCTTGCGCGCGACCACGACTGTGCCCGGATCGTCCGCAGAAACCAGCGCGATCGCGAACGCCCCCTCAAGCTCGGCAACCGCCTTCACAGCCGCCTCTAGGAGATCCTCGCTCGCGGCGCGGTGGTGCGAGACCAGGTGCCCGATCACCTCGGTGTCAGTCTCGGATTTGAAGACGAATCCCGCTTCCTTTAGACGTGCGCGCAACGCCGCATGATTCTCGATGATCCCGTTGTGCACCACCGCGAGCGCACCGGAAACGTGAGGGTGTGCATTGGCCTCGGTCGGCGCGCCATGCGTCGCCCAGCGGGTGTGCGCGATCCCGGTCCCACTGTGCACGCTTTGTGCGCGGATCCGGTCGGCAAGCTCGGCCACGCGACCCGCGGCGCGCACGCGCTCGAGGGCAGGATGCGCGGCGCCGTTCAGCACCGCGATGCCCGCCGAGTCGTAGCCCCGGTATTCGAGCCGCCGCAGGCCTTCGACAAGCACCGGGACGATATCGCGCCCGGCGGCCGCGCCTACGATTCCGCACATGACCTTATTTTTTGCGCGGCGGCTTCCAGCCGCGCACGGTGACCTGCCTGGCGCGCGCCACCGTCAGCTGGTCCGCCGGCGTGTCCTCGCTGATGGTCGAGCCCGCGCCGATGTAGGAGCCGCGCGCGAGCGTCACTGGCGCGACCAGCGTGGTGTCTGAGCCAACGAAGCATTCGTCACCGATCACTGTGCGATGTTTCGCCGCGCCGTCGTAGTTGCAGGTGATGGTTCCCGCGCCGATGTTGACCCCGCTGCCCACTTCGGCATCACCAATGTAGCTCAGATGATTGGCTTTCGAGTGCGCGCCGATCCGGCTCGCCTTGACTTCTACAAAATTGCCCACGTGCACGTCCTCGGCTAGCGACGCTCCCGGCCGCAGGCGCGCATAGGGTCCGACCCGACAGCGTCCGCCGATCTGCGCCTCCTCGATATGCGAGAAAGCGTGGATTTCCGTATCCGGGCCGATCGACACGTTGCGCAAGACGCAGTTCGGCCCAATATGCACCCGGTCGCCGAGCGTGACCTTTCCCTCGAACACGCAATTCACGTCGATCGACACCTCACGGCCGCAGCGCAGATCGCCACGTACATCGACCCGCCAGAGATCGGCCAGGGTCACGCCCGCCTCGAGCAGCCGTTTCGCCGCGGCATTCTGATAGGCGCGCTCGACGAGAGCGAGCTCGTGGCGTGAATTGACACCCCAGGTTTCCCACACGTCCTTCGGCTGGCGAGTCGCGACTTTAATGCCTTCGGCGACCGCGCATTGCACGACATCGGTCAGGTAATACTCTCGTTGTGCATTGCTGTTCTTCACGCTCGCGAGCCAGCCAGCCAAGCGCGCCGCCTGCGCGATGAGGAATCCGACGTTCACTTCGCGCAGCGCGCGCTGCTCTGGACTCGCGTCCTTTTCCTCGACGATGCGCACCACCCGGCCCTGCGCGTCACGCACGATGCGGCCGTAACCACCCGGATCGGCGGGCTCTGCAGTGAGAATCGCGAGACCGGAGTCCCGGGCCTCGATTAGCGCTTGCAGCGTCTCGGCGCGGATCAGAGGGACGTCGCCATAGAGGACCAGAACATCGTCACGTGGTTTGACGCTGGGCAGTGCCTGCATGAGCGCATGCCCGGTGCCGAGCTGCTCGGTCTGCTCGACCCAGGTCACATTCATTGCCGCGAACGCCGAGCGCACCTCATCACCGCCGTGCCCGTGCACCACGATGATTCGCCCGGGAGACAGTGCGCGGGCGGTTTCGAGCACATGCGCGAGCATCGGGCGTCCGGCCACCTTGTGCAGTACCTTGGGCAGCGATGAATACATGCGCTTGCCCTGCCCGGCGGCCAGGACGACGATATCAAGTGACATGACGAAGAGTAAGCCGAAATCGCGGGTGCGCGGCGTTCGCGCGCCGCCGATTCTAGCAGTTCGACTTCATTCGACTCGCCATGCCAGCGGCCGTTCCCAGAATCTGAGGTCCGCCTCGAATCTAGAGCCGGCTACTGCGTCACCCGAAACGCAGGAACCGGCTGGCTATAGCCCTTGAGTTCGAACGGACCCGCCTCGGAACACTGAAACGTGCCGTCGACCGCGGCCATCGTTTTGCGATCGATCAGAACCTCTCCGCCAGACGCCTCGGCGCACAGCCGGGCGGCCAGGTTGGTCGCATTGCCGATCGCGGCGTAGTCCCAGCGACCTTCGAAGCCGATCGCGCCGCAGGTGGCATAGCCTTGCGCGATTCCGATGCCGAGCGCCAGGTCGTAGCCCCGCTTCTTCCATTTCTCGCCGATCGGCTGGAACGCGATCTGCATCTCGACCGACATCTTGATCGCCTCCTCGGCGGGCTTTTCCATCGGTAGCGGATCGTTGAAGAAGATCATCATCCCGTCACCCGCGAAGCGCTCGAGCGTGCCGCCGTGGGCGAGCACCAGCCTGCCCATGGCCGCGTGGTACTCGCGCAGCAGCTCCATGACCTCTTCCGGCTCGGCGTGGTCGATGAATGCGGTGAACTTGCGCAAATCGAGAAACACAACCGTGACCTCGCGCCGGTGCGTCTTCAGCAGATCTTCCCCGCCGCCCGCGAGAATAGCCTCACCGAGTTGCGGCGAGAAGAAGCTTTTGAGACGCCCGAGTCGCTCGAGCTCGGTCACCTGCTCCTGCACGCGTGCCTCGAGTCTCGCGTTCCAATCAACCAGTTTCTCCGCCTGCTGCTTGACCTCATCCTGAAGCGCCTTCACGCGCAGCAGAGACTTGACGCGCGCGAACAGCTCTTGCTGGTTGATCGGCTTTTGCAGAAAGTCGTCGGCGCCCGCTTCCATGCCCTTCACCCGCTCCTGATTCGGGTCGAGCGAGGTCACCAGAACGACGGGCAACAACGCCGTATCCGGATTGGCGCGGATCGTCCGGCACACGTCGTAGCCTGACTTTCCCGGCATCATGATGTCGAGCAACACGATGTCGGGTTGCTCGGACGCCACCTTGGCCAGCCCCTCGTCGCCATTCGCCGCCGTCGCGACCTCGTAGCCCTTGACCTTGAGCAGGTCGGCGAGCAGCTTGACGTTTGCCGGCGTGTCGTCGACAACCAAGACCTTGTGCGTCACGTGCGTCCGTCCTCCGTCAGACGCTTCACGGTCTCCAAAAACTCCTTCAGATTGATTGGCTTCGATAAAAACGCATCGAATCCCGCCTGCGCGATCTGCGAGCGGTCCGTCGGCGTTACCGAGGCGGTGAGCGCCGCAATCGGAATCTTCTCGGTGTTCGCGTCGCTGCGCAAGGCCTTCAGCGCTTCGATGCCGCTGATTCCCGGGAGCTGGATGTCCATCAGCACCAGGTCGGGCTTGCTCTCTTTGGCGATGCGCACGCCGTCCTCGCCGGTAACCGCCTCGAGCGTGTCGTAGCCCTTCGCCTGCAGCACGTCGCGCGCGAGCTTCATGTTTTTTTCGTTGTCTTCGACGATCAGGACTACGCTCATTGCGCCCCCTTTTGCTGCGTCAGCGGAAGTGTAAACGTGAACGTCGAGCCCTCGCCGGGCACGCTCTCGAGCCAGATGCGGCCCCCGTGTAGCTCGACGATGCGCCTGGTCAGCGCAAGGCCGAGGCCGGTCCCCTCGGCCTTCTTGGTGTAGTCACGCCCCACCTGCTTGAACTCTTCGAACACCGCGTCCTGGTCCTCGGGCGCGATGCCGATGCCGGTGTCCCGCACCGCGACCGCCACATGGTCGGTGTCGAGCGTCGCACGCACTGCGATGCTCCCTCCGTCGGGCGTGAATTTGACCGCGTTCGAGAGCAGATTGAGGACTACCTGCTTGACCTTGCGCTCGTCGGCCTGGATGACGCCGATCGAGGGATCGACTTCGAGCGCAAGCTCGATGGCGTGATTCTGCGCGCGCTCGCGCACCAGTGTCATTGCGCTCGACAGGGTGTCGGGCACGCTCACGTCGGACACGTCGAGCTCCATGCGCCCTGCCTCGATCTTGGAAAGGTCGAGAATGTCGTTGATCAGCGAAAGCAGGTGCTTGCCCGAGGAATGGATGTCGTTCAGGTAGTCGAGCTGCTTCTCGTTCACCTCGCCAAACATCTTCTCCATCAGAACCTCTGAGAAGCCAATGATCGCGTTGAGAGGCGTGCGCAGCTCGTGCGACATGTTGGCAAGGAAATCCGACTTGTGCTTGTTGGCGATCTCGAGCTGGCGGCTCTTTTCCTCGATCTCGTGGAACAGGCGCACGTTCTCGATCGCGATCGCCGCCTGGTCGGCGAAAGTCTTGAGCAGGCCTTCGTGAATCGGCGAGACCGGGCCGGCTTCGCGCCAGCCCACCACGATCGCACCGAGAATCTTGCCCTCGCGCGCCATCGGCACGCCGAGCATTCGGCGCCAGCCACCTGCATCCGCAAAACGATGATCGTAGGTCGCATCCGCTAGAGCATCCTCCATGCGTACGGTCGCGTTCCGCAGGACGACGCGTCCCGAAACCTGCGATATGTCCGCAGGCATCGGATAGCGGCTCCTCATGACCTCGAGCTGCCGCGGTGTGACGTTGTGGCTCGCGACAAAATGCAGCTGCTCCCCGTCGTAGCGGAACAGGTTCGCGAACAGGCTGTCGCAGAGCTGGACCGCCCGGCGCGCGATGCTGTCGAATACCGGCTGCACGTCGGTGGGCGACCCGCTGATGACCTGCAGGATTTCCGCGGTCGCTGTTTGGCGCTCGAGTGCCTCCTTGGTCTCGTTGAACAGCCGCACGTTCTCGATCGCGATTGCCGCCTGTTCCGCGAAGGTCTCGAGCAGCCGCATCTGCCGCTCGGGCGTTTTCCCTGGTGTCGGCCACCCGACGATGACCGCTCCGAGGACCCGGGAGCCACGCTTGATCGGCACGCCGAGCATGCGACGCCACCCACCGGTTTGCGCCACCGTCTGGTCGTATCCCGAATCGGTGCGCGTGTCGTCCTCCTCCTGGAGCGTCCCGGCGAGAATCGTGCGCCCACTCATCATCTTCGAGTTCGGCGGCCCTGGGTAATAGCGCTTCATCTCTTCCACGGCCGACGGCGCCCAATTACGGTACGAGACGAGGTGGACGAGTCCACCCTCGTAACGGAAGACCGCAGAAAGCGGGCTATCGCACAGGCGCGTCGCGCTGTCCAGGATCGTCTCGAACACCGGCGCGACATCGCTCGGCGAGGCGGATATCGCGCGCAGGATTTCGGCGGTCGCGGTTTGCTGCTCGAGGGCTTCCGTCGTCTCGTTGAACAGCCGTACGTTCTCGATCGCGATTACTGCCTGGTCGGCGAAGGTCGAAACGAGCTCGACCTGCGTGTCGGTGAATGGCCGCACGTCCTTGCGCCAGGCGGAAATCACGCCGGCGAGCGAGCCCTCGCGCAGCAGCGGCACCGCAAGCACCGTGCGCCAGGGGTCCTCGCGCGTCATCGTGCCACCGGTGAGCGGCCGGAAATCAGGGAAGTCGAGCAGGTCCGTGACGTGAACCGTGCGCCGCTCGAGCGCCGCGAGCAGCGTCGGATTCCAGCGCGCGGGGCGCTGCTGAACGTCGCGCAGCTTGTCGAACAGCTCGGCAATCACGTTGACGCCGGTAGCAGCGCGCAGCACGTCGCCATCGTAAAGGAACAGCACGGAAGCGTCGGACTCGCACAATCCCACGACGCGATGCAGGATTGCCTCGAACACCGGCGTGGTATCAGTCGGCGAACCACTGATCGCGCGCAGCACCTCGCTGGTCGCGGTCTGGCGCTCGAGCGCGTTCTGCAGCTCATGCGTGCGCTCCTCAACCTTGCGCTCAAGGCCGGCGTACGACGCGGCGAGCTTTCCCGCCATCTCGTTGAAGCGCTCGCCGAGCGCCTCGAGCTCATCGCCGCTGCGCACCGCGATGCGCTTGCTGAGGTCGCCCGCACCGATCGCGTCAGCGCCTTCCTGCAGTGCGCGGATCGGCTCGACCATGCGGCGCGCGAAGAGGAATCCAGCGATTGTCGAGAGCAGCAGACCAGCAGCGAGCAGTCCGCCGGTGCGCATGAGCGACGCGTACATAGGTTGGTAGGCTTCGTCGACCGACTGTTCGACGAACACGGTCCAGCCGAGCGAGTCGATCCG
>JAJDNJ010000135.1 GCA_022340705.1 Betaproteobacteria bacterium
CGCGCAGCGACGCGCTGCTGGTACTGCCACACCCACTGTTCAACACGCGCGCGGCGGAACTCGCCAATCATTCACCGGTACTCGGCGTGCCGGGCATCTACCCGTTCAGCACTTACGCCGATTCCGGCGGCATGATGAGCCTCGGCGTCACGAATCCACCGGATGTGCTGCTGCGGGCTGACCACGTCATCCAGTAGCGGCACGCCTGCTCCCCGCTAGGCTTGCCACCGGCTGACCTACACTATGCCGCGATGAATCGCTACGTCGTCTGGTCCGCTGTCTGGTTCGGCCTGATCGCCGCCGGCTTTTTCATTGCCGATCACTTCACTGCGCCGGCGCCGGTGCACGTGGGCACGCTGGGCGAGGGCACGCGCGAGATCGCCATTCCGGTCGCGCGCGACGGGCACTACTACGTCGACGGCGCGATCAACGGCGTGCCGCTTCGATTCATGATCGACACCGGGGCGACGTACGTATCCGTTGATGCGGACTTCGCCCGGGCAGCCCGCCTGCCGAAGGGCGTGCGCGGCTACTTCAGCACCGCCAACGGCGGCGTCGAGGGCGAGATCGTCAAGAACCAGGAGGTCAGCGTCGATACCTTCCGCGTCTCCGGCCTGAGCATCGCGGTCACGCCTGCGCAGAGCACGGTCGGCCTGCTCGGGCAGAATTTCCTGCGCCGCTTCGACGTGACGCAGTCGGAGGGCGTCCTGCGCCTGCGCCTGCACGCGGCGCCTGCGGGCAGCGGTTGAGCAAAGCACTCTCCCGGCTCGCACAGGATCGATAAGAGTAGAGTTCGCCCCATAGCGATTGCGCGGGACAGGGTCGCCCCGGCCCCGACGGTCGAGTGCTCCAGAGGAAAGCGATGAACCGAAGGCATTGCCTCGCCGCGCTTCTTGCACTGGGCGTGGTCACGCTGCCGCTGCGCGCGGTCGCCGACCGGGTGCCGAAAATCGGTTATCTGTCGCTCGGCCCGATCACCGACATCCCCTCCCGCGAACGGCAGGCGTTGCTCGACGGCCTGGGCGCGCTCGGCTGGGTGCCGGGCAAGTCGATCGACCTGGTCTACCGCTCGGCCGAAGGCGAGCCTGCATTCCTGGCCGCGATGTGCGAGGAGCTGCTGCGTGAAAAGGTCGATGTCCTCGCCACGCCGGGCGCGGCCGCGGCGCTTACCGCAATCCGCGCCACGCGCAGCGTGCCGATCGTGTTTCTCGCGCTCGGCGACCCGATTGCGGTCGGCGCGACCGATTCGGTCGCGCGCCCATCGTACAACGCGACCGGGACGTCGTTTCTTTCGAGCGAGCTCGCCGGCAAGCGCATCGAGCTGCTGAGGCTCGCCCTACCCGCCGCGCAACGCATCGCCATTCTGTGGGAGGTCGGCAATCGCAACGCGCAGACCGAATCCGAGAACGCGCAAACCGCGGCACGCAGTTTCGGCCTGCGCGGCGAGCCGGTGGCGGTTCGATCGCAATCGGAGATCAATTCCGCGTTTGAGCGGCTTGCGGCGAACCCGCCCGACGCGCTCTACGTGAGCTTTACCGCGGGCCTGATCTCCAGCAATCGATCTGCGATCGCGGAGTTCGGCTTGCGTCATCGCGTCGCGGTGGTCTCCGGCAGGGACTTCATCACCGAGGCCGGCGGCCTGCTCAGCTATGCACCCGACATTCCGGCGATGTTCCGTCGGAGCGCCTACTACTTCGACCGGATCCTGAAGGGCGCGAAGCCGATTGACCTTCCGATCGAGCAGGCGACCAAGATCGAACTGATCATCAACCTGCGCACCGCGCGCAGCCTTGGCCTGAAGCTGCCGCCCGATCTGCTGCTGCGCGCCGATCGCGTCATCGAATAGGCGACGACTGCGGGCGTTGCCGCGCGCCGGCGCGGCTGCTAGCCTTGCACGACGCGACACAGGGGAGGTCGGCATGCGGTATCCGACCGGCGCGACGTACGACGCGATCGTGGTGGGCGCCGGCCCGGCCGGTGCGCACCTGGCCACCCTGCTCGCGCGCGCTGGACGGAGCGTCGCGCTGCTCGACAGGGCACGCTTTCCGCGCGACAAGGTCTGCGGGGGAGGCGTCTCGCGCAAGTCGATTGCGCTGCTCGACCTCGACATCACCCCCATCGCGCACAAGTGGGTCAGCGGCGCGTTCCTCACCTTTCAGAACCGGGCCGGGGTCATAAAGGAATTTGGCTACGCCGCGGGCTGCATGGTGTTGCGCAGCGAGTTCGATCAGCTATTGCTCGAGCGGGCGCGCGCGGCCGGCGCGTTTTACTCTGGCGAGACGGCGTTTCTCGACGTACGCGAGCAGAGCGACAGCCTCGTCGTCGAGACCAGCCGCGGACCGCTCAGGGGGCGGCGCCTGTTCGCTGCGGACGGCGTTGCGAGCGCGGTGCGCAAGAAGGTGTTCGGGCGCGGCCTGGTCGGCACCGTGCCGGCGCTCGAAGCGCGTGTCGAGTTGCCGGAATCGACCTTGGCCGAGTTCGGCGATCGCGCCGTGTTCGACTTCGGCGGTATGCCGCGCGGCTATGGATGGATCTTTCCGAAGCGCGATCACCTGAACGTCGGCGTCTATTCGCCGTTCGGCGGGAGCGGACTCGCCCGGCAGCTGAGCAGCTTTCTCGAGCGCTACCCGGCGCTGCGCGATCGCGGCAAGCTGACCACCTTCGGCTACGCGATTCCGTTGCGCAACAGTGCGGGTCTCTTCGAGCGGGGCCGGGTCGCGCTGCTTGGCGACGCGGCGGGGCTGGTCGAATGCCTGTTCGGCGAGGGCATCTACTTCGCGCTGAAGAGCGCCGCCCTCGCGGCACGGGCCGAAATCGCGCGCGCGGGGGGCGAGGCGCTCAGCTACTCGCAGCTTCTCCGGCGCGAGCTGCTGCCCGAACTGCGCGCGGCATGGCTCTTGGCGCAAGGCCTGTACACGTTCCAAGAGTTCGCCTTCCGTCACCTCGTTTGCAACGATCGCATCAACCGGCTGTTCGCCGGCCTGATCGCGGGCGACACCGGCTATCGGGAATGCCTGGTCAAGGCCCTGCTCGCCGCCCCGGCGTGGATCGCGCGCCCGGCGCCGCCGCGCGATCCCGTGATTTCCTAGCCGGTCCTCAGCCCGGGTCGGGCGCCACGCGCACCATGCGCTTGCCGCGGTTGTCGCCCGCAAGCAGCCCGATCAGCGCGCGCGGCGCGTTCTCCAGCCCCTCGACGATGTCCTCGACCACCTTGAGCTTGCCTTCGGCGACCCAGCGCTGCAGGTCGGTCTCGGCCTTCGCATCGTCGCGCGCGAAGTCCATCACGATGAAGCCTTCCATGCGCAGGCGCTTGACCACGATCATGCCCGGCACGTTGCGCGGTCCCGACGGCGCGGACGAATCGTACTGGCTGACCGAGCCGCAGCACACGACGCGCCCCTTCAGGTTCATCTGGAACAGCGCGGTCTCGAGAATGTTCCCGCCGACGTTGTCGAAGTAGACGTCGATCCC
>JAJDNJ010000141.1 GCA_022340705.1 Betaproteobacteria bacterium
CCAGCGCGAGCACATTGAGGTTGACGCGATAGGCGCGCGACGGCCCGGCGCTCGCCTCGGCTACGGCGCGTACCGCACGCACCGCAACCCCGGGCGGGAGCAGTGCGGCGACGCTGCGCTGCAGTGCCGCGCGGTTCTCCCCGGGTCTCAGGCGCAGATCGATCCGGTTCAGGTTCCCCAGGCGATCGAGGCGCCACTGCGCAGTCGATATGTCGGTCAGCGCGGCGATGCCGCGCAACGCCGAGTCCGTCACGCCGGCGACGCGCAGCTGCACCCGGCGCAGCCCCACGACGAGCACCAGCGTATCGCCCTTGCCGAGGTTGAGCGCCTGCGCGGCCTCCTGCGAGAGCAACGTCGTATCCGGCTCGAGCAGCGCGTAGCGCAGCGCGGGATTCGATGCGAACAGCTCCGGCTGGAGCAGCGCGGCGCGCAGCACGTCGATGCCGATCACCCGGATCGAGGCCGGTATCGATCGCGCCGCGCGCGCGTCGCTCGGCGCGGGCGCGCCGGCGATGCCGGCCTGCAGCTCGAGCACCGGGCTCGCAACCGCCACGCCCGGCAGGCGCGCGACCGCCACGTATACCGACTCATCGAAGCCGCTGCGTCCGCCGAGAACCTCGAGGTCGGCGTCCCCCGCGAGCGCGCGCACCGCCGCCGCGAGCTCTTCGACCGCCGCGCGATTCATCAGGTGTACGCCGAAGCCGAGCGCGACGCCGAGCGCGATGCCGATGATCGAGAGCAGCGCCCGCGCGCGCTGATGCGCAAGGCGGACGTTGAGTACCAGGAGGAGACGCCACATGGCTGCGAGAACTTGCCGTTACTATACTGGGGTCGTGTTGCGCGCCCTTGCCACCGTCCTGATCTGGGCCCTGTCGCTCGGCGCGGGCGCGCAGGTCGCCAGTCCCCACGCGATCGAGCCTCCGCCCTGGTTCGCGCAGTCCTTTCTCGACTTTCGTGAGGACATCGCCGAGGCGGCGCGCGACGGCAAGCGGCTCCTGGTGTACTTCGGCCAGGACGGCTGCCCCTACTGCGCGCGCCTCATGCAGATCAACTTCACGCAGAAAGCGATCGTCGACAAGACGCGACGCCACTTCGTCGTGATTGCGATCAATATCTGGGGTGACCGAGAAGTCACCTGGATCGACGGCACGCGCCTTGGCGAGAAGGCGTTCGCCAAGCTGCTGCGCGTCCAGTTCACGCCGACGCTCCTGTTCTTCGACGAGAAGGGCAACCTCGCGCTGCGCGTCAACGGCTATTACCCGCCGCGCCGTTTCGATGCGCCGCTCGACTACGTGGCCGGTCACATGGAATCGAAGGTCGCGTTCGGCGAATACCTGAAGGGCGCCATCAAGGACGAGGCCAGCGCGACGCTGCATGCGGAGCCTTTTTTCCTATCGACCCGGGATCTGGAACGCGTGCCCGGATCGAAGCCGCTCGCCGTTGTGATCGAGGCGCCCTATTGCGCCGGCTGCGACGAGATGCACCGCGAAGGATTTCAGCGCCCCGAGGTTCGCGCCCAGCTCACCGCATTCGACGTCGTCCGTTTTGGTGTCGGCGAGCGCGAGGTCGTCACCACCCCGGATGGAAGAAAGCTACCGGTCGACGCCTGGGCACGGGAGCTGAAGATCCTCTACACGCCGAGCATCGTCTTTTTCGATGCGAAGGGACGCGAGGTGTTCCGCGCCGAGGCTTATTTGCGCCCGTTTCATCTCGCCGGTTCGTTTGCCTACGTTGCGAGCGGCGCGTACCTGAAAGAGCCCTCGTTTCAGCGCTTTCTTCAGGCGCGCGGCGAGCGGATGCGGGAAGAAGGCAAGGCGGTCGATCTGTGGAAGTGAGCCGGGCACACAACCGAACATGGGCATCGGAACCCGCCTCGCCCGCGCGCCAAACACCTATGCCGACCTTCAGAGCGGCGGCTCACCCGCCTGCCACATGACGTCGGCTTCCTGCTCGGCTGCCGCGGAGAGCATCTCGATCAGCGGATAGGCACGCAACGCGAGTCCCACGGGCTTTTCGGCCTCTTCGTCGTCGCCCGACGGCGTGCCTCTGTCCTCTTCCACGGGATGGCTCGCCAACTCCTGCTTGAGTCGTGCAAGTGCCGCGGGCACGTCGCGGGCAAGCAGCGCGCTCGGCACGGTGCCGCTATGCCCCATCATTTTTAGCAGCGCTACGGCAACTTCGCCGAACATTGTGACGTTGCCCCATGCACTGCTGCGAAACGTAACTAGCATCGTCAACTCTCTCAACGCAAAGTGTCGTCCTCAATGACCGTTCGAAGTCGTTCGGTCTTGGCGCGCGCCAGCCGCCACCGGCCAGAAGCGGCCATTTGCCAACGCCCGTATTCGATCATCAACCGACCGCCACTTCGCTGATTTGGATCAATGGTGGCTGGTCCGTGTCGTTGGGTATGTCCGCCATGATCTCCTGCGCAACCGGCGCGAAGGCAGCCTGGAAACTTTCCACGGAGTCGAAAAACATATGGCACATGCCAACCATAGGCGATCGCGCTTGCGCGCCAGCATGGTCGCGTTCATGTTCCAGGCCATTTGCGATTCTCCTCCGAGTAAGAATCGAGAGTGCTGAGCAGCATCGCCGCCTCAAGAGGCGCTGCACAAGCATCCGATACGAGCGGGAGTCTCCGCGGTGCGACTGTCTGGCTGAACCCAGGCGAGCAAACCACCGACAAGCAACGCGCCCAAAGCGCTGAGGAGTGTCCTGCGTCCGCATGAGCGGATGTCTTGCTCCTACCGGGCGCGTCGTCGGTCGACTGTACGCCCTATTACCGGGAAAGCAAGGCAATTCAATCGGGGCGGACGGACGTTACTCGCCTGCGCCGCAATTGACCACCTAGGTTCGGTAGGAGCCGACCTAGACCGCCGGCTACCGGCCAGGAGCAGTCATAGCCGGACACATGGCCGCTCGGGAGTAATATCCCCGCGCAGCAAGGCCAGCAGAGGAGTTAGCGGGCGTGAGCGGCACGGATCAAAAAAGACGATTAGTCGCGATACTGGCCGCGGACGCGGTGGGCTACTCGCGTCTGATGGCCTCCGACGAGTCTGCAACCGTGGCAGCGCTCGATTCCGCACGCGCCGTATTCCAATCACAAATCGAAGCCAACCAGGGTCGCGTCATCGACATGGCCGGGGACTCCGTACTTTCCGTGTTTGAACTGGCAACCGGCGCGGTGACAGCGGCACTGGCGATTCAGCAAGGGCTCGATGCGGCTTTCAACGATGCACCAGAGGATCGGCGTATGCGTTTCCGCATCGGCGTCCACCTCGGCGAGGTTATCGAGAAGCTCGATGGCTCGATCTATGGCGATGGGGTAAATATTGCGGCGCGGCTCGAAGGGTTGGCTGAACCAGGCGGGATCACCATATCGGACTCGGTCCGCAACGCGGTGAAAGGCAAGATCGTTGCTGCCTTCTTCGACCAGGGCGAGCAGACAGTAAAGAACCTTGCAGAGCCAGTGCGCGCGTTCCGCGTGCAGCCGGCGCAAAGCAGTGCTGCACAGCCGGCCCCGCCCGCCGCCGATGTCGACCTATCGCTCCCCGACAAACCTTCGATCGCGGTGCTGCCGTTCGACAATATGTCGGGCGATCCGGAGCAGGCCTACTTTGCCGACGGCATCGTCGAGGACGTCATCACGGAGCTCTCACGCTTTCAGTCGTTGTTCGTGATTGCGCGCAACACCACGTTCACCTACAAGGGGCGCAGTGTCGACGTGAAGACCGTGGCGCGCGAACTGGGCGTGCGCTTCGTGCTCGAAGGCAGCGTGCGGCGCGCCGGCAACCGGGTGCGCATTACTGCGCAGCTGATCGACGGCCAAACCGGCAGCCACGTCTGGGCCGAGCGCTACGAGGACGTGCTGAGCGACGTGTTCGAGCTGCAGGAGCGCATCACCCATCAGGTCGTCGCCAGCCTGGTCTCCGAAGTCGAGGCCGAGGAGATGCGCCATCAGCGGCGCGGGCAGCGCAGGTTCACCGAGGCCGACGACATCGCCTGGCGCGCTTTTGCCGCCATGATCGACGGCACTTTCCGGGGTGACCAGGCGCTGCTCGTGGACGCGGTTCGAATCGCCGAGTCGGCGATCGAGCGCGGACCGGGCTGCCGCCTGGCGTATTTCGTGATCGCGTGGGCACACAGCTGGCGCGTGTTCATGGGCTGGACCGAAGACCGTGCCGGCGTGGTCGCTGCCGCGCGGCGCGCCGCGGACAAGCTGATCGAGCTCGCACCCAACGACAGCCGCGCCTATCTCGCGCGCGGGCGTCTGTGCGACGTGGCGGGCGACCTGGAGCGCGCCGCGACGGACCTGCGGCGGGCGCACGAGCTCAACCCG
>JAJDNJ010000143.1 GCA_022340705.1 Betaproteobacteria bacterium
TACTTCTGGATCAGCTCTTTCAGCGTATCTTGCGCGCTCCGACGGTCGCCGAGCGCATCCTGACAGCTTGCGACATTGAGCATCGCGTCGGCCGCCTTCGGATTGTCCGGCCAGGCGCTGAGCACCTTGCGCTGAGCGGCCAAGGCATTCCGATAGTCGCGCTTGGCGAAGTAGGAATTGCCGATCCAATACTGCGCCGAGGGCGCGAGAGGGCTGGTGGGATAGGCCTTAAGAAAGGCCTCGAACGCGGAAATCGCGGTCGGGTACTTGCCGAGTTTGAACTGGTTGAGCGCGGCCTCGTAGGCCTTGGCTTCGTCGGGGCTTGCCTGGGTCTCGCCGCCGGGAGCGCCGCCCGGCACTGCGGGCTCGAGCTTGCGCAGCCGCGTATCGACGTCGAGATACAGATCCTTCTGGCGCTTTTCAAGCATGTCGATCCGGTGCACCAGCACTTCGACCTCGCCACGCATACGCTGGACGTCCGCGCGCAGCGCCTCGATCTGGCTCGACAGATCGATCAGCAGTCGACGCTCGGCCGAGTTGGCCTCGAGCTTCGACAGGCGCTCCTGTACCTGCTTGCGCCATTCCTCGTCATCACCGAAAAGCGCTGCAGCGCCGGGCCTGGGCAGCGCCGCAAACGCGGCAAGGGCGAGCGCGAGGGTCAGGCGGCGCATCAGTACTCGCCAGGATAGAGGATGTCGCTACGCCGGTTCTGCGCGTAGGCGTCTTCGGTCGAGCCCTGCGCACGCGGCTTCTCCTCGCCGAGGCTGACCGCCTCGATCTGAACCTCGCTCACGCCGAGCAGAATCATCATCTTCTTCACGCCATCGGCGCGGCGCTGGCCGAGTGCGATGTTGTACTCGCGGCTGCCGCGCTCGTCGGTGTTGCCCTGGATCAGAATCTTCAATCCGGAATTGTCGCGCAGGAACTGGGCGTGTGCTTCGACGAGAGGCCGATACTCCGGCTTCACGTCGTACTTGTCGAAATCGTAGAAGATGGAGCGCTTGGACAGCGGGCTCGAAGGGTTGGTCAACGCGGACCGCTGTGCGTCGGTGAGACCGACGCCGGACGGACCGCCGGCCTCCACGCCACGCGCTTCTGCCCCCTTGCGATCCTCCACGCCCGCGGGCGTTTGTTCCGATGTGCTCGCGCAGGCTGCGAGCATGGCGCATAGGATGGCAATCCAAATAGCGCGCATAGGTATTCTCCTTGTCACTGAATGAATGGACCCCAGGCAGGCTCGCGTACGTCGCCCGCGCTGACACTGAGACGCTGCTTGACCCGGCCGTCGGCGGAAACCGCGGAAAGCACGCCGCGCCCGCCGATCACCGTTGCGAGCAGAATCATCCTGCCGTTGGGGGCGAAGCTCGGCGATTCGTCGCGCGCGCTGTCCGTGAGAATCTGCACCTGGCGCGTCTCGAGATCGAGCAACGCTGCCTGATAACGGCCGTTGCTGCGATGGATGAACGCCAGATGCCGCCCGTCCGGACTGACGCGCGCCGAGACGTTGTAGTCACCGTCGAAGGTAATGCGCTCCACAGCACCGCCACTCGCCGGCATGCGGTAGATCTGCGGACTTCCGCCCCGGTCGGAGGTGAAATAGATATAGCGCCCGTCTGGCGAGAAGCGCGGCTCGGTGTCGATCGCGTTCGAGCGCGTGAGACGCCGAACATTGCTGCCGTCGGGATTGACGAGGAACAGCTGTGATCCGCCCGCGCGGGAAAGCGAGACCGCGAGCGTCGACCCGTCGGGCGACCAGGCCGGCGCCGAGTTCGATCCCTTGAAATTCGCCGCCACGTGCCGGCGACCGTCGCGCAGCGAATGCACGTAGACGATCGGCTTTTTCTGCTCGAATGAAACGTAGGCAAGCTGGCTGCCGTCGGGTGACCAGACCGGAGACAGAATCGGCTCGTTGGAGCGCAGCACGAAATAACCGTTCGCGCCGTCGGCGTCGGCGATCTGCAGCTCGTACACGTTGCCGCGCTTGACGACGTAGGCGATCTTGGTCGCGAAGACACCCTTCTCGCCGGTGAGCTTCTCGTAGATGTAATCCGCGATGCGGTGCGCCGTCGCGCGCGTTTGCTCTCGGGTGAGCGTGTAGGCAACACCGCCGAGCGGCCCCTGCTTGACCACGTCGAACAGGCGGAAGCGCACCTCGAATTTGCCGTCGGGTCGCGTCGCGACCGAACCGAGCACGAGCGCGTCGGCGAGCCGAGCGCGCCATTCCGCGTAATCGACGTTCGACGCTTCGGTCGGGTGCGGCTGCATGACCGGAGTCTCGATGCCGCGGAACAGGCCACTGCGCTCGAGGTCGGCACGCACGATCGAAGAGATGCTCGCGGTCAGCGCGCCTTCGCCGGCGAAGGGCACGATGGCGATCGGCAGACGCTTTTCGCCCGCGCCAGTGATTTCGATGGTGAGTTGCGCCGAGGCGGGCAGCGCGACCACCGCAAGCAGCAGTGCGCCTAGCGCATGCGCGAGCCAGCGCGCAATCGCGGCTCGCTGGTCATTCACAATCTTCGTCACAGCGTGCAATTCTAACCGGCTCATGCCATTCAATCCTGGGGGCGGAAGCGCAATTCCAGATCGCGCGTGAAAATTTTCGGATCGTCGGGCCGCGGCAGCGGCGAGGACTTCAGGATCGCACGCAGCACCGCATCGTCGTAGCGCGGATCGCCGCTCGAGCGGCGCAGGCGTGGCATGCCGAGCACGTCGCCCGTCGGCAACAACACCACGTCGAAGACCGCTTCCGGATTACCGTTGATCGACGGCGGCAGAATGATGTTGCCACGGATTTTGGCGCGGATCTTGTCGGTCCAGGTCGCGAGCGCACGCGCACTGGCCTCGCGCGCGAGCAGCGCGTTCAGCTCGGCCTCCTGGCGCTGGGCACGAATCGCAGCCTCCTCGCGCGCGAGTTCCTGGCGCAACTGACGCTGCGCGGCGGCGTCACGCGGCGTCGGCTTTGGCTTGGGCTTCGGCTTGACCTCGGGCTTCGGTTGCGGCTTGGGCTTCGGCTTGACCTCGGCCTTCGGCTTCGCCACGGGCTTCGGTTCCGGCTTGGGTTCCGGCTTCGGCGCCGCTTTTTCCACGATGTCGGGCTTTTCGATACGCGGCTCGGGCTTCGCTTCGACCTTCGGTTCGGGTTTCGGCGCAGGCTTCGGGACCGGCGCCTCGACCTTCGGCACGGGCTTCGGGGGCTCAGGCTTCGGCGGCAGCGGCTTGGGCGGCTCGACCTTGGCCAGCGGCTTGGGTGCCGGAGGCGCCTGAAACAGCTCCACCGTCATCGGCGCCGGGCGGTGGCTGTGCCAGCGCACGCCGACGAACAGGATGCCGAGCAGCACCAGGTGCACGAGGATCGCATAGCCGACCGCGCGCCCGATGCCCGGCTCATAACGTTCCTCGAATCGGTCGTAATACTCGGCGAACGCCATCTATTTCGCGGGTTGCACGAGAAGCCCGACGCGGCGCACCTGGCTGCGCTGCAGCTCGTCCATCACCTTGAGCACCGCCTCGTAGCGCACATCCTTGTCGGCGGCGATGACGACCGGCGTGTTCGGCGCCGCGGACTGGCGCTCGCGCACCAGGCGCACGAGCTCGCCGCGCGTGACCGGTCGCTGCTCCTCCGCACCGGTCTTCGCATCACGCGTGCGCAGCAGCACGCTCTGGTCTCGCTTGATCACGACTTCGATCGGCGCGGCGGGCATCACCGGGGCGCTCGACAGCGACGGCAGCTCGACCACGCCGGGCGTGATCAGCGGCGCCGTGACCATGAAGATGACGAGCAGCACCAGCATCACGTCGATGTAGGGCACGACGTTGATGTCGTGCATCGGTCCGCGCCGCCGGCGCAGGGGGGTCGCGGCCTGCACTAGCGCGGTCCCTGCCGATGCAGAATGTTGGAAAACTCGCCCATGAAGCTCTCGAAGCGGATCGAAAGGCGGTCGATATCGTGCGAGAAGCGGTTGTAGGCGACCACCGCGGGGATCGCGGCAAACAGGCCGATCGCGGTCGCGATCAGTGCTTCGGCGATGCCCGGCGCGACCTGCGACAGGGTCGCCTGCTGAACGTTTGCGAGGCTGCGGAAGGCATGCATGATGCCCCACACCGTTCCGAACAGGCCGACATAGGGGCTGACCGAGCCGGTCGAAGCGAGAAACGACAGGTGCCGCTCGAGATGATCCATCTCGCGCTGATACGTCGCGCGCATCGCGCGCTCGGCGCCTTCGACCAGCGCCGAGGCATCGTTGCCGCGCTGGTTGCGCAGCTTGGAGAATTCTCGGAACCCGGATTCGAAGATCCGCTCGAGGCTGCCGATGGTGTGGCGTGCGTTGACCGCACCCTGGTAGAGCAGATTCAGATCGTTGCCGCTCCAGAAGTCACGTTCGAACTGCTCGGTCTGGACGCGCGCCCGGCGAATGGCGATCCACTTGCTGAAGATGAACGTCCACGAAAGAAATGAAACCGCCATCAGGAGCAGCATCACCAGCTTGACCACCAGGCTGGCATTGGTGATGAGCGTCCAGAGCTCGAGGTCCTGCGTTACGTTCACGATGCGTTCAGCGCGTTTTTGAGTTCTTGTGGCATCCGGGCCGGCTTCAGGCGAACGCGGTCCACCAGCGCAATTGTCACCTCGGCTTCGACCAGCACTTCGCTCCCGCGTTCCACGCGCTGGCGAAAAACGAGGCTCGCACGCCCCATTTTAGCGACTTCGGCGCTCACCGAGACGAGTTCGTTGAGCCGCGCCGGCGCATGAAAGGTCGCCGCCAGAGAATGGACCATGAACAGCACGCCGTGCGACTCGGCAAATCGGGCCAGGTCGTAGCCGAGCGCGTTGAGCATCTCGGTGCGCGCCCGCTCCATGAACGCGAAGTACTGTCCATGAAAAACGACGCCGCCGGCGTCGGTGTCCTGGTAGTACACACGCAACGGGATCGAGAATGGCGCCGCCATCAGGGGGCGATGCTACCGCGTCGTCGCCGGATTGCGTCGCCAGACCGGCTTCGCGCCCGGCCAAAGCCGGTCGAGCAGAGGAACCAGCGGCGCGCACAGGAATAGCGCCCAGATCGGCCCATTCTGGAGAAACAGGCCGAACTGCCAGGCGAACGCGAGCACCGCGACACAGGCCGCATAGGCGATGCGCGCGACGGGATGGTTCGGTGCCGTCATCGGGTCCGAAATCATGAAGAAGGCGAACATCAGCAGGCTGCCGTTCTGCAGCAGGTGCAGGAATACCGCCCAGCTCTGGCCAAGCCAAGCGACGCGCAGCGCATAGGCGCCGAGGAAGCAGGTGAGAAACGCGAGGCTCAGTCCGGCACTGCGTGCCCGTCCGGCGACGATCCCGCCCAGCGCGACCACCCAGCAGGCGACGAGCAGATCGCTGCCCCACTGGCCGGGCGAGACCCAGGCGCCCGGGAGCAGCAGCACGGCCAGCACCACGCCAAGGTTGGTCGGGTTGAACAGGTGCTTGCCCTCTATGCGCAGCACGAACTTCGCCGACAGGCACGCGGCGGCGGCAAGCGGATGAACCCAGAGGCTGTCGGCGCGCAGCAGGACCGACAGGCCGAAGCAGGTGACGAGCGCGCTCAGCAGGCCGACCCTCGGCAGGCCGAGCCGACGCACCCAGAAAAGCTGCGTCGCGATCCCGGCGGCGAAGGCGAGGGCAACCTGTCTCGGGTCGAGGCTGAAATCGCGCACCAGCACGCCGGTGCCGAGCAGCAGTGCCAGGAACACGATCTGGTAGAGCCGCGCATCGAGCCGCGCGAGCGCGCCGAGACGTGCGCGCAGGCCGGGACCTGCCGCCGCGGGAACCGCGGCGGCGAGCGCCTGCGGCTTCATCGCTGTGCTCCGCCGTCCTGCAGCCAGCGCCACAGGCGGGCGAGCGGCGTGTCGACGGCGCCTTGCGAGGCACCCGGGGCGATGTCCTGCGCCGCGTCGCCGTCCGGCGCGATCAGCGCTTTCGCACGAATCGCGTCGACGTCCCAGCCGGTCAGCGTGGCGAGGGTCTGCGCCTCGCGTTCCTGGCGCCGGCCCAGCGCGACGAGGTAGCGCTCTGCGCTCGCCCGGTTGGGGCAGTCGGCGAGGTCGAACTTGGCCGGGTGGCGCAGCACGTAGCGCGTCTGCCAGTTGCGCCGGTCCGCGGTCTCCTGCAGCACGAGATCCTCGGGGAAGGTCTCCGGCGTGTAGCGCACATGCAGCCGCGTCAACATGACGCGCGCGCCGCGTCGCGTATCGCCGCTCACGCCCCCGACGCCGAGATTGGCGAGCTCCTGTGCATTCAGCGGGTTCGCCGCGCAGGGATCGCACCAGCTCATGTCCCAGAAATACTCGGTGAACGCGACGCGGTAGTTCTCGCGCCTGGCTTGCTCGTCGAACATCGCCAGGTAGAAGCGCGCGAAGCTGTGATCGGCGTCGAACTTGACGTACGGCGGCAGCTCGACGTTAGCGGGCAGCTTGACGGTGCGGTAGTTGGTCGTCTCGACGCGGCCCTTTTTCGAGAGCACCCAAAGCACCAGATCCTGAGGGCCGCGCGCGTTGAGCATCCCGAGACGGATCGGCAGCATGAACTTCTCGGTATGGAACGCGAACTGCAGCGGCGCGAGGAACTCTGCGCCCGATTTGGCGTGCTCTTCCAGATTGACCTTGGCGACAAAGAACTTCATGTCCTGGCGGATGTAGGGCGCGAGCGCGCGCGACGCACCCGCCGGAATCCGGTAGCCGTTTTCGTGCAGCCAGGTCTCGAGGCCGTCGGACTGCTCGGCCGAGAGAATCACGATGTCGTAGGGCCCGACGGTGTACTGCGCTTCGACGCGCACCCCGAGCGCTTCCGCGCGGTCTTCGGCGATCGCGCGGCCCATCGATTTCGCCACTGCGGACTGCTCAGCGCGCGCCGCGGGGTAGGGTGGACGGCAGGGGTTCGGGTCGTAGTACTCGGCCAGGCGCGGCGCGCTGTACGCGTCGACGCGGTCGAACACTGCGCGCAGCGGCGTCTTCACGTCCTCCTTGTGCAGCACGACCGGCACCGGCACGACGAGCGCAAACTCGGTCAGATCGCCCTGGTAGTCGTTGAGCATGTTGATCACGGTGCGGTCGCCGTCGCGCACCATGATCACCTTCGAGGCCTCGTTGAACAGGCTGGCGTCGGCCTTGCCGACATAAAAGCCGCAGAAGGCCTGCGCCGAAGCCGCTGTGCCCGCGAGGGCCGTGGCGAGAGCCAATGTGACAAATTTGCGCTGCATGTGCGCTCCTTGCGTGTTGGACACTCCCCGTTGAACGGGGCGGAGCGCAAATCGGGTTAAGCGGGCTCGGTGTGTTGAGCGCCGCCCAGCGCAGAAGGACTAGGCGGAGTCGCCGTCCGTCAGCAGATCCTGCATCCCGGCGGGCGCAACGACCCCGAAATGCCGGTAGGCGGCGAGCGTTGCCACCCGCCCGCGCGGCGTGCGCTGCAGGTAGCCCTGCTGAATGAGGTAGGGCTCGAGCACGTCCTCGATCGTGTCGCGCTCCTCGCCGATCGCGGCGGCCAGGTTCTCGACGCCGACCGGACCGCCGGAAAATTTCTCGATCACCGCCAAGAGCAGCTTGCGGTCCATCACGTCGAGGCCGAGCGCGTCGACCTCGAGCATCGCGAGCGCCGCGTCGGCAACCGCGCGCGAGACCGCACCTTCGGCTTTTACCTGTGCGTAGTCCCGCACCCGGCGCAGCAGGCGGTTGGCGATGCGCGGCGTGCCGCGCGCGCGCGCCGCGATCTCGCGCGCGCCCGCTTCGTCGATCGCCACGCTGAGCAGCTGCGCCGAGCGATGCACGATGCGCGCGAGGTCCTCGGTGCCGTAGAACTCGAGCCGCGCGACGATGCCGAAGCGGTCGCGCAGCGGATTGGTCAGCATGCCCGCGCGCGTGGTCGCCCCGACGAGGGTGAACGGCGGCAGGTCGAGCTTGATCGAGCGCGCGGCGGGCCCCTCGCCGATCATGATGTCGATCTGATAGTCCTCGAGCGCCGGGTACAGAATCTCCTCGACCACCGGCGAGAGGCGATGGATCTCGTCGATGAACAGCACGTCGCGCGGCTCGAGATTGGTGAGCAGCGCGGCAAGATCGCCGGGCCGTTCGAGCACTGGACCGGAGGTCTGGCGCAGGTTGACGCCCATTTCGCGCGCGATGATGTGCGCCAGCGTGGTCTTGCCCAGGCCGGGCGGGCCGAAAAGCAGCACGTGATCGAGCGCATCGCCACGACCGCGCGCCGCCTCAATGAAGATCTCGAACTGGCCGCGCACCTTGTGCTGGCCGACATAGTCGGCGAGCGACGTCGGGCGCAGCGAGCGCTCGAAGCGCTCCTCCTCGCCCGAGGCCGGCTGCGCCGAGATCAACCGATCTGTTTCGACCGCCACGCTAGGATTTTGCCAGAGCCTTGAGTGCGGCCCGGATGCCTTCGGCCACGCCGAGCCCCGGCGCGAGTCCCTTGATCGCGGCGCTCGCCTCCTTCTCGCTGTAGCCGAGCGCGACGAGGGCGTTCAGGATGTCGGCCGCGTCGCTGCCCGCCGGGGCAAACGCCGCAACGCCCGGCAGCGGCTCGGCCAGGCGCCCCTTGAGCTCGAGCAGCAGCCGTTCGGCAGTCTTTTTCCCGATGCCGGGCACCTTCACCAGGCGCCCCGTTTCCTGCGCCGCGACCGCGTGCGCCAGATCGGCCACCGACATCCCGGAGAGCACGGCGAGCGCAGTGCGCGCGCCGACGCCGGAAATGCGGATCAGCTCGCGGAACGCCGCGCGTTCTTCCAGCGTGGCGAAGCCGTAGAGCACATGCGCGTCCTCGCGCACCAGGAGATGCGTATGCAGGGTGACCTCGGCACCGGTCGCCGGCAGCTGATAGAAAGTGCTCATCGGCACGTCGACTTCATAGGCCACGCCGCCGACATCGACCAGCACCTGCGGCGGGTGCTTGGAGCGCAACGTGCCGTGCAGCTGTCCGATCATCCCGTTTGCACCAGAATGCGATCGGTGCAGCATGCCAGAGCGCGCGGCATCCTGCTGCACCGTGACCGCGTCCTCATGCCAGCCGTCCGCGCCGCATGCGCAAGCGCCGCGTCGACAGCGCGCCGAGTCCCTGCCCGCCGTGCGCGTGGCAGATCGCGCAGGCAAGCGCATCCGCGGCATCGGGGCTCGGATCGCCCGGTAGCGCGAGCAGCCGGCGCACCATCGACTGCACCTGCTCCTTGCGCGCGTGCCCGGTACCGACGACCGCCTGCTTGACCTGCAGCGCGGTGTATTCGGACACGGGGAGCTGCTTGAGCACCAGCGCCGAGATCGCCGCGCCGCGCGCCTGGCCGAGCGCGAGCGTCGAGCTCGGATTGACGTTGACGAAGACCCGCTCGACCGCCGCCTCGAGCGGTCGGTGCTCGGCGATGACCAGTGCGAGTCCGTCGAGAATCGCCGCGAGACGCTCTGGCAGCTCCCCCATCGGGGTGCGGATGCATCCGCTCGTCACGTAGTGCAGCGTGGCGCCTCGCTTGTCGATGACTCCGAAGCCGGTCACCCTCAGGCCGGGGTCGATGCCCAGAATGCGCAGGCTGCGAACAGCGTTCAAGTGGCTCAGTCGGTCTCGAGCGCCGCGTTGGTGTAGACGTCCTGCACGTCGTCGAGCTCTTCGAGCGCGTCGAGTAGCCTGCGCATGCGCATCGCGTCTTCGCCCTGCAGCACGCTTTCGGTCGACGCCTTCATCGTGATCTCGGCGATCTCCGGCTTTAGGCCCCCCTTGGCAAAAGCATCGCGCAGCGCGCTGAAATCGCCCGGCGCACAGACCACTTCGATCGAACCGTCCTCGTCGGTGGTCACATCCTCGGCGCCCGCCTCCAGCCCCACCTCCATCACCCTGTCCTCGCTCGTTCCGGGCGCGAAGATGAACTGTCCGCAATGCTTGAACTGGTAAGCCACCGAGCCGTCCGAGCCCAAGTTACCGCCGTTCTTGGTGAAGGCATGACGTACCTCGGCGACGCAGCGCGTGCGGTTGTCCGTCGTGCAGTCGACGATCACCGCGGCGCCGCCGACGCCATAGCCCTCGTAGCGGATCTCCTCGTAGGACACGCCGTCCAGCTCGCCGGTGCCGCGCTGGATCGCGCGCTGGATATTGTCGTTTGGCATGTTCTGATCGCGCGCTTTGTCGATCGCCAGGCGCAGGCGCGGATTGGTCGACGCGTCGCCCCCGCCGAGGCGCGCGGCGATGGTGATTTCCTTGATCAGCTTGGTGAAGATCTTGCCGCGCTTGGCGTCCTGGCGCCCCTTGCGGTGCTGAATGTTGGCCCACTTGCTGTGACCGGCCATGGTGCGTAAACGCTCGGTTAAGATTGCAGGTAAATCGTCGAATTTTAACGCCCCGCGGATCCTCATGGCTGCGCCGATGTTGATCGCCAAGCACGGCACGAACGATCTCTGCCTGCTGCCCGCGCTGGCCAACCGCCATGGCCTGGTGACGGGCGCGACCGGCACCGGCAAGACGGTCACCCTGCAGGCGATGGCGCAGCGCTTCTCCGCGATCGGCGTACCCGTGTTCATGGCCGATGTGAAAGGCGACCTTTCGGGGATCGCCCGGCCCGGCGGCGGCAACGCCAAGGTCGACGAGCGCGTCAAGCAACTCGGCGTCCCGCTTGCCTTCGAAGCCTGTCCGGTGGTGTTCTGGGACGTCTTCGGCAAGGACGGGCACCCGGTGCGCGCGACGGTGTCGGACATGGGGCCCCTGCTGCTCAGCCGCATGCTCGGCCTCAATCCGACGCAGGATGGCGTGTTGAACATCGTGTTCCGCGTCGCCGATGACAACGGCCTGCTGCTGCTCGACCTGAAGGATCTGCGCGCCATGCTCGGCTTCGTCGCCGACAACGCGCGCACGATCAAGACCAAGTACGGCAACGTTTCGCATGCGTCGGTCGGCGCGATCCAGCGTGGTCTGCTCACGCTCGAAAGCCAGGGCGCGGAACGCTTCTTCGGCGAGCCGATGCTCGACATCGCCGACCTGATGCAGACCGACGGCCAGGGTCGCGGCGTGGTCAACGTCCTCGCGGCGGACCAGCTGATGACGGCGCCGAAGCTGTACGCAACCTTCCTGCTCTGGATGCTCGCCGAGCTGTTCGAGAACCTGCCCGAGGTCGGCGATCCGGAGAAGCCGTGCCTGGTGTTCTTCTTCGACGAGGCACACCTGCTGTTCGACGATGCGCCGAAAGCGCTGCTCGATCGCATCGAGCAGGTCGTGCGTCTGATTCGATCCAAGGGCGTAGGCGTGTACTTCGTCACCCAGAACCCGCTCGACATTCCGGACGCCGTGCTCGGTCAGCTCGGCAACCGGGTACAGCATGCGCTGCGTGCGTTCACGCCACGCGACCAGAAAGCCGTGCGCGCGGCGGCCGAGACCATGCGCCCGAATCCGAAGCTCGACGTCGCGAAGACGATCACCGAGCTCGGCGTCGGCGAGGCGCTGGTGTCGTTTCTGGATACGAAGGGCCGCCCGCAGATGGTCGAGCGCGCCCTGATCGTGCCCCCGGGCAGCCAGCTCGGCCCGATCAGCGAGGCCGAGCGCAAGCACCTGATCCGGTCCTCGGTGGTCTTCGGCCATTACGAAAACGCGGTCGACCGCGAGTCGGCCTACGAAAAACTGCGCGGGCGCGCCGCGCAGACGACGCCCGAGGCGGCGCGGTCGCCCGCGCCGTCGGCGCCGGAGCGCCGCGCGCCGCAGCCGACACGCCCTGGGCGCGGGGTCGACGACGAGATCCGCGACATCGTGTTCGGGCGCACCGGCCCGCGCGGCGGGCGGCAGTCGCAGGGCGTGCTCGAGGCCATGGCGAAGAGCGCCGCGCGCTCGATCGGCTCGGGAATCGGGCGTTCGATCCTGCGCGGCGTGCTCGGCTCGATCCTCGGCGGCAAGCGGCGTTGACCGGCTCGCAGCGTGCGTGGGGCGTGGGCTTCGCCCTCGTCGGCGTGCTCGCGTTCTCGTTCCGGCCGATACTGATCAAGCTGGCCTATGCGGCGCACCCGGTCGGCCCGGTGACGCTGCTTTTCCTACGCATGGTGCTGGCGCTCCCGTTTTTCCTGGCGATGGCCTGGTGGCTGCGTGGCGCCGAACCGCGCCTGCGTGCGCGCGACTGGGCGGGCGTCGCCGGCCTGGGATTCATCGGCTACTACATGGCGAGCTTCCTCGACTTCCTCGGCCTGGTGCACGTCGGCGCGGGCGTCGGTCGCCTCATCCAGTTCCTCTACCCGACGCTCGTGCTCCTGCTCTCGTTCCTTTTCCTGCACAAACGCCCGACGCGCCGCGAGCTCGGAGCACTCGCCATGTGTTACCTGGGGATTGCGCTGGTCGTCTCGAACCAGCTCGACGCCACGCCGCAAGGCAAGGCCTTCCTGTTCGGCGCGCTCCTGATCCTCGCCGCCGCGCTGTGCTACGCAATCTATCTCGTCGCCGGAAGCCAACTCGTGCAGCGCATCGGCTCGATGCGCTTCACCGCCTACACGATGGTGGTGGCGACGGCGCCGGCGGTCGTGCAGTTTCTCGTCCTCGAACCGCTCGATGCCCTCGTGCTGCCCGGCGCGGTCTGGGGCTACGCGATCGTGATGGCGACGTTCAGCACCGTGCTGCCCGTGTTTCTCGTCGCCGAGGCGCTGCGCCGCATCGGCGCGAACCAATTCGCGCTGATCGGCGCGGTCGGCCCGGTGAGCGTCGCGGTCACCAGCGCCTTCGGGCTCGACGAGCCTTTCGGCTGGCTGCAGGGGCTCGGCGGACTGCTCGTCATCGGCGGCGTTCTGCTAGTCTCGCTCAAACCCAGAACAGGGAGGAAATGATGGATCTCGGTATTCGCGGAAAGACCGCGCTCGTGTGCGCGGCATCGAAGGGACTCGGCAAGGGATGCGCGACGGCGCTCGCGAGCGACGGCGTGAACCTGGTCATCACCGCGCGCGGCAAGGAGGCGCTCGAGGCGACGGCGGAGGAGATCCGCAAGGCGACCGGCGTCAAGGTCGCCGCGGTCGCCGGCGATATCACGACGCCCGAGGGACGCGCGTCCGCACTCAAGGCCGCGGGCGCGGTCGATATTCTGGTCAACAACGCGGGCGGTCCGCCGCCGGGCGATTTCCGCAACTGGTCGCGCGAGGATTGGGTGAAGGCGCTCGAGGCGAACATGCTCACCCCGATCGAGCTGATCAAGGCGGTGATCGACGGCATGATCGAGCGCAAGTTCGGACGCATCGTCAACATCACCTCGGGCGCAGTGAAGATGCCGATACCGGAGCTTGGTCTATCCAACGGCGCGCGCACAGGACTGCACGGCTTCGTCGCCGGGCTTTCGCGCCAGGTGGCGCAGCACAACGTCACCATCAACAACCTGCTTCCCGGGCCGTTCGACACCGACCGGCTGCGCTCGAATTTCGCGTTCAACGCCAATAAGCTTGGCAAGAAGCCGGAGGAACTCGCCCGCACGCGCGCCGAGCAGAATCCGACGAAGCGCTTCGGCACGATCGACGAGTTCGGCGCGGCCTGCGCTTTCCTCGCGAGCGTGCACGCCGGCTACATTACCGGCCAGAGCCTGCTCATGGATGGCGGCGCTTACCCGGGAACCTTCTGAAAGGTGTGCATCAGTCGCGCTCGAGCGCGGCCGCGTCCGCGGCGCGCCGCAGCTTGTCGCTCTCCGCGAGAAAGGCTTCGGGCGTGACGCCCGAGACCGCGAGCACGGCCGGCGGCTTGATCGCGAAGTCGTAGCCCTGCACGCCCTCGCGCCCTGGCGCGGCCGCGCGATCGAGACCGACGCTGATGCCGATTCCTCCGAGGACGATCGTCGCCGCGATCGCGGCGAGCTTGGTCCGCGACGCGCGGCTGTTCAGCCGCAGATGCCGGTAGAGCATGTACGCGACGAGCACGGCGAGCACCGCCGCCCCGGCATAGTCGAACCAGTGCGCATCGAGACCGAACGACAGATACTCGAACAGTGTGCCGGTCACCACGATCCCGACCAGGCCCGCGCAGGCGACGAATCCGTGGGCCGAGAAGTTGGCGCGCCCGCCAACGATCCGGCTCACGAGGGACCAAACCGAGATCCACAACACGACCGCGACGCACATCATGACCGTTGGTGCGAGCAGCAGCGCCCATTGGTCCTCGCGGGTCGTCGCGACCCAGGCGTTCCATAGCGCCACGCCGAGCAGCATCGCCGCGGCGAGCAGGAACGCGACCGGGCGCCGGTAGAACGACGTCGCGCGCAGCTTCTGCTCGGGCGGCACCGCGTACCCGGGCATGCGCACGCGCACCTGGGTGCGGCCCAGCCGAATCACGTCGTCGGGACCGACTTCGGCCTCGCTCAGGCGCTGCGCCGACGGGCGCAACGAGATGCCGTTGACAGACCCCAGGTCGGTCAGCTTGAAGCCCCCGTCCGCGCCCGGCTCGATGCGCAGGTGACGCGCCGCGATGTACCGATCGTCGATGATGATGTCGGCGTCGTAGCCGCGGCCGACGCAGGCCGGCCAGCGGGTGACCGGATAGCGCGCCTGCACGTCGCCATGCCGGCCGAGCACTTCGACGAACGCTAGCGGTTCCATCGGATCGCCTCGATGTAGCGCCTGGCGAAGGTCTTCGCGGCGTCGAAGGAAACACCCTGCATGTCGAGACTCGACTGCAGCACGACGCCCCCGGTGTTGAGCGTCGCCATGTGCAGCTCGACGTCGTAGATGCCCTTGAAGCGCTTGTAGCCGCGCGTGCAGAGCGCCAGCTTCGCACGCATTCCCTGCAGGGCGACGATCTCGTCCTTGCAAATCCACGCGCCATGGTGCTTGCGGTCGTACGGCTCGCCGAAGCGGCCGGTGCCGAAACGCAGCTCCTGGAGATGCGCGAAGCGCAGCGCCCCGAGCGATCGATCGCGCAGGATGCTGTGCTGGAACGAAACCATCCCGGTGTGCAGCCGCCGGTCGATGTAGAGCGCCGAGTAGGTGTAGCAGTAGTACGAATCCGCGCTATACCCCTGTCCCTGTGTGTCGCGCTCGGTGTCCGCGCCGCATTGCATGAACTCGCCGAGCTTCGCCGGCACGGAAAACTCGCCGAGCTTCTGCACCGGCAGCGCGGCACCGAGCAGCACGCCCATGATCTCGGCCTGGTGCGCGCGCAGCTGGGCGCCGACGTCCGCGCGCAGGTCGCGCGCGTCGGCCGGAACCGCGGCCGCGCGCACGAGCAGCTGCTGCACGAACTTGGACGGCACCAGAAAGCTCACCAGCTGGCCGCGCCGGTGCGTCGCGACGTTCACTCCGAACACCCGACCGCGCGCGTCGAGCGCGGGACCGCCGCTCATGCCGGCATTGATCGCGCCGGTGAAATGGAATCGCTCGTAGTACTGCTCCTCCGACCTGCCGTTGTAGGTGCCCTCGACCACCGTGAGCCCCTGGTTCAGCGGATAGCCGAGCGAGAAGCCCTTGTCGCCCTTGGCGAGCGGCGCGGCGCGCAGCGTCAGCGCCGGGACGTCGCTCCCCGCGCCCCTGAGAACCGAGAGGTCGTGGATCACGTCGACGGCGACGATCTCGAGCGGGCCGCGCCGGCCGTCCGGCAGCGTGAATTCCAGCCGGTAGGTCTGCGGCTCGAGCGCCTTGTCGGCGACGACGTGGTAATTGCTGACGAACAGCCCGCCGCCCACCGCGAAACCGGAACCGGTCGCGGCCGGCGAATCGCTCGAGCCGAGCAGCAGGCGGATCTGTGCCACGCTGTCGCGCGTGCGCTCGTAGAGCGAGCGTGCCTGCGCCGAGACCGCCTCGCCGGGCGGAGCGCTCGGCGCGGCGCCTTGCTGCGCCCGCAGCGGGGTGGCGAGCAGCGTGGCGGCGAGCAGCGCCGACGCAGCGGTGAGCGCAATGGGCCGTTCAATGGCCACGAAAGCTCCTCCCGACCAGATCAGTGTTCGAGTCTGGCATCGGTTCCGAGGTACGACGCGCGCAGCTCCTCCGAGCCGAGCAGGCTGCGTGCGGCGCCCTTCATCACGACCGCGCCGCGTTCCAGCACATAGGCGCTTTGCGCCATCGCCAGCGCCTTGGCCACATTCTGCTCGACGAGCAGCACGGTCACCCCCTCGTCGCGGATCCGGCGCACGATCGCGAGCAGCTCGTCGACCATCTTCGGTGCGAGGCCGAGCGAGGGCTCGTCGAGCATCAGCAGCTTGGGCTTACCCATCAGCGCGCGCCCGACCGCGAGCATCTGTTGCTCACCACCTGACATCGTACCCGCCAGCTGACGGCGCCGCTCGGCGAGACGCGGAAACAGATTGAGCACGCGCGTCAGGCGCTCGGCGCGCTCGGGACGGCTGACGAGGTAGCCCCCCAGCTCGAGGTTCTCGAGCACCGTCATCTGCGCGAACAGCTGTCGCCCCTCGGGCACCTGCGCCAGGCCGCGCGAGACGATCGCCGACGGACGATCCGGCAGCGGCGCACCCTCGAACAGCACCTCTCCCGCGCGCGGGATGATGCCGGAGATCGCGCGCAGCAGCGTGCTCTTGCCGGCGCCGTTCGGCCCCACGATTGTCGTGAGCTCGCCGCCCGGCACCTCGAGATCGACGTCGTGCAGCACCCGCATCGGGCCGTAACCGGCGCACAGCTTGCGCACCAGGAGCGATGCGCTCATGCCGCAACCCTCGCGGAATCGCCTTCCTCGCCGAGGTAGGCTTCGATGACTGCCGCCTCTTTTGCCACCGCGCGCGGATCGCCATCCGCGATCTTCGCGCCCTGATGCAGAACCGCGACACGCTCGACGGTATTCATCAGCACGCGCACCGCATGCTCGATCCAGATCACCGCCACGCCGAGCTCGTCGCGTACCCTGCGGATGAGCTGCGCCGTCGCATCAATTTCGGTGTGGGTAAGTCCGGCCGCGACCTCGTCGAGCAGCAGGACCCGCGGGCGCGCGCCGAGCGCGACGCCAATTTCGAGCAGGCGCTGGCGCGCCGGCGTCAACGCTCCGGCCGGCAGCATCGCCACCTCGGCCAGACCG
Source organism: Betaproteobacteria bacterium (assembly GCA_022340705.1). Classification (GTDB taxonomy): domain Bacteria; phylum Pseudomonadota; class Gammaproteobacteria; order Burkholderiales; family SG8-39; genus SG8-39. Next base: position 16,979 of record JAJDNJ010000143.1, read on the forward strand.
AGAAAACCGAGGATCGTCGCGACATCGTCGAAGGCATCGTGCCCATGCTTGCGCAGGCGACCCGCAAACTCCAGCGCGAAGCGCACATTGTCGGCCGCCGTCATGTCACGGAACACGCGTGGCGTCTGGAAGGTGCGTGCCACGCCATGCGCCGCGTAGACATGCGGCGCGCGTCCGGTGAGATCGTCGCCCGCCACGATTAACCGCCCCTCGGTCGGCCGCAGCACACCCGAAAGGGTGTGAAAAAAGGTGGTCTTGCCCGCGCCGTTCGGGCCGATGATGCCGACCAGCTCGCCCGTGTGCACGTCAAGATTGACGCCGTTCACCGCGGTCAGGCCGCCGAACCGTACGCTCACGCCGCGCGCGGAGAGCAGCGCCTCAGGCATGCGGCCTCGCTCGGCGCACGAACAACGATGCCAGCCCCCCCGGCAGGTAGAGCACCAGCACCACCAGCAGGATCCCGAGCACGAGGAGAAAGGCGTAGGGGAAGCGCAGGCGCAGGAATTCGGTCAGCAGGCTGAAGAACACCGACGATACGATCGGGCCAAGCAGGGTCTGCGCACCGCCCACCATGGCGATCAGCACGGTCTGAAAGCCGATGAAAGGATTGAACACCGACATTGGCTCGATGTAGGTCCAGCGCACCGCCATCGCCGCGCCGAGCGCGCCCGGGAAGAACGCGGAAAGCGAGAACGCCAACACCTTGGCCCGCCGGGCGTTCACGCCGAGCGTCTGTGCGCGCTCCTCGTCGCCGCCGATCCCGGCAAGCGCGAAGCCAAGGCGGCTCGCACGCACCAGGATCGCCGTCGCGACGGCGAGCACCGTGATGCCGAGCACGGTCCAGTAGATCACCGCGTTCTCGGGCGCGTCGCTGATGATCCGCCCTGCCGTCTCGAACATGGTCTTCTCGACGTAGGTGATCGAATGCAGCACGAGCTCGGTCAGGCCGAAGGTGATCACGGCGAAGTAGGCGCCGCGCAGATGCAGCACCGCAACGCCGATGAGCGCGGCGAACGCCGCGCCGACCAGCCCGCCGGCGAGCACGGTCAGGCCGTAGGGCATCGACTCGAGCCCCCAGGCGGTGACGTAGGCGCCAAGGCCGAAGAACGCCGAGGTCGCGAGCGAAAGGTAGTGCGTGGGTCCGCAGAACATCGACCAGCTCACCGCGAGCGCCGCGAACATCAGGCAGCTGAGCGCGAGAGAGAGCATGAAATCCGACAACAGCCAGGGCAGCACCGCAAGCAACGCGCCGGCCACCACGGTCAGGGTGAGGGCGCGCGGAACGCCGCGCATCCGCGTCAGGGTCGACCGGCTCATCGCGCAAACAACCCTTTCGGCCGTGCGATCAGGACGGCGACCAGCACCCCGTAGGACAGCACCATCTTGAGTGAGGGATTGGTGAAGTGCATGCCGAAGGCCTCGACCAGCCCGAGCAGGAAGCCGCCGAGCAGGCTGCCGATTGCGCTGCCCAGCCCGCCGAGCGTGATCACGATCAGCGCGGTAACCGTGTAAGGCTCTCCCATCGAGGGCGAGATTTCGTAAACCATTGACAGCAGACCCCCCGCGACGCCGGCAAGCGCGAGGCCGGCACCAAACACCACCGGGTGCAGCGTCGAGGTGTCGATGCCGACCAGCTGCGCACCGGTCGGCGACTGCATCATTGCGCGCACCGCCTTGCCGATCATCGTCCAGCGCAGCACGGCGAGCAGGCCGAGGCTCGCCGCGACAGCGACGCCGAACACAAGCAGCCGGTTGGCCATGAACCGCGCGCCGGCGATGTCGACCGGCTCGGCCATGAAGGAGTAGCCGCGCAGGTCTGCGCCCCAGGCGAGGTACACGGCGTTCTGCACGAAGAACATCAGACCGAAACCGACGAGGAGGCTCCTTGCCTCGATCACTTCAACCGTCGGCGCTGAACGCGAGATACGCCGGAAGCAGAGGCGGTAGACCACCATGCCGACCAGGAACAGCGTAACGGCGACGCCCGGCAGTAGCACGATCGGGTTGATCTTGAGCGTGGTATGCGCGAGCCAGGTGAGATAGGCACCGAGCATCAGGAACTCGCCGTGCGAGATGTTCATGATGCGCATCAGCCCGTACTGCAGGTTGAGGCCGATCGCGACCACGGCGTAGATCCCGCCGGTGATCAAACCGGATGCGGCGAGCTCAAGCCAGAATCCCATGGGACGAAAAAAACCCCGCGAAGGCCACGACGCGCTTTACGTCGAGGCCCGCGGGGCTCGGCCTGCGTCGAGACGCTATTTCCAATCGGGCTTGGGGAAGAGCGCCGCCGAGGTTGCACGCTGCGGCGGCCAGACCACTTCGAATTCCCCGCTCTGCCACTGGCTCACCACGCCCGGCGTCGATACGTTCTCGCTGCCCTTGAAGCGCATCGGACCGATGATCGTCTGGTGCGTCGTGTTGGCGATGTAGTCGCGGATTTTCTTGCGGTCCAGGCCGACCTTCTCGACCGCGTCCTGCAGGATCTCGAGGCCCGCATAGCAGAAAGCACTCGCCCAGCGGTCGGGTTCCTTCTTCCAGCGCTTCACGTGCGCATCGAAATAGGCCTTCGCCGCGGCACCGGTCTTCGGGTTCCACGTACCCAAGCCCATGACGCCTTCGACCGTCGCCGCGCCCATCTTGTCGCGGTAGATCGGGAACGCAGTACCAACGGCAAGGTAGAAGATCTTCGCGTTGAAGCCGATCGCCTTCGCCTGGCCGGTCGATAGGAAGGTACCCGGCGGATAGGTCAGCCCGATGAACGCATCCGGCTTCTTCGCCTGCATGTCTTTCAGCACGGGCGAAAGGTCCTTGATGCCCAGCGGATAGCTTTTCGCCTCGAGAATCTTGATGCCCTTCTTGGCCATCGACGACTTGAGCGAAGTGAACTGCTCGAGCCCGAACAGCTCATCGACGTGGATCACGGCCGCGGTCTTCACCTTGCGCGCCACCATGTACTCGGCGAGCGCATCCATCATCACGTCCGGCTGCTGCAGCAATGCGAAGAAGTACGGATTCTTCGCGTCGACCAGCTTGCGGCCCGTCGCGGTGCAGGACAGCATCGGATAGTGGTACTTCTTGGCGAGCGACATGATCGCGAAGTTCGCGCCCGTGCCCCAGGGCGGCAGGATCAGATCCACCTTGTCGCTCGACATCAGCTTCTCGTAGCTGCGCACGACCGTCTCCATGTTGCTGCGGTCGTCGTAGCCGATGAGCTCGATCTTGCGTTTCTTGCCGCCGACGTTGAGGCCGCCTGCGGCGTTCACCTGCTCGGCCCACATGATGTAGTTCGGCTCCTGGGTGACCTGCGCACCCGGGGCCCAGGGCCCGGTGCGCGCGATCGCGTAGCCGATGCGTACGTTTTGCGCGGCGGCGGGCGCCACCGGTGCCAGCAGGGCGGCCGCGGTCAGTGCGACCGCAATCCCCATGAACGATTTGCTGCGTTTCATCGCTCTCTCCTCTCGTTCGATGCGCGAATCGGTCTCCGCCAGCGCCTTCACCGACCGCGCCGGAGGTCCTTGTTTATTCTGATTTTTCCGAATCACTGTACGCAGCCGTGCGGCACGCTGTCAATCATAAGGTTTGGCGCCCAAACGATCGCAAAATGCGACATTCGGCGACTGAACGCACTAGAATTTCCTCATTGCGGCGCAACACGAGGAGACAGCCATGAACGCACCGGGAAAATCAGGGCTTCCACCGATTTCGCTCAAGGATCCGCAGCTGTTCCGCACCCAGGCTTACGTCGATGGCGCCTGGGCCGATGCCGAAGGTGGCAAGACCTTTCCCGTCACCAATCCGGCCAGCGGTGAGACGCTTGCCGTCGTACCGGACATGGGGGCAAGCGAGACACGGCGCGCGATCGAGGCGGCCGATCGGGCCTGGCCGGCATGGCGCGCGAAGACCGCGAAGGAACGCCACGCCGTTCTGCTCAAGTGGTTCAACCTGATGATGCAGAACCAGGAGGACCTGGCGCAGATCCTCACCGCCGAGCAGGGCAAGCCGCTGACCGAGGCACGTGGCGAGATCGCCTACGGCGCATCGTTCATCGAGTGGTTCGCCGAGGAAGGCAAGCGTGCCTACGGCGATGTGATTCCCTCGCACATGGCCGATCGACGCGTGCTCGTGCTGAAGCAGCCGATCGGCGTGTCGGCCATGATCACGCCGTGGAACTTCCCCAACGCGATGATCACGCGCAAGGCAGGGCCCGCGCTCGCCGCGGGCTGCACCGTGGTCCTCAAGCCTGCCGAACAGACGCCGCTTTCCGCGCTCGCGATGGCCGAGCTCGCCGAGCGCGCGGGCATCCCGAAGGGTGTGCTCAACATCGTGACCGGCAGCGGCGAGTCCGCGCCGGCAATCGGCCAGGAGCTGTGCGCCAATCCGACGGTGCGCAAGCTCTCGTTTACCGGCTCGACCGAGGTCGGCCGCATCCTGATGCGCCAGTCGGCCGACACCATCAAGAAGCTTTCCCTCGAGCTCGGCGGCAACGCACCGTTCATCGTATTCGACGACGCCGATCTCGACGCGGCCGTCGAGGGCGCAATCGCGAGCAAGTACCGCAACGCGGGCCAGACCTGCGTCTGCGCGAACCGGATCTACGTGCAGGAGGCGGTGTACGATGCATTCGCCGCGAAGCTCGCCGAAAAGGTGAAGAGCTTCAAGGTCGGCGCCGGCACCGAGAGTGGCGTGGTGATCGGCCCGCTGATCGACGAGCAGGGCATGAAGAAGGTCGAGCAGCACGTGTCCGACGCGCTCGGCAAGGGCGCCAAGGTGATGCTGGGCGGCAAGCGCCACGCCAAGGGCGGGTTGTTCTTCGAGCCGACAGTGATCACCGGCGTGACCCCGGAGATGATCGTCTCCTACGAGGAAACCTTCGGCCCTGTGGCGCCGCTGATTCGCTTCAAGACGGAAGAGGACGCGGTGCGCCTTGCCAACAACACCGAGTTCGGCCTCGCCGGCTACTTCTACAGCCGTGACGTGGGCCGCATCTTCCGCGTCGCGGAGAATATGGAAACCGGCATGGTCTGCGCCAACTCCGGAATCCTGTCGACCGAGATCGCGCCCTTCGGCGGCGTGAAGCAATCCGGCCTCGGACGCGAAGGCTCGAAGTACGGCATCGACGAGTACCTTGAGATCAAGTATCTGATGATCGCCGGCCTCGACAAGTAGGCCGACAGCGGGACGATTAACGGGCCGGAGCGCGCGGCGCGGCGCGCCTTCCGGCCTGCGCCGCTGATAGAATCTCGTCCTTTTGCCCCGCCCTTATGCCGCGTTCCGTCCGTAACATCGCCATCATCGCGCACGTCGATCACGGCAAGACCACGCTGGTCGACAAGCTGCTGCAGCAGGCCGGGGCCTTCGCCGCTCATGAGCGGCTCACCGAACGCGTGATGGATTCGAACGACATCGAACGCGAGCGCGGCATCACGATCCTGGCGAAAAACTGCGCCATCGACTACGCGGGCGTGCACATCAACATCGTCGACACGCCCGGGCACGCCGACTTCGGCGGCGAGGTCGAGCGCGTGCTGGGCATGGTCGACGGCGTGCTGCTGCTGGTCGACGCGGTGGAAGGGCCGATGCCGCAGACACGGTTCGTCACGCGCAAGGCGCTCGCGCTCGGCCTGCGTCCGATCGTGGTGGTGAACAAGGTGGACCGCGACGGCGCGCGACCCGACTGGGTGGTGAATCACACCTTCGACCTGTTCGACCGGCTCGGGGCGAGCGAAGCGCAGCTCGATTTCCCGGTGGTCTACGCATCGGCCTTGCAGGGCTGGGCCTCGCTCGACGCGCGCACGCGCGGAGCCGACCTGCGTCCGCTGTTCGACATCATTCTCGAGCGCGTGCCGCCGCCGTCGGACGACGATGCCGACGGCCCGCTGCAGTTGCGCATCGCCGCGCTCGACTACTCGAGCTACGTCGGACGCATCGGCATCGGCTGCATCCGCCGCGGGCGGCTCGCCCCCGGCATGGAAGTCGTGCTCGCGCACCCCGAGCGCGCGCCGCTGCGCGCGAAGGTCGGACAGGTGTTCGGCTTCCGCGGCCTGGAGCGTGTGCCGCTGGATGAGGCGCGTGCCGGTGACATCGTGCAGGTGACCGGCGTCGAGGCAGTTGCCATCGGCGCGACGCTGTGCGCCGCCGACTGCCCGGAACCGCTGCCCGCGCTCAAGGTCGACGAGCCGACGCTGACGATGAATTTCCAGGTCAACACCTCGCCGCTCGCGGGACGCGAGGGGCGCTTCGTCACCAGCCGGCAGCTGCGCGAGCGCCTGGTGCGCGAGCTGAACACGAATGTCGCCCTGCGTGTGGAGGACACGGCGGACGCCGACGTGTTTCTCGTCGCGGGGCGCGGCGAGCTGCACCTGACAATCCTCGCCGAGAACATGCGGCGCGAAGGCTACGAGCTCGCGCTCGGCCGGCCGCGCGTCATCACCAGGACGGTGGACGGCGAACTGCAGGAGCCGGTCGAGCTGCTCACGCTCGATGTAGAGGAGGCGCATCAGGGTCCGGCGATGGAGTCGCTCGCCGCGCGGCGCGGCGAGCTCGTCGACCTTCTGCCCGACGGGCGCGGTCGCGTGCGGCTCGACTACCGGGTCGCCGCGCGCGGCCTGATCGGCTTCCAGGGTGAGTTCATGAACCTCACGCGCGGCAATGGCATCATGAGCCACGTGTTCGACGGTTACGATGCCTGGAAGGGCGAGCTACCCGGGCGGCGCAACGGCGCAATGATCTCGCAGGAAGACGGCGAGGCGGTCGCCTATGCGCTGTTCAACCTGCAGGAGCGCGGCCGGCTGTTCGTGTCCCCCGGGGACAAGGTCTACGAAGGCATGATCGTGGGCATCCACAGCCGTTCGAGCGACCTGGTCGTCAACCCGATCAAGACGAAGAAACTCACCAACGTACGTGCCTCGGGCAAGGACGACAACGTTCTGCTCACGCCACCGGTACGCCTCACGCTCGAGACCGCCATCGAGTTCATCGAGGACGACGAGCTGGTCGAAGTGACGCCACGCGCGATCCGCGTGCGCAAGCGTCATCTCGCGGAGCACGAGCGGCGTCGCGCCGCACGCGGCGTCGCGCAGGATGCGGGCGCGGAGGCGCTCGTCCGCTAGGCGCGGAGTTCGGATGCTCGCCCGCATCCTCGCGGCGATCGGATTGGCGATCGTGCTCGGTGCCTGCGCCGCCGAGAGCACGACGCAAGCACAGTCGTCGACCGACTGCCCGAAACCGGGCGCCTGGTACGCGCTCGACGGCACGATCCCGCGCCCGGAGCCGGCCGCCGAGATTCTCGAACACGCGGCGCAAGGCGAAGTCGTTCTGCTTGGCGAGCAACACGACGCGCCGGACCATCACCGCTGGCAGCTGTACACGCTCGCGGCGCTGTACGCGCAGCGACCGGACATGGCCATCGGCTTCGAGAGCTTTCCGCGTCGCGTACAGCCGGTGCTCGATCGCTGGGTGGCGGGAGAACTCGACGCGACGCAGCTTTTTGCGCAGACCGACTGGCAGAAGGTCTGGAACTATCCGCCGCAGCTTTATCTTCCGCTGTTCGAGTTCGCCCGCATCCACCGCATCCCGATGTTCGCGATGAACGTCGAACGCGAGCTCACCCGCGACATCGGCGCGCGCGGCTGGGACGCGATCCCCGAAGCGCGCCGCGAAGGCCTGTCGCGCCCCGCGCCTGCAAGCCCCGCCTACCGCGCGGCGCTGTTCGAGATCTACCGTCACCATCCAGGGCGGACGACCTCGGCCCCCCAGGCGCCATCGCTGGACGATCCCGAGTTCCAGCGTTTCGTCGAGTCGCAGACCACCTGGGACCGCGCGATGGCTCAGGCGATTGCCGCGCGGCTCGACAAGGCGGCGGCCGGGCGGCGGCCGCTGGTCGTGGGAATCGCGGGCAGCGGTCACCTGCGCAACGGCTTCGGCATCGCGCATCAGCTACGCGACCTCGGCGTCGATGACGTCACGACGCTGCTGCCGGTCGATGTACCGGAGGACTGCAAGTTTCTCGTCGCCGGGTTCGCCGACGCGGTGTTCGCCCTGCCCCCGGGGCGTGCGGCGCCGCGCCCGCGTCCGCGGCTCGGCGTGCAGTTGACGCAGAAGGGAGACCGGGTCGAGATCGTCGACGTCCTGAAGGACAGCCTCGCCGCCTCGATGGACCTGCGCGCAGGCGACGTGATCGTGTCCATGGCCGGGGTCGCGGTCACGCGCCTCGATGCGGTCATCGCCGCGGTCCGCGGACAACCGCCGGGCACCTGGCTGCCGATCGAGATTCGGCGCGGCGATTCGACGTTCGAGCGCGTCATCAAGTTCCCGTCGGCGAAGCCGAAAGAATGACGCTGCGCAGGCCTGCGGGCTTTGCCGCGGCGCTGTTTGCAGCCTGCTGCGCACATGCCGCGGCGCCGCGCCTCGAGCTCGACGTCAGGCTCGATCCGCAAACACGTGCGCTGCACGTCGAAGCGACGCTGCGCGCTGATCGTCTGACCGGGTTTGCCCTGCGCGACGGCCTCAACATCAGCCAGGCGGTTGCGGACGGCAAGCCAGTCGAGTTGCATGCCGGCCCGGTCGCGCATGGCGTGCGCGAGTGGCGCCTCGCGCGCAGTGCGCAGGCGCTGCGCATCGCCTACCAGGGAACCCTGGCGCCGCTCGAACGGGGCGCCGACCACCGCCGCGTGCTGCGCGCGCTTCCGCCGATGGCCTCGCCCGAGGGCAGCTTTCTCCCGGCGGGCAGCCTCTGGGTTCCCTGGCCGGGGGCGATGTTCACCTACCGCCTGCACCTTTCGCTTCCCGCCGGCCAGCGCGGATTGGTGCCCGGCGACCTGCGCGAGGAGACGATCGCGACCAGCCCCGCCGCGCGTACGGTCGCGACGTTCGAGATGCGCATGCCGAGCGACGGGATCGATCTGATGGCCGGGCCGTACGTGGTGGACGAACGCATCGTCGAGCGCCCGTCCGGCGGCCCCTTGCGTCTGCGCACCTACTTCACCGAAGCGATTCAAACCCTCGCCAAGGATTATCTCGACGACAGCCAGCGCTACCTGGAGCGCTATTCGAAGGAGATCGGCGCGTATCCCTTCGCATCGTTCTCCGTGGTTGCGAGCCCGCTGCCGACCGGATTCGGCATGCCGACGCTCACCTATATCGGCGAGGCGGTCCTGCGCCTGCCGTTCATCCGTGCGAGCTCGCTCGGCCACGAAGTGCTGCACAACTGGTGGGGCAACGGCGTGCTCGTCGATTACGCTGCCGGCAACTGGTCGGAAGGTTTGACCACCTTCATGGCGGACTACGCCTACAAAGAAGAGGTCTCTGCGGACGCGGCGCGCGAGATGCGCCTCGGCTGGCTGCGCGATTTCGCCGCGCTGCCGCAAGGCGCCGCCAAGCCGCTGACGGAGTTCCGCTCGCGCGCGCACGGCGCCGATGCGGCGACCGGTTATGGTAAGGCGGCGATGCTGTTTGTCATGCTGCGCGACCTGATCGGCCGCGCCGCGTTCGAGCAGGGCGTGCGCGGCCTCTGGTCGCATTACCGGTTTCGCGAAGCCTCGTGGAACGATCTGCGCAAGGCCTTCGAGGCTGCGTCGGGGCGCGACCTGTCGGTGTTCTTCAAGCAGTGGCTCGAGCGCGCGGGCGCACCCGTCCTGCGGGTCGCTTCCGCCCGCGCGCGAGGTTCGGATGTCGAAGTGACGCTCGAGCAGAGCGCACCGCCCTACCTGCTGCACGTTCCGCTCGAGCTCGTCGGCGGTGCGCAAACGCTCACGCGCGATGTCGCGTTCTCGCGCGCGCGGGAAACGCTGCGCATCGAAGGCGCTGCGTCGGCGAGCGCGGTGCGTCTCGATCCGGATCTGCGCCTGTGGCGCCGGCTCGATCCGCAAGCGCTGCCGCCGATCCTGCGCGAGTGGATTCTCGCGCGCGCGCCGCAGTACGCCGTGGTCACGCCATCGGACGATGTACGCGCGGCGGCCGAGCGGCTTGCGCAACGCTTGTTCGAGTCGCCCGCGCGCCCGGCCGAGCCCGCCGACGGCGACAAAGCCCCGCTATTGATTGTTGGACTTTACGCCGATGTCGACACCGCGCTCGCGCGGCTCGGCCTGCCGCCGCGCCCTGCCCAGGTCGCGCGCAGCGGCTCGGCCCGGGTCTGGACTATTCCGCGCGCGCCGTATAACACGCCGATTGCCGTCGTTTCCGCGCGCGACGCGGAGGCGCTGGCAGCGCTCGAACGGCCGCTGCCACACTATGGCGCGCAGAGCTGGCTCGTGTTCGACGGGCGCCGTGCACTCGCGCGCGGCGTCTGGCCGCTGCAAGAGAAACCGACGCCGATCGCGCGCTAGCGCGCTCAGACGTTGAAGCGGAAGTGCATCACGTCGCCATCGCGGACGACGTATTCCTTGCCTTCGACGCGCATCTTGCCGGCCTCCTTCGCCTTCTGCTCGCCCTCGAGGCGCAGGTAGTCGTCGATCGCGATCACTTCGGCACGGATGAAGCCGTGCTGGAAATCGGTGTGGATCACGCCGGCCGCCTCCGGCGCGGTCGCGCCGACGCGCACGGTCCAGGCACGCACTTCCTTCGGACCGGCGGTGAAATAGGTCTGCAGGCCGAGCAGCATGTAGCCCGCGCGGATCACGCGGTTCAGGCCCGGCTCGTCCATGTTCATGTCGCCGAGAAACACCTTCTTGTCTTCTTCGCTCAGGTCGGCGATCTGCGCCTCGATCGCCGCACAGATCGCCACGACCGGCGCACCCTCCTTGGCGGCGTGCGCCTCGACCGCGGCGAGCAACGGATTGTCGCGAAATCCGTTCTCGGCCACGTTGGCGACGTACATCGTCGGCTTCATGGTGAGGAGAAATAACGGCTTGAGCACCGCCAGCTCCTCGCGCGAGAGCTCGACCGAGCGCGCCGGGCGCCCCTGATCGAGCGCCACCTGCACCTTGGCGAGCACCGCGACCAAGCGCTGCGCGTCCTTGTCGCCGCCGGCCCTGGCGACCTTCTCGTTCTTGGCGAGCTGTTTTTCGACCGCCGCCAGGTCGGCGAGCGCGAGCTCGGTGTTGATCGTCTCGATGTCCGACACCGGATCGACCCGCCCCGCGACGTGCACCACGTTCGGGTCCTCGAAGCAGCGCACGACATGGGCGATCGCGTCGGTCTCGCGGATGTTCGCCAGGAACTGGTTGCCGAGTCCCTCGCCCTTGGACGCGCCGGCGACGAGCCCGGCGATGTCGACAAATTCGACCACCGCGGGAATCACCTTCTGCGGCTTGGCGATGCGCGCGAGCTCCGCGAGCCTCGCATCGGGCACTTCGACGATGCCGACGTTCGGCTCGATCGTGCAGAACGGATAGTTTTCCGCCGAGATCGAAGCCTTGGTCAGCGCATTGAACAGCGTCGACTTGCCGACGTTCGGCAAGCCCACGATACCGCACTTCAGGCTCATTTCTTCTTGCCGGTGAGGCCCTTGAGCAGGCCCTTGAGCAGGCCGGTGTCCTCTTCCTTCGCTGCAGGGGGCGGCGTCGGGGGCTTCTGCGCCTTCTTCGCTTCCGGCGCCTTCGGCTCCGGCTTTTTCTCCTCGGCCTTCTTCACCTCGGGTTTCTTCTCCTCGGGCTTCTTGTCGACGGGCTTATCCTGCGTGTGCAGCTTCTGCATCGCGCCCTGCAGGTCGCCCTCGAGCATCTGCGGCACGAGCTCGAGCGCGCGCGCGATCGCGCCCTCGATCGCCTCGCGCTCCTCGGCTGGGGGTTTCTCGAGCACGTAGTCTGCGCCGTCGCGCCCGGCGGGCGGCCGCCCCACGCCGATGCGCAGGCGCCAGTAGTCATGCGAGCCCAGACGCTGCGAGATGTCGCGCAACCCGTTGTGCCCGGCAATGCCCCCGCCCTGCTTGAGGCGTGCAGTGCCCGGCGCGAAGTCGAGCTCGTCGTGCACCACGAGGATCTCCTCGGCCGGGATTTTGAAGAAGCCGGTGAGCATCTGCACCGCGCGGCCCGAAGCGTTCATGAAGGTCTGCGGCATCACCAGCCACAGCGGCCCGTCCTTGCCCACCAGCGCCTGATAGTGATTGTCCTTCTTAAACGCGACGCCACGCGCAAGGCCGAGGCGCTCCACGAACCAGAATCCGGCGTTGTGCCGGGTGCGCTCGTATTCTTTGCCCGGATTGCCCAGGCCGACGATGATGCGGATGCTCGACATACGCTGCCTCACGCGATCGGCGCGCGCCCAACAAGAAGCGGAGCAAGGCGGAAGCCCCTCCGCTGCTGTCGGCGCGCGCGAAGCGCGTTACTTGGCCTTTTCCTCTCCGCCCTCGCCTTCCTCGGGCTTCGCCCCCTGCTCGGTCGTCGGCACCTCGCCGGCCGCCGGCGCGCCCTCGATCGCCGCTGTTTCCTCCTCCTCGGTCACCAGCGCCGGGAGAATCACCGTGGCCACCACCGGATTCTCGTTCCGGTGCAACACCGGCTCGACACCCTTGGGCAGCGCGAGATCGCGCACATGGATCGAATGACCGACCGTGAGGTTGCCGAGATCCACCTCGACAAATTCGGGCAGGTCGTCCGGCAGACAGCTAATGTCGAGGTCGTTCATGACGTGATTCGCCACGCCCCCCTGCTCCTTCACACCAGGCGAAATTTCCGCGTTGACGAAGTGCAGAGGCACTTTCATGTGGATCTTCTTGTCTTTCGACACCCGCTGGAAATCCACGTGCTGCACGCGCGCCTTGAACGGGTGCATGTTGACCGCGCGCAGCAGCACCTGCTCGGCGCTGCCGTCGAGCTTGAGCGTCAGAATCGACGCGTGAAAGGCCTCGCGCGTCAGGTTTTGGTAGAGCTCCTTGTGGTCGAGCTCGATATTGACCGGCGCCTGATCTCCGCCGTAGACGATGCCGGGTACCTTGTCCACGCGACGCAGGCGGCGGCTCGCACCCGTTCCCTGCAGCTCGCGCTTTTGCGCAGTGACTTCGATTTTCATCGCTTGCTCCTATCAAATTCCGCCAGGCCCGCGACCAGGCACAGGCGGGGTTGGAAAACCTTCGTTATTCGGTAAACAGCGAGCTCACCGACTCCTCGGTGAAAATCCGCAGGATCGTTTCCGCAAGCAGGCCGGCGACCGACAGCTGACGGATCTTGCCGCAGGACTGACCGTCCTCGCTGAGTGGAATCGTATCGGTGACCACCAGCTCGTCCAAGTCGCTCGCCGAAATGCGCTCGACCGCACCGCCCGACAGCACCGGATGCGTACAGTAGGCGACCACCCGCGTGGCCCCCTCTTCCTTGAGCACCTGGGCCGCCTTGCACAGCGTGCCCGCGGTATCGACCATGTCGTCCATAATCACGCAGGTGCGCCCCTCGACGTCGCCGATGACGTTCATCACCTCGGCGACGTTCGCCTTGGGGCGGCGTTTGTCGATGATCGCGAGATCCGATTCCAGACGCTTGGCCAGCGCTCGCGCACGCACCACACCGCCCACGTCGGGCGACACGACAATCAGGTCGTCGTAGCCCTGTTTCCACACGTCGCCGAGCAGCACTGGCGCGGCATAGATGTTGTCGACCGGAATGTCGAAAAACCCCTGGATCTGGTCGGCGTGCAGGTCCATTGTCAGCACGCGCGCGATGCCGACCGAGGTCAGCATGTTGGCCACGACCTTGGCGCTGATCGCGACGCGTGCCGAACGCGGCCGCCGATCCTGGCGCGCGTAGCCGAAGTACGGAATCGCCGCGGTCACGCGTGCCGCCGACGAGCGCTTGAGCGCGTCGACCATGACCAGCAGCTCCATCAGGTTGTCGTTGGTCGGCGCACAGGTCGACTGCAGGATGAACACGTCCTTGCCGCGCACGTTCTCGAGCAGTTCGATCAGCACCTCGCCGTCCGAGAAGCGGCCGACGATCGCACGGCCCAGCCCGATGTTGAGGTGCTTGACGACGTCCTGCGCGAGACGCGCATTCGCGTTCCCGGTGAACACCATCAAGCGCTCGAGCGGCAAATTGGTCATCGAACTTCCCGTGCCGGCGATACCGCGGCAACCGGCCGAACCGGAAACCGCGTGGTTTGATTGGCTGGGGCGCTAGGATTCGAACCTAGGTATGCCGGAATCAAAATCCGGTGCCTTAACCAGCTTGGCTACGCCCCAGTCGTGCTGTGTGCTGTGTGCTGCGTCCTGAACCTCAACCCTCCGCCCAGTCGTGCAGCGGGTGCTGCGCGAGCCCCTCGGCGAGAAACCCGTGCATCGACGCCGGCAACATCGACTGGATGGCTTGCGCCTGCGCGGCCGACTCGAACGCCGCAAAGACACATGCCCCGCTACCTGTCATGCGTGCCCCCGGCCGGTGCTGCCTGAGCCAGTCCAGATGCGCACCGACTTCGGGGTATCGGGCGACCACGACGGCCTCGAGGTCGTTTTTCCCAAGCCCCTGAAAAAAGGGCGTTATTCTGAGAGGTTTCGTGTCCCGTGTCAACGCGCGGTCGGCGAAAATCTCGCGTGTCGACACCGTCACCGGCGGCACCAGAACCAGGTACCAGGCAGGGGGAAGCGCGAGGGCGCGGAGCCGCTCGCCGATCCCCTCACCGAGCGCGTTGCGGCCGAAGACGAAGAACGGCACGTCCGCGCCAACCGTCGCGGCCTGCGCGATCAGCTCGGCGCGTCCCAGGTCAAGCCCCCAGAGCCGATTGAGCACGAGCAGCACCGTCGCCGCGTCCGACGACCCGCCGCCCAAGCCGGCGCCTACGGGCAGGCGCTTGTCGAGCGCGATCTCGGCGCCCAGCCGCCGAGCCGCAGCACCCTGGCGTTCCACGGCGAGCGCCTTCAGGCGCTCTGCGGCGCGCAGGCAAAGATCGTCCTGCGGGGCCACGCCCGGCAGCGCGTCGAGCCGCGCCAGGCGCCCGTCCTCGCGCGGCGCAATGCCGATGCGATCGCTGCGGTCAATCAGGCGGAACACGGTTTGCAGCTCGTGGTAGCCGTCCGCGCGGCGACCGAGAACATGTAAAAACAGGTTCAGCTTGCCCGGCGCGGGATACCACTGCATGGCATTCAGTTCGCGCCGGGCGCCGCGTTCCATTCGGTGATCGCGAGGCGCAATTCGAGCGCCGGGTAGTGCAGGCGCAGCCGTGTTGGCAGGCCACTGTCCGGCGCATAAGCGAGATATTCAATGCGCCAGCCGGCCTGCTCGAGCACCTCGAGGCGGCCCCGCGCATCGCGCTGCTCGCGCGGCGCGCCCCGCGCGCGCGCCGAGGGCCGGCCGCGCACCCAGTCAGCGAGGCCGTCGAGCGGTACCCGATAGCCAAGCACGCGCTGGGTGAGCGATTCGGCGTCGTCCGCGCGGTATTCGCCACCATCGGCGGTGCTGAGCGTCACCGTATCGCCATCGCGTCGAATGCGCGCAATCCCCTGCCCGAGCGGCGAGCTGATGAGCATCTCGTCGCCATCGCGATCGTGTCGCCAGCGCAACTGCCCGCTCGCTGCCTCGTCCCCGTAGCGCACCGCGATTCGGCCGGAGAGTTCAAAGCCGCTGGCGTCGATGCTGCGCTCGAGCTCGACGCCGACACAGCCACCCAGCAAGATAAGCCACGCGAGCGCGAGCGCGCGTGCCTGCGACCTCACGGTCGAAAGCGCCGCAGCGTCTTCTGCAAAGTCTCGTTGTCCGGGTGCTCGCGCAGCGCCTCGTCCCATATGCGGTTCGCTTCGGCGTGATCACCCGCGACCCACAGCACTTCGCCCAGGTGAGCACCGATTTCCGCATCCGGACGCAGCGACCAGGCCCGCCGCAGCTGGACCACCGCGCCCTGGGTATCGCCTTGGCGGTAGAGCACCCATCCCATCGAATCGACGATGAAGGCGTCGTTCGGTGCGAGCTGGAGCGCGCGCTCGATGAGCGTGCGGGCCTCGTCGAGCCGCATGTTGCGGTCGGCGAAGGAGTAGCCCAGCGCGTTGTAGGCGTGGGCGTGATTCGGACGCTCCTTGATCAGCGTACGCAGATTGGTTTCGAGCACGTCGAAACGCTCGAGCTTCTCGGCGGTCAGCGCCTGGTCGTAGAGCAGGTCGGGCTCGCCGGGGTTGTCTTTGAGCGCTTTCGTGAGAAGGTTGAACGCTTCGTCGTCGCGCTTGGCCTCGCGCAGGATCTGCGCTTCGGCCATCAGAATCTGCACCTTCTGCTGCTCTTCCTTCACGACGATTCCGCGCAGATAGGCGCGCGCATCGTCCAGGCGGCCCTGCTTGGCCATGACGCTGGCCACGCGCAGCTGGGCAGGGAGCGCCTGTTCCCCGGCGCCCACCGATTCGTACCAGCGAATCGCCTTCGCCCAGTCCTTCTGCTCTTCGGCGATCTGGCCCAGCGTGTAGCGCACCGCATTGACGTCGCGATAGTTGAGCTCGATCAGACGCTCCATGTTGCGCTCGGCGACCTCGTAATCCTTGAGCTGGAAGGCGAGCAGACCGACGGCGTAGATGACATCCGCATTTCCCGGATTGTCGGCAAGCAGCCGCTCGAACTGCTTGCGCGCTTCCGGGTAGCGCTTGTCGAGCACCAGCAATCGCGCATAGTTCATGCGCACATCGCGCTTGTCGGGAAATTGCTCGAGATAGCGTTCCAGGCCCGCGGCCGCCTCAGCCGGCGCGCGCGTCTGCAGGATCTGCGCTTCGTACAGCGCGGCCACGTCCCAGTCCGGACGCAAGGCCGAAGCGCGTCGGATCGCTTCGAGCGCGGCCTTTTCGTCGCCCGCCGCGAACGCCGCCTGCGCGACCGCAAAATGCGCTTCCGGCAGCTTCGGATAGGGTTCCGCGAGCCGGCGCACCACGCGCAGAGATGCGGCCTTGTCCGGATTGCGGCCCAGCAGCCGGTTGAGCTGCATGAATCCGGCAGCGGTGTTCGTACCTTTCGCCGCGAGCAGTTTCGCGATGTACTGCTCGGCTTCATCGACGCGCTTTGACGCGACCATCAGCGCCGTCACGGCATGCAGCGCGCGTATCGAATCCGGTTCGGTCTGATACCAGAGCTGCGCCGCCTCGAGTGCGAGCGCCTGATCGTGCGCCTCGCTCGCAAGTTCGAAGGCACGCTCTGCAACGCGCGGATCGCGCGTGCTCTTCGCAAGCTCGACATATGTCCGCGCCGCCAGCTCGGGCTTTCCTCGCTGGGCCGCAATTTCTCCGAGCAGGAACTCGTACAGCATGCCCTCGGACAGCGACTCCGCGGGCTGCGTGCTCGTTGGCGACACCACCGCAGCCGCGGTCTTGCCATGCGCGGCCGGTGCCTGCGGCGCCGCGGCCTGGGCCGGCGCCGCGGGCGATGCGCCTTGGGGCTTCGGCGCCTCTCCGATCGCCTCTATTTGCGTACAGGCGCCCGCGGCTGCGAGCACGGGAACGAGCGCAAACGGCAGGAAAAATCGCCGAAAAAACATGGGGGGCCCAGTGTAGGTATATTCGATGCGCCGCACAAGCCGCGTCCCTTTGCGACGACCACCGTTCGACTTCCCGACACGCGCCGAGGTTCAAAATGCCTGAACTGCCCGAGGTCGAAGTCACGCGCCGCGGCGTCGCGCCGTTCGTCACCGGGCGCGTCATTCGAGCCGCGATCGCGCGCAACCGTCGCCTGCGCTGGCCTGTGCCGGCTAGCCTGGAAACGCTTGCCGGGCGGACCGTACGCGCCGTGGAACGCCGCGGCAAGTATCTGCTGTTCGCTTGCGACGGCGGGCATCTGATCGTGCACCTTGGGATGTCCGGCAGTCTGCGTCTCCTGCCGGCAGGCACGCCGCCGGGCAAGCACGATCACGTTGACCTGGTCTTCGGCGCGCGCGTGCTGCGCCTGCGCGACCCGCGCCGCTTTGGCGCAGTGCTGTGGACCGAGGCAGCGCCCGAAACGCACCCGCTGCTCGCGCATCTCGGCGTTGAGCCTCTGTCGCGTGCGCTCACCGCCAAGCGTCTGTACGAGTTGACGCGCGGACACCGTACCGCGATCAAGCATCTGCTCATGGATGCGCGTCGCATCGTCGGCATCGGCAACATCTATGCCTGCGAGAGCCTGTTCCTCGCGGGCATAGATCCGCGCGCCCCGGCCGGGCGCCTGTCGCGCGCGCGCTGCGCGCGCTTGGTTGTCTCAATCAAGCAGATCCTGCGCAAGGCAATTCGCGCGGGCGGCGCTTCGTTGCGCGATTTCGTGCGCAGCGACGGCGAGCCCGGGCATTTTCAGCTGCGCAGCTGGGTCTATGGGCGCCCCGGGCTGCCCTGCCGGCGCTGCGGCGCCGCCCTGCGCCGGATCGTGCAGGGCCAGCGCGCAACCTTCTATTGCCCGCGCTGCCAGCGCTAGGGAAGGACTGAACAAGGGGGCTCCGCTCAGCCGCCGAGCGCTTTCACCTTCTCCTCGAAGTGCTGTACGACCAGAGGGTGCACGAACTTCGAGACGTCTCCGCCCATCGTCGCAATCTCGCGCACCAGCGTCGCGGAGATGAACATGTGCTGCTCGGAAGGGGTGAGAAAGACCGTCTCGACGTCCGGGTAGAGGTTGCGATTCATGCCGGCCAGCTGGAACTCGTACTCGAAGTCCGAAACCGCGCGCAGGCCGCGCAGGATGACGCGCGCGCCATGCTCGCGGATGAAATTGATCAGCAGACCTGAAAAGCCCACGACCGTCACGTTCTTGATCGGCGCAAGCACCGCCCGCGCGAGATCGACGCGCTCGTGCATCTGAAAGAAGGGGTGTTTTGCGCGACTGTCCGCGACGCCGACGATGACCGCATCGAACAGCAGACTCGCGCGCCGCACGAGGTCCTCGTGCCCGCGGGTCAACGGATCGAATGTGCCGGGATATACCGCTCGATTCATTCTGCGCCCCACTGCATGAGCTGGAGACTCACTTGGCCGGCCCGCAGTCGGCGCAGCTCACGCCAGCCCTGCGGGGCGTCTTGCGGGTTCGGTGCCTCGAGGCTCACGCGCGCGCCCGCCGCGAGACAGCGCGGCAGCTGCGCGAACAGCGCCGGCCACGCATTCTGCCTGAAGGGAGGATCGAGGAAAACCACATCGAAGCGGGTCTCCACCTGCGCCAGGTAGCGCAGCGCGTCGCATGCGACGATCTCGACCTGGCGCGCATCGAGCGCACTGCGCGTCGCATGCAGCGCCGCCAGGGCCGCGCGGTCACGCTCGACCAGAATCACGCGCGCCGCGCCGCGCGAAGCCGCCTCGAAGCCGAGCACGCCGCTGCCCGCGTAGAGGTCCAGACAGGCCGCGCCGTGCAAATTCTGGCCAAGCCAGTTGAACAGCGTCTCGCGCACGCGGTCCGGCGTCGGACGCAGATCGCGCCCCTGCGGGACCTCGATGCGCCGCCCGCGCCACAACCCTCCGACGATGCGTACGCGACCGGGTCGCGCGGCGTGTTTGCGTGGTTTCGCGGAGGGCATCTCGGTCGCGTTTGATAGAATCGGTCGCATCTTAGCGGCACGGATGGCGCCCGCCGTGCTCGGCCTCGCAGACAAACCCTTGAACGAAAAATCGTCTTGGACTGCCCGCCTCAAGGCGGGGCTTGCGCGCACGCGCGGCGCCCTCGGCGGCGGGCTCGGCTCACTGCTCGGGCGTCGCAAGGTCGACGAGACCTTGTTCGAAGATCTCGAAACGGCGCTGCTGACC
The DNA here is from genome assembly GCA_022340705.1 of Betaproteobacteria bacterium. Lineage (GTDB taxonomy): Bacteria > Pseudomonadota > Gammaproteobacteria > Burkholderiales > SG8-39 > SG8-39. The sequence goes on from JAJDNJ010000143.1 coordinate 36,567, forward strand.
GCCGACTGCGGGGTCGAAGCGACCGAGGCGCTTCTTGCGACGCTGCGCGCGCGGGCGCGCAAGGAGCACATCGAGGACGGCGCGGCACTGAAGGCGGCACTGCGCGAGACGCTGCTCGAGACGCTGGCCCCGCTCGAGCGACGGCTCGAGGTTCTTGCCGCGCGCCCTTTCGTGATCATGGTGGCGGGGGTGAACGGCTCGGGCAAGACCACGTCGATCGGCAAGCTGACCAAGTGGCTCCAGGCGCAGGGCTGCAGCGTTCTCCTGGCCGCCGGTGACACGTTTCGTGCGGCGGCACGCGAGCAGCTCGTGGCCTGGGGCGAGCGCAACGGCGTGCCCGTCGTCGGTCAGGCGGGCGGCGACCCGGGCGCCGTGGTGTTCGACGCGATTCAGGCCGCACGGGCGCGCGGCATCGACGTCGTCGTCGCGGATACGGCCGGACGCTTGCCGACGCAGCTGCACCTGATGGAGGAAATCAAGAAGGTGAAGCGTGTCGCGGCAAAGGCGCTTCCTGACGCACCGCACGAGGTCGTGCTCGTGCTCGACGCCAATACCGGTCAGAACGCGCTCGCCCAGGTCAAGGCGTTTGACGAGGCGATCGGGCTGACGGGGCTCATGCTGACCAAGCTCGACGGCACCGCGAAAGGCGGGGTCGTGGCAGCGATCGCGCGCGCGCGCGCCGCCTCGGGCGCAGTCCTCCCGCTGCTGTTCGTCGGGGTTGGCGAAGGCGTCGACGACCTGCGGCCGTTCTCGGCACGCGAATTCGTCGAGGGGCTGGTTGATTAGCTTCTCCGCAGTCTCGAAGCGCTTTCCGGGAGGCAAGGAAGCGCTGCGCGGTCTGTCGTTCACGGTCGAAGACGGCGAGCTGCTGTTCATCACGGGCCATTCGGGAGCAGGCAAGTCGACGCTGCTCAAGCTGATTCCCGCGATTGAGCGGCCGAGCAGCGGCACGGTGCTGGTGAACGGGCAGAACGTCGGCGCGCTGAAGCCTGCGGCGATCCCCTATCTGCGGCGCAACCTCGGTCTCGTCTTTCAGGATCAGAAGCTGCTCTACGATCGCAGCGTCTACGACAACGTGATGCTCCCGCTCGTGTTTTCGGACCACTCGCCGCGCGAGGCCGCGCGCCGCGTACGCGCCGCGCTCGACAAGGTCGGCCTGCTCGGCCGCGAGCGCGCCAACCCGATCCAGCTCTCGGGCGGCGAGCAGCAGCGCCTCGCCATCGCGCGCGCCGTCGTCAATCGCCCTTCGATTCTGATCGCCGACGAGCCGACGGCCAATCTCGACATCGATTCGGCCGGCGATATCCTGGACATTTTCGTCGAGTTCAACCGGGTCGGCGTCAATGTGCTGCTCGCGACGCACGACCTTGGCCTCGTCGAGCGTTTCGCCACGCGCGTGCTGCGCCTGAGCGAAGGACGCCTGCTCGGCGAAAGCGGGGCCGGATGAGATCCTGGCTGCGTCAGCATCGCCTGGCCCTCGCGGCCGCAGCGCGCAAGTGGCTCGCCCAGCGTGCCGCCGCGCTGCTCAATGCGCTCGCATTGGGCGTTGCACTGGCGCTGCCGGCCGGTGGATTCGCGCTACTCGAAGGCCTGCAGGCGCTGTCCACGCGCAGCGCGATCGATCCGCAGGTCTCCGTGTTCATGCGTACCGACGTCGCCCCGCAAGCGACCCAGCAGCTCGCGGCGCGGCTGCGTCGCGACCCGCGGGTCCACCGCGTGCGGCTGATCACACGCGAGGACGCGCTCCAATCCCTGCGCGACACGAGCGGGCTTGCGGACGTCGTCTCCGCGCTGGGCTCCAACCCGTTGCCGGATACCCTCGTCGTCACGGTCGCTGCGAGCGGCGAAAAAACGCTCGATCAGCTGGCCGAAGAGCTCGGCCGCGCACCGGGGGTTGCCCAGGCACAGGTCGACGCTCTCTGGGCGCGCCGACTGGCCGCGCTCGAGCGGGTCGGGCGCCTCGCGCTTGTGCTGGTCGCCGGAATTCTCGCCGTCGGACTGGTGGCCATCGCGTTCAACACGATCCGGCTCCAGATCCTGACGCTGCGCGACGAGATCGAGGTCTCCAAGCTGATCGGCGCGACCGATGCGTTCATCCAGCGCCCCTTTCTTTATCTCGGTCTGCTTCAGGGACTGGCGGGCGCCCTGGTGGCCCTGGGGCTGGTCTGGGGCGCGCTTGCACTGCTCAACACGGAGGTCGCCGGCCTGGCGCGAACCTACGGCAGCGACTTTCGCCTGCCCTTTCTCAGCCTCGGCGAGGTGGTCGGGCTGGCGCTGATCGCGGGGGGCTTGGGATGGCTCGGCGCGTATATGTCAGTAAGTAAATACTTACGGGAAATTGAGCCTGCATAAATGACCATTTGGTGGACTCCGAGGGAACTCAGGAGGCCTTTAGCACTCTAATTGCTTGAGTGCTAGACTTCGGCAAAAGGGGGCTTTTGGCAATGCAAGGACATTCCTACGCAATGGCGCTTCCGGTCCCGACGGCAAGCGGGAGCATCGAGGCCTATATCCAGGCCGCGAACCGTTTTCCGATGCTGAGCGCGGAAGAAGAGGTGGGCTTCGCACGCCGCTACCGCGAGGAAAACGATCTGGAGGCGGCGCGTGCGCTGGTCCTATCGCATCTGCGGCTGGTCGTCGCCATCGCGCGCGGCTACCTGGGCTATGGGCTGCCGCACGCCGACCTGATCCAGGAAGGCAACGTCGGGCTCATGAAGGCGGTCAAGCGCTTCGATCCCGAGCGCGGCGTGCGCCTGGTGTCTTTTGCGATCCACTGGATCAAAGCGGAGATTCACGAATACATCCTGCGCAACTGGCGCCTGGTCAAAGTCGCGACGACCAAGGCTCAGCGCAAGCTGTTTTTCAACCTGCGCTCGATGAAGAGCGCGCTCGCGCCGCTTTCTGCCGACGAGGTCGACCGCGTGGCGAGCGCCCTCAAGGTCAAGCCGGAGGAAGTCACCGAAATGGAGACCCGGCTCTCGGGTCGTGACCTGGCCTTCGAGCCCGAGGACGACGACGAGTCCTACGCGCCTGCGCAGTATCTCGCCGACCACGAATCCGAACCCTCCAAGCTGCTGGAGGCCGCGCAAGCCGAGCAATTGCGCTCGGCCGGCCTTGCGACCGCGCTCGACGGATTAGATGCACGCAGCCGTCGGATCATCGAGGCGCGATGGCTGCGCGAAAATGACGCAGCCACGCTGCACGAACTCGCTGCCGAGTTTGGCGTCTCGGCCGAGCGCATTCGCCAGATCGAGGCAAAGGCGCTCGAAAAGATGCGCAAGGCGATCTCCGTCGCACAGTCGCCGCACGCGTTGCCGGCCCCCGTGGCCTAAGCACGAGCGCATCGCACGCGGCAGCGGCAAAGCGTCAGCGCGTACTCCGTCCTTGCGGCCGCCTCGGCGGCCGCAATCGCATCAGCCCGCCTCCTCCAGGAGGATACGCAGGTCGTGCGCCAGGTCCGTCGCGATCCGCTCGTGGCGCACGAACAAGCGCAACTGCCCCTTCTTGTCGAGCACGTAGACCTGCGCGCTGTGGTCGATCGAATAGCTCCCCGGCGTGCTTCCCGGACGCTTTTCGAAGAACACCTTGAAGTCCTTGGCGACGGCACGCGTCGCCTCGAGGTCGCCGTATAACCCAATAAAGCGCGGATCGAACGCGGGCACGTACTGCGCCAGGATCTGCGGCGTATCACGCTCCGGGTCGAGCGTCACGAACAGAACCTGGACCCGGTCGGCGTCCGCTCCGAGCGTCTTGATCGCGCGCGCCACTTCGGCAAGCGTCGTCGGGCAGACATCCGGGCACTGGGTATAGCCGAAGAACAGCACCACCACCTTGCCGCGAAAGTCGGCGAGCGTGCGCGGCCGGCCGTCATAACCCGTCAGCGCGAGCGACTTCCCGTACGGGGCACCCGTGATATCGGTGCTCTTGAACTGAGGCTTGCCGCCTTCGCAGGCACCGAGCACCAGCACGGCGATGCACGCCGCGACCCAGACGGGGACGGCCGATCGCAGGAATCTCACGCCAGCAAAATCAAGAGATAGTGATCGAGCAGCAGCGCAGCGAACAGCGCCGCGAGATAGAAGATCGAAAATCGGAACGCGCGCTGCGCGACATGATCGCTGTAGGCAAAGCGGATGCGCAGCGCATGGACGACATACCACCCGCCCAACACACAGGCCGCGACCAGATAGCTCACGCCCGCCATGCGGACCGCGAAGGGCAGCAAGCTGACGCCGAACAGGATCAGCGTGTAGAGCAGGACCTGCTGACGCGTGTACGACTTGCCATGCGTCACCGGGAGCATCGGCAGCCCGGCGCGGGCGTAGTCCGCCGTGCGGTACAGGGCAAGCGACCAGAAATGCGGCGGCGTCCACGCGAAGATGATCAGAAACAGCAGCATCGGCTCGATCGTGACTTGGCCGGTTGCTGCAGCCCATCCCAATACCGGCGGCATGGCGCCCGAGGCGCCGCCGATCACGATGTTCTGCGGCGTCGCCGGCTTGAGCACGATCGTGTAGATGACCGCGTAGCCGACGAAGGTTCCGAGGGTCAGCCACATTGTCAGCGGATTGACGAAGCGCAGCAGCAGCCAAAGCCCCAGCGCACCAACCGCGGCGGCAAACACCAGCGTCTGCGCGGTCGTCAGCTCGCCGCGCGGCAAGGGCCGGACGCGCGTGCGCTGCATGAGCGCATCGATGCGCTGTTCGACCAGACAATTGATCGCGGCGGCGGCACCGGCGACCAGCGCGATACCCACGGTTCCCGCGAGGAGTATGCGCAGGGGTACCATGCCCGGAACCGCGAGGAACATCCCGATCATCGCGGTGAACACGATCAGCGACACCACACGCGGTTTGGTCAACGCGTAGAACGCACGGATGCGGCGCGTCAGCACGCGCGTCAGGCTGGGAGAGAGTACCTGGGTGTTCACAACGTCACGACGAAATGAGGGGCATTCGGCGCCCCAAAACCGCGCGCGCAGTCTATCACGTCGCCCCCCTCTGTCGGCGCATCACGGGCAGCGTCTGGGCGCTCAACCGATCGAAGAATAGGCGAGCAGCCGCCGCAGGTCCTTGATCACCCGCGCGGGGTCGGCATCGTGAGGAAAGCGCAGCATCAGGTTACCGCGTGGGTCGATCACATAGATGTGATCCCGGACCGTGCCAGGCGCGGGAAATGCGGCCGCGAATCTCGCGTCCGCCGGACGCAGCACCCGGGTGCCCTCGATCGCCTGCAGCAGGCGCGGCTTCGGCCGGCCGTCGGCACTCAGGATCCAGACCCTCTCGACGCGCGATTCATCGCGTCCGAGCGCCTTGCGCACCTGGCGCATCGTATACAGCTTGCGCTCGCAGCCCGACTCGCAGGCCGGCGCATCGAACTGCAAAAGGATCCACTTTCCGTGCAACGCATCCAGCCGCTCGGAGCGACCGTCAAGCCCGACGAGCGGGGTCTTGGGAACCGGATGGGGCTCGATCAGCGTGCCGTAGTTGCTCCTGTGCCCGGTCGACCAGTGGAACAAGTACGCCACGCCACTTCCCGCGAGCGGCAAGACGAACACGCCGATCAGCAACAGGAGCTGCAACCGCCCCCGCTTGACCGGATCCTCAGGCAGTAGGCGCATCGCGGCGGAAGGACAGCACGATCCAGAGAACAATGCTCAGCGCAGCAAGCGAGTACCACTGCAGCGCGTAGTTCTCGTTCTTTTCGGCGCCGGCGCCGTGCGCTGGCCAGTCGCGCGCGAGTCCGTCGCCGTTGTCCGAGCGCTGCTCGAGGATCAACGGCTGCAGCGCAAGGCCGGTCGACGCGCGATAGCGCGGTACGGTGAAGTTCTGCCAGACGCGCCCTTCCGGCACCGCGCCGCTCGGCTCGAAGCGCTGGGGAATATCCGAGAGGGCGAGGCCATCGATCACTTGCGGGCCCGACGGGGTGCGCACGCCTGGCAACTCTGCGCGATTCCCCGTGCCCGCCACCCAGCCCCGCAGAACGGCAACGTGCAGCGTACTGCCCGCAAGGCGCAGCGGTGTGACGATCTCGTAGCCCACGCGCCCGTCCCGGATGCGGTTGTCGAGGTAGATCGTGTACTTGGGCAGGAAGGTTCCGCGTAGCTGGATCCGGCGCATGGCGTATGCCGAAGCCCCGACCGGCGCTCCGGGGAGCGGCGTCGCCGGCGCGGCAAGTGCCGCGCGTTGCGCAGCGGCGAGCGCATGACGCTCGTCCGCGCGCCGCAGCTGCCAGTTGCCGAGCGCGACGAACACGATCATCCCGCCGAGCGCGACCGCGAGCCATCGCCAGCGCGGCGCGAAGCGCCGCCCACGCACGATCAACGCCATTGCCCGATTGCCCCGACTCGGAGCGCGCGCGGCGCGGTACACTCGAGGCTCCGCAGCAGCGCGCGGTATTGCCTCATCGTTCCCACCGTGCATGGTCCCGCCGGCGGTTGGACCCGAATCTCATGCGATACATCGTCATTGGAATGCTCATCCTCATCGTCGCGAGCCTCGCGTCGGCGCTCGTATTCATCTACCGCGACGAGAGCGGCTCGAAGCGTGCGGTCAAGGCGCTCGCGATCCGGGTGGGGCTGTCGATCGCGCTGTTCCTGTTCCTCATGGCGGGGTTCTATTTCGGATTCATCCCAGGCCGGCTCAGCGGCTGATCGGAGAGGCGCACCCGGTCGCGGCAAAAAAAATGCCGCATGTCCTGCGGCATCCAAGTTCCTCCTGCGCGGCACCTGTGCCGCCGGCTGCTCGCGCTTGCGCGCTGCGCCGGTCTTTCGTGCCTCCTCCTCGTTATCCCGCCGCTCTGCGAAAGACCAAGCTCAGAGCCAGTATACAAAAATGAACAGACCCAGCCAGACGACGTCGACGAAGTGCCAGTACCACGCGACGCCCTCGAAGGCGAAATGATGATCCGGTTTGAAGTGACCCGCGAGGCAGCGCCCAAGGATCACGCTCAGCATGATCGCGCCCACGGTGACGTGAAAGCCGTGGAATCCGGTCAGCATGAAGAATGTTGACCCGTAGACGCCGGTGGTCAACTTCAGGTTGAGCTCGCTGTAGGCATGGCCGTATTCATAGGCCTGAACGAACAGAAAGGTCACACCGAGCGCGACCGTGAAGAACAGGAACAGGTTGAGCATCGCCCGTTTGTTCTCCTTGAGCGCCCAGTGCGCGATGGTGACCGTCACGCCCGAAGACAGCAGCAGCAGGGTGTTGATCGCGGGCAGTCCCCAGGCCGCCATGGGCGAGAACTTCTGCTCGAACGTCGGTCCGGCCGACGGCCACAGCGCGGCAAATCCGGGCCAGAGATACTCGTTGTTCTGCAGGCTCGCGAGGTCCGGCACCGAAAGGACCCGGACGTAGAACAGCGCGCCGAAGAACGCCGCAAAGAACATCACCTCCGAAAAGATGAAGAAGCTCATCCCCCAGCGGAACGACACGTCTTCCCAGCGCCCGTATTTCATGCCCTCGGACTCGCGGATCACGTCCCCGAACCAGCGGAACATCATGTACAGCAACACCATGAACCCCGCGGCGATCGAGATCCAGCCGCCCGACATGCCGTTGAAGACAAAGACCGCGCCGAGCATCATCAGCCAAAGCGCGATCGAACCCATGATGGGCCACGGCATCGGCTGCGGAACGTAGTAGTGCTGGTGTGGAGCGGCAGTCGCTTCGTGTGCCATCTTTTCTTCTCCCTGGATTCCTGCTTCCTGCCCTAGCTTCCGACCACCATCCGCACGATGGTGATCAGGGTCAAAATGAACAGTGCCGCGGCAACGATGCCGGCGACAATGATGTGCAACGGCTTGATCCGGGTGGTCTCCCGCTCGTGGTCCGCGCGCCGCCGCACCCCCAGCGCACCGAAAGCGATCGTCTTGACCACATCGAGAAAGGACGCGGGCTTCATCACACGATCCATGCTCAGCTCCGGCCTCCGCGGCCGGCGACCTCGAAGAAGGTGTACGACAGCGTGACCGTGTGGATGTCCTTCGGCAACGACGGGTCGACCACGAAGACGACCGGCATGCGACGGACTTCCCCGCCGGCCAGCGTCTGCTGCTCGAAGCAGAAGCACTCGACCTTCTTGAAATACTCGGCCGCGCGTGCCGGGCCGTAGCTCGGGACTGCCTGCCCCGTCACGGCATGCGATCGCGCGTTCACCACCTCGTACTCTATGACCGCAAGCTCGCCCGGATGCACATTGAGGTGCCTGACCAGCGGTCGGAAGCGCCACGGCAGGTCGTGCGAATTCGCGTCGAATTCCACGGAGACGGTCCGCGCGCGATTGATCTGCGTGTTCTTCGCCGCGGCGCGCTCAATCGGCACCAGCGAATTGACCCCGAGCGCGGCGCAGATCTGGTCGTAAAACGGCACCATTGCGAAACCGAACCCGAACATCAGGACGGCGACGGTCGAAAGGCGCAGCAGCATGCGCCGATTCTCACGGCGTCGCGCGTTGGACCTGGCAGCTGAATCGAGCGCGTGCATGACCCGCGTCCGATCAACCGCCGCTCAGGATCCAGAACTTCACGATGATCCCGATAAACGAGGCCAGCGCAATCGACACGAGGGCCAGTGCCGTTTTCAGATTGCGGCTCACGCGCCCTCGGCTACTTGATCACCGGCTGTGTTTCGAACGAGTGGTAAGGCGCAGGCGACGGCAGGTGTGTCCACTCGAGCGAATCGGCACCTTCCCACTGCTTGTCCTTCGCCTTCTCCCCGCTGCGAATCGCTTTCAGGACAATGTACAGGAACAAGAACTGCGACAGACCGAAGCCGAAGGCCCCGATCGAGCTGATTTTGTTCCAGGTCTCGAACATCAGCGGATAGTCGGGAACGCGGCGCGGCATCCCGGCGAGGCCCGAGAAATGCTGCACGAAGAAGGTCATGTTGATGAAGATGGTCGACAGCCAGAAATGCCACTTGCCGAGCTTCTCGTCATACATCCGGCCGGTCCATTTCGGCAGCCAGAAATAGATGCCGGCAAAGCCGGCAAACACTGCGCCGATCGCCATCACGTAGTGGAAGTGCGCCACGACGTAGTAGGTGTCGTGCAGCTGGATGTCGACCGCGGCAAGCGACAGCACCAGGCCGGTGAATCCACCGAGAGTGAACAGGAACAGGAAACCAATCGCGAACAGCATTGGCGTCTCGAACGACAGCGCCCCTTTCCACATCGTGGCCACCCAGTTGAACACCTTGACGCCGGTCGGCACCGCGATCAGCGTGGTGGCGTACATGAAAAACAGCTGCCCGGTCACCGGCATGCCGACCGTGTACATGTGGTGTGCCCAGACGATGAAAGACAGAATTGCGATCGCCGATGTCGCGTACACCATCGAGGCATAGCCAAACAGCGGCTTCCTCGAGAACGCCGGGATCACCTGCGAGATCACGCCGAAGGCCGGCAACGCGATGATGTAGACCTCGGGGTGGCCGAAGAACCAGAAGATGTGCTGGTAGAGCACCGGGTCGCCGCCCCCGGCGGCATTGAAGAACGACGTGCCGAAATGACGGTCGGTCAGCGTCATCGTCACCGCGCCCGCGAGCACCGGCATCGCGGCGACCAGCAGGTAGGCGGTGATCAGCCAGGTCCAGCAGAACAGCGGCATGCGCATCAGCGTCATGCCCGGCGCGCGCAGGTTGAGGATTGTGGTGATGATGTTGATCGAGCCCATGATCGAGCTCATGCCGAGCAGGTGGACGGCGAAGATCGTGAAATCCATGCCGATACCCATTTGCACGGTGAGCGGCGCGTACATCGTCCAGCCCACGCCCGGCGCCCCACCCGGCATGAAGAACGAGATCACCAGCAGCGAGGCCGCGAACGGCAGGATCCAGAACGACCAGTTGTTCATTCGCGCGAACGCCATGTCAGGCGCGCCGATCTGCATCGGGATCAGCCAGTTTGCGAAGCCCACGAACGCCGGCATGATCGCGCCGAACACCATGATGAGACCGTGCATGGTCGTCATCTGGTTGAAGAAGTCCGGGTTGACCCATTGCAGCCCCGGCGAGAACAGCTCGAGACGAATGACCATTGCCATTGCGCCGCCGACCAAGAACATGATGAAGCTGAACCACAGGTACAGCGTCCCGATGTCCTTGTGGTTCGTGGTCGTGATCCAGCGCATGATGCCGCTGTATCCACCGTGATGGTCGTGGTGGTGCTCGTGCCCGTGTCCGTGGCTATCCACAACTGCGCTCATTCTCGTTCTCCCGATCGCTGAATTCGGTGCCTACTGGCGCGCGGTTTTGGCCGCCACCGCAATCTTTTTCGGCTCGCCGGCCGCCGCTGCGGCCTTGGACTTTTGCTCGCCCACCCATTTCGTGTACTCGTCTGCGCTCACCACGCGCACGACGATCGGCATGTAGCCGTGATCCTTGCCGCAGAGCTCGGTGCACTGACCGCGAAACACGCCGGTCCTCTCTGCCCTGAAATGAATATCGCGGATGAAGCCGGGAATCGCGTCCTGCTTGGCCCCGAAAGCAGGCACCCACCATGCGTGAATGACATCGCCGCCAGTCGCGAGGATGCGCACCTTCTTGTTTACCGGCACCACGAGCTCGTTGTCCACCTCGAGCAGGTAATGCTCACCCTTGGGCTTGCGGCCCTCGATTTGATCGCGCGGGGTGGCCAACTGGGAGAGGAAATGAATGCCCTCGCCCTCGCCTTTCACGTAGTCGTAGCCCCATTTCCACTGATAGCCGGTCACCTTGATCGTGAGGTCGGCCTGCGACGTGTCCTTCTGCGCGATGACCACCTTGGTCGCGGGCCAGGCGATGATGACGAGAATCACCAGCGGGATCACGGTCCAAAGCACTTCGACCGTCGTGCTTTCGTGAAACTGCGCAGCCTTGTGGCCCTTGTCCTTGCGGTGCGCGTAGACCGAGTAGAACATCGCGCCGAAAACACCGCAGAAGATGATCGTCACGAGGATCATGACGTACTCGTGCAGGCTGTGGATGTCCGCTGCGATCTTGGTCACCGCCGGCTGCAGGTTCCAAGGGGCGGCGAGGGCAAGTCCTGCCGCCGCGAGCCCTGCCACTCCCGCCACGGATACCGCGAGGTAACGCACCCAGTTGCTTGCCATCGTTCCAGTCTCCCGATTCAGAGGCGCAATGTTCTGTTCAACGCGTCCGCCAGCCCGCTGCGCGCCTCGGCGTGCAGGTGCCGTCCGAGCTCGATTTCGTCTTCCGCACCCGCAACGCCCAGCACCACGCATCCGCGCTCGGGTGCATGGCGCGCGCGCAGCGCTCCGCGATCCAGCTCATGCCGGCGCAGGCGGCGACCTTCCGCCACCTCCACGCACAGCCGACCCGGCGCAAACTCGATACGCTCGTAATCTGCCGCGTGCCGCGCGGTCCACAAAAACGCGAGCACCAACGCAACCACCTCGAGCCCGGCGAACGGCAGCACCAGCCACGCGCCCGCCAGGGCAAATCCGAGCGCGATACTCAGCGTCACGGCCGCGAGCATCGCGAACACACAAATCATGCCTTTCGGCGAAATCGAACAATTGCGCTTGAGGAGCACACTGAATCCGTGCGACGAACCCAGAAACGCCCATTCGCGCTGCGGACTGTCCATCTGATTTCCGGCCCCACAGCGAGCGGCCGCGGGCCGCGCCAATAAGAGGCGCGAAGGTACCACAGTCAACCCCTCTGCCTCAAGAAACCGGGCTCCAATCGAGCGCGCGCGAAACGCTTCTCGCCCTTTCGATCGGGGCCTCAGCGGATTCTATGGCGCAGCGTGTCGGTCCGGATGATTGCACGCCCATCGTCACGTGCCACGCGTGGTGCGCGCCAAGCGTGACCGTAGACCACTTCGAATGTCGCCGAGATTCTGCCGCCCTCGGCCTGCTCGACGAGCCGCGCGCGCAAACGCTCCAGAAAGCCCCGTCCGCGCAGACCGCGTGCACGATCCGCCCGTGCCGATGTCTGTCCGCTGCGCCGCAGGTCGGCGAAGAGGCCCTCGGGATCGGCGTAGGTAAGCGTGATGGTCTCCGCGTCCATCACCGGCGCCGTGAAGCCCGCGCCGACCAGGGCATCGCCGATGTCGTGCATGTCGGTGAAGCCGTGCACCTGCGACGGGCCCGCCGCCAGGCGCAACTCCTTCAGCGTGTCCGGGCCCAGGGTGCTGAACATGAGCAATCCATCGGGTGCGAGAACGCGCGCAAACTCGCGCAGCGCCGCGCCCGGCACCGGCGCCCAGTGCAGCGCCATGTTCGACCACAGGAGGTCGACGCTCCCGGCGGGCAGCGGCATGTGCGCGAAATCGGCGACAACGGGCAGCGGGCGTGCTCTGCGCCGCAGCCACTCGCGCACGCCCTGCGACCGTCTCGCGGTCCGCAGCATGGCGCGCGAGAAATCGAGGGTCACGAGCACAGCCTGCGGATAACGCGCGAGCAATGCCGTCGCCTCGCGCGCCGGCCCTGCGCCCGCGTCGAGAATGCGGCGCGGCGTCGCGCGGATGTAATCGAGCCGCGCGAGCATGCGCTGGCCGATCTCCGCTTCCAATGGGGAAGCGGCGACATAGGTCTGCGCCGCGCGCTCGAAGCCTCGGCGCACGCGCGCGGTGTCGACGACCGGCGGCTCAGCCACCCCGGTCGAGTACGCGCTCGATCGTCGCCGCCACGGCAAGCACCTGCCGGTCGGCGAGCGCACTGCCCGCGACCATGAGTCCGACCGGTGCAGTGCCCGGCGCATGGCAGGGCAGCGTCGCCGCACAGCCGTCGAGGAAGTTGATCAGCCCCACATTGCGCATCACGCGCAGGATCCAGCGGAAGTAGTCTTCGTCCCGCGCGCCCGCCTCTGCCAGGGTCGGCGGCACGCTCGGGACCGTCGGCATGAGCATGGCGTCGTACGGCGCCGCGATCGCTCCCACCTCGCGCATGAACGCCTGGCGCAGCATGCCGAGCTCGACATAGTCCCCGGCCGAATAGTCCTTGAACATGAGTATCCGCTTGCCGACGCGCGGGTCGAACTCGTCGATCCGTGCAAGGCGCTCGCGGTGAATGGCATACGATTCCGCGCCGGCGAATCCCCCGCCCTTGAAGTACTGGTCCTGCCGGTCGAACGCCGGCACCGGCACCTCGCTGAGCACCGCTCCCGCCGCCGACAGCTGCTTCAGCGCGCCCTCGAAGTCTGCGCCCACTTTCGCGTCCAGATCCTCGAGTGCGCTCGATCGAGGCAGAAGCAGCCGAAGTCCCTTGACGGGCAGATCCGCCAGAGGCTCCGGCGGCTCGCCCGCGAGGACCGCGTCGTAAGCCGCGCAGCAGGCGATGCTGTTTGCCAGCGGACCGACGGAATCGAGCGTAAACGACAGCGGGAAAACGCCATCGCGCGGGATGCGCCGCGCGGTGGGCTTGAATCCAGCAACGCCGCACAATGCCGCCGGGACGCGCACCGAACCGCGCGTGTCACTGCCGAGCGCCATCACACACATGCCGTCGGCCTGGGCGACCGCGGCACCGCAGGAGGAACCGCCGGGCACGCGCCCGGTGGCGCGGTCCCAGGGGTTGCGCGGCGTGCCGTAGTGCGGATTGAACCCGAGCGGCCCGAACGCGAATTCCACCATGTTGGTGCGGCCGACGATCACCGCGCCCGCCGCACGCAGGCGCGCGACGACGGGAGCATCCACCTGCGCCGCGGGCGCATCGGCGAGAATTTTCGATCCCGCGCGCGTCACGTCGCCGCCCACGTCGAACAGATCCTTGATCGAAACCGGCAGTCCGTCGACCGGCGAACGGCGCAATCCTGCCGCGCGCAGGCGGTCGGAAAATTCGGCCTCGGCACGCGCGGTATCGCCATAGATCTTGAGAAATGCACGCGCGCCTTCTCCGGCCGGATCGGCGATACGCTCGAGCGCTTCCTCGAGCAACTTGCAGCTCGACGTCCTACCGGACGCCAGATCTGCGCCAAGCTTGGCAACGGTCCACATCGGCGGAGTCCTTTGGCGCGGTCGCGCGGAATGTCGCGACGATTGTCACGGCGGCCTCGCGGGAACGTCAAGGCGCGTCGCTTACGCTGTATGGTCGGCCGCGCCGCTGCCGCATAATCCGTCCCGTCCGCAGGCCACGCAGAGATTTCCGATGCGGCTCGACACCGTCCGCCAGCTGGCTTCCGCGCTGTTCGGCGGTCGCTGCTATCTCTGCCGCGGCGCGGCCGACGCAGGGCAGCCGCTATGCGCCCCGTGTCTGGCCGATCTGCCGCGTCTTGGAGGGCCGCGATGCCCGCGCTGTGCCCTGCCGAGTCCGGCCGCTGCGCTTTGCGGCAGCTGCCTGGCGCGGCCACCCCATTACGACGCGAGCTTCGCAGCGCTCGACTACCGGTTTCCGGCCGACGTCCTCATCCAGGGGCTGAAATACCGTGCCGAGCTCGCTCTCGCACCGGTCCTCGCGGATTTGCTCGGCAAGGCGCTGCCCGCCGACGAATGGATCGACATCGCCCTTCCGGTACCGCTCTCGAGCGCGCGTCTGCGCGAGCGCGGCTACAACCAGGCGATGGAAATCGCGCGCACGCTGCCCGGGCGCCATCGTCTGGAGCCCGCGCTCTGCGAGCGCGTGCGCGATACGCGTGCGCAGAGCGAGCTGCCCTGGTCCGAGCGCGTTCGCAACCTGCGCGGCGCATTCCGCTGCGAACGTGCGCTCGACGGGCTGACGCTCGCCGTCGTCGATGACGTGATGACCACCGGCGCGACGCTTGACGCGGTTGCGGCCGCGTTGAAGCGCGCCGGCGCCGCGCGTGTGGTCAACTGGGTCGTGGCGCGAACCCTGCCGCCACGGGAGGCCTAGGGATGTTCGACGTCGTCCTGCTCGCACCCGAGATTCCCCCGAATACGGGCAACGTTATTCGTCTTGCGGCGAATACCGGCGTGCGGCTGCACCTTGTCGAGCCGCTTGGCTTCTCGCTCGACGACCGACAGCTCAGGCGCGCCGGTCTCGACTACCATGACCTCGCTCAGACACGCGTCCATGCGTCTTGGGCCGCCTGTCGCGCGGCACTCGAGGGCCGCCGGCTGTTCGCGCTCACGACGCGCGGCACGCGTCGTTACACCGATGTCGCCTACGCAGCCGACGACGTACTTTTGTTCGGCACGGAGACGCGCGGGCTGCCCGAGGACGTTCTGGGCTCGATCGAGACGGCGCGGCGCCTGCGGCTGCCGATGCGCGCCGCGAATCGCAGCCTGAACCTGTCGAACGCGGTCGCAGTGGTGGTCTACGAAGCCTGGCGCCAGCTTGGCTTTGCGGGCGCCGCGAACTGCGGGGCGCCGCTTCGCTCGTCAGACTAGCCCTCCAGCCGCTCGCTGCGCGCGTCGCGCGCCAGCAGGCGCTCCGCGGCAGCCGCAGGATCGAGCCCGCCCTCGAGCACGTCGCACACCGCGGCGGCAATCGGCATGTCGATTTGCCGGGCACTGGCCAGACGCAGGGCCTCGCGCGCGCTGCGCACGCCTTCGGCGACATGACCAAGCTCCTCCAGCGCTGCATCGAGGGACTTCCCACGGGCCAGCTCGAGCCCGACGCGCCGGTTGCGCGAAAGGTCTCCGGTTGCCGTCAGAAACAGGTCGCCCACGCCCGCAAGGCCGTGAAAGGTCTCGGCCCGCCCGCCGAGCGCGACGCCGAGCCGCGTGATCTCGGCCAAGCCGCGCGTCACCAGGGCGGCACGCGCGTTCTGCCCCAGCGCAAGACCATCGCACAGCCCAACGGCGATTGCGATCACGTTCTTGAGCGCTCCGCCGAGCTCGACACCGATCAGGTCATCGCTGTAGTACACGCGGATGCGGCCGCCGTGCACCTGGGCGGCCGCGGCGCGCGCGAACGCGGCGTCACGCGCCGCCAGGGTCAGCGCGCAGGGCAGGCCGCGCGCGACCTCAAGCGCGAACGACGGCCCCGAGAGCGCACCGCAGCGCGCGTGCGCACCGAACGCTTCCTCCACGATCTCGTGCGGCAAGCGGCCGCTGCCCTGCTCAAACCCTTTGCATAGCCACACGAGACCAGGCGCCGGATCGAGCCCGAGCGCGGCGAGCCGTGAGACCAGATCGCGCAATCCCGCCACCGGCGTGGCGAGAAGCAGCAGCGCGGCGCCTTCGACCGCCTGGGCCAGATCCGCAGACACCGCCAGCTCTTCGGGAATCGCCACCTCCGGCAAATAGCGCGCGTTGCGCCGCTCGCGCGCGATCGCCACCGCCTGATCCGAATCGCGCGCCCAGAGCACGGCAGCGGCACGTGTGGCTAGCGAACTGGCGAGCGCCGTTCCCCAGGCGCCGGCGCCGAGGACCGCAACCCGCTTGCCCGCCTCAAGCATGACGCCGGCGGATCAGGCTCCCCAGACCTGGATTGCGCGCAGGTAGCCCGTGGTGCCGTCCGCATGACGCACCTGGAGCCAGCCGCCGGGCGCCGTGCCGATCAGATCGAGAACGACGTTCTGGGCGACGACAAAGGCGATCGGCGCCAGATCCGCCGGCTTGCGGCGGACCTCGGCGGTCGCCGTGACGACGAGCACTGTGCGCTTGTCCGAGAGCTGGCGTTTCTCGATCCAGCTCAGCGTTCCCGTCTGGTCACGCACCTTCACCCAGGCTTCGAGATTGACGATGACCTCGAGCGGATAGTCGTGCGAGACGACCCACAGCGGCGTCGCGGCACGTGACGGCGCGTCGTACAGCACGGCAGTCTCATCGGCCACGCTGCGGAAATCCGCGCCGGACGCGGCTTGCGCGACGACGAGGCCGAGCACGGCAAGCAGCGCGCGCATCGCGCTAGCTCGCAATCTCGATGCGCGCATCGTCCCCGCTCTGCTGCATGCGCTGCGCGTAAATCGCCTCGAACGACACCGGTGCGAGTACGACCGGCGGAAACCCGGCGCGCGTCACCATGTCCGATACCGTTTCGCGCGCGTAGGGGTAGAGAATGGTCGGGCAACCGATGCCGAGCAGCGGCCCCATTTCCGTCTCTGGCACATTGGCGATCTGGAAGAGCCCGGCCTGAACCGCCTCGACCAGGAACAGGGTGCGCTCGCCCACCCTCGCGGTCACCGTCACCCCGACCGTGACCTCGAAGATGCTGTCCGCGACCTTCGTCGCGTCGTTCGCGATCTGCACCTCGAGCTGGGGCTGATCGGGCTGCAGGAAGGCCTGCGGCGCATTCGGCAGCTCGAGAGAAAGATCCTTGACGTAGATCTTCTCGATCTGAAATGTCGGTTCGCTCTCGCTCATCTTGAAGCTCCTTACCGGGAATGTGGCGCCTCGACGCGTGCCGTCGCGACCGCGTCCCGTTTACGCCGCCAGCAACTCGTCGAGCGCGCCGTCGGACTCGAGTTCGTACAGCTCGTCGCAGCCGCCGACGTGGCGCGCGCCGATCCAGATCTGCGGAACGGTGCGTCGCCCCGAACGCTGCAACATCTCCGTGCGGCGTGCCGGCTCGAGATCGACGCGAATTTTTTCGATTTCGCGCACACCCTTCTTCTCAAGCAGACGCTCGGCCGCGTGGCAGTACGGGCAGCTGCCCGTACAGTACATCAGGACGTGCGCCATCCTACTTTTCGATCGGCAAGCCCGCCTGCAGCCAAGCGGCAAATCCACCCGACAGGTTGAAGACGTTGGCGTAGCCCTGCTTGCGCAGGATCGCCGCCGCCTGCTGCGACTGGTTTCCGCGACCGCAGTACACGATGATCGGCTTTTCCTTGTTCTTGCGCAGCTCCGGGCCCCGTTCGCCGAGCTGGGCGAGCGGCACCGCGCGCGCGCCGAGAATCTTGCCCTGTGCAACTTCGGCCGCGTCGCGCACGTCGACCACCAACGCGTCCTCACGATTGATGCACTGGGTCGCCCGCAAGGTGTCGACCGAATGCCCGCCGCCGCCGCCGCCGCGCCGCAACAAGGGCAGGATGAGCATCACGCCCGAAACAACCGCGACGGCGATCAGCAGGATGTTGTCACGCGCAAATTCGAGCATTCGGACGGTCCCGGCGTAGGCCGGGCGTTCAGGGCAGCGGTTCGCTGCAGTACACCTCGCGCATCATGCCGAGCAGCTGCAGAGTGCGCTCGTCGCCGACCCGGTAGTACACCCGGTTCGCGTCCTTGCGCGCGCGCAGCACCCCCTTGTCGCGCAAGATCGCAAGATGCTGGGAAATGTTTGACTGCGAGGTGCCCACGGCATCCACGATGTCCTGGACACTCACCTCGCTCCCGCCCAGCACGCACAAAATCTTGAGCCGCAGCGGATGCGCCATCGCCTTCATGGCCCGGGCAGCGAGCTCGATGTGCTCGGCTTTCTCGATCAGGTCGAATGTCTCGCGCTTCATGGGGCCATCGTGGTCAAAGGACGCATTATAGAATAGGGTTCCGTTTGCAAGCTTCGATCATGCCTGCACCCACCTACACTCTCGTGCTGCTGCGCCACGGCGAGTCCGAGTGGAACCGCGAGAATCGATTTACCGGCTGGACCGATGTCGACCTCTCGCCGGCTGGTGTCGCCGAGGCGCGCAGGGCGGGCGAGCTGTTGAACGCCGAAGGATTCCGCTTCGACCTCGCCTACACCTCGGTTCTCAAGCGTGCCATCCGTACCCTGTGGCTCACGCTCGACGTCATGGATCTCATGTGGATTCCGGTCGAAAAGAGCTGGCGCCTGAACGAGCGCCACTACGGAGCGCTTCAGGGGCTCAACAAGGCGGAGACCGCCGCCAAGTTCGGCGATGCGCAGGTGCTCAGCTGGCGGCGCAGCTACGACACGCCGCCGCCGGCGCTCGAGCCAGGCGATCCGCGCCATGCGGGCTCCGATCCGCGCTACGCGTCGCTCCCACCGGCCGAGGTGCCGCTCACCGAATGTCTCAAGGACACCGTTGCGCGCGTTCTGCCCTACTGGGAGTCGGCCCTTGCGCCCTCGATCCGGGCGGGACGCCGGGTGCTGATCGCCGCGCACGGCAACTCGATGCGCGCCCTGGTCAAGTACCTGGACGCAATGGGCGACGCGGAGATCGTCGGCCTGAACATTCCAACCGGCGTGCCCCTGGTCTACGAACTCGACGCGTCGCTGAAACCGCTTGGCCACCGTTATCTGGGGGATGCCGCGGAGGTTGCGCAGCGCATCGCCGCGGTTTCCGCACAGGGCAAGGCGAAAGCCTGAGGCTCGCGCACCTCGCGGTATTCCTGCTCGCCGTGCTCGCTCTCGCAGCGGGGCGCGAGGTCCGCGCGGACGCGCCGCGCACGAAAGCCGAGGCCGACGCCCGCGCGCGCGATCTGGCCGAACTCCGCGCGCGGATCGCCAAGATGAAGTCCGCACTGGACAAGAAGGAAGCCTCGCAGCGCGAGGCGCGCGACTTGCTACGCGATTCCGAGCACGCGATCTCCGAGGTCAATCGGACGCTGGCGACGCTCGAGACCGAGGCCAGAGCACTGCGCAAGTCTGCGTCCACGATCGATGCCCGGCGCCGTGCGCTGGCGGCGGAAATCGGCCAGCAGCAGGCCGCCATCGCGCGCTTGCTCGCGGCACGGCACGCGGCGGGCGCACCGGATGCACTGCGTCTGGCGCTGTCCGGCACCGATCCCGGAGAGGTGGCGCGCAAACTCTACTACCTCGCTCAGCTCTCACGCGCCCGCGCCGAGGTCATCGCGTCCTATCGCGCGGACGTCGCCGAGCTCGAGGCGCTGCGACGCGAGGCCGAAGCGAAAGCCGAGCGCCTGGGACAGGTCCGGCACCAGGAGCGCGACGAGCGCGAGCGACTGCTGGCCGAGCAGCGCGCCCGGCGCAAGGTGCTCGACCAGGTTGCGGACGAAATCCGTCGCAACCGCCGTCAGATGCGGGTGTTGCGCGCGGACGAGGCGCGCCTCGCCAAGCTGGTCGAGGAAATCGGCCGCCTGCTCGCCGCGCGCCCTGGTGCCAGTGTGGTCACCATTCAGAAAAGTCCCGGAGCGGGAACCGGGGGCGGCAGCCTGGCGGCGCAGCGTGGACAGCTGCGGCTCCCGGTGCGTGGGGAACTCGTAGGCCGCTACGGCGCTCCAAGGGAAGCGTCGGGCGCGGCGGCAAAAGGGTTGTTTATCCGGGCAAAAGAGGGCACGCCGGTCACCGCCATCGCCCACGGGCAAGTGGTGTTCGCCGATTGGATGCGGGGTTTTGGCAATCTTTTAATCATTGACCACGGCGACGACTATCTCTCGATTTACGCTTACAACGAAGCGCTGCTGAAGCAGGTGGGCGACCCGGTCGCAATGGGTGAGAGGATTGCCATCGTTGGCTCGAGCGGGGGCCGCGAGCAATCGGGTTTATACTTTGAAATGCGGCACTTGGGTAAGACCTTTGACCCGATGGCTTGGGTTCAGAGGAACTGACCGCGGCGCGGATCGCCGCCGAGGAAACGCACGATGCGCATCAAACTACGCAACATCGGACTGGTTCTGGTCGGCGCCCTTGCGGGCGTGCTGGTCAGCCTCAACTTCCAGGCGATCGCCGACCGCGCCGAGCGCGAGCCGCTACCGGTCGAAGAGCTGCGCGCCTTCACCGAGGTTTTCGGCGCGATCAAACAGAACTATGTCGAGGACGTCGGTGACAAGAGGCTGATCACCGAGGCGATCAACGGCATGCTGACCGGGCTGGATCCGCACTCGGCCTACCTGGACGCCGATGCGTTCAAGGAACTGCAGGTCGGCACCCAAGGACAGTTCGGCGGCCTGGGAATCGAGGTTGGCATGGAAGACGGCTTCGTGAAGGTCGTCTCTCCGATCGAAGACACGCCGGCGTTCCGCGCGGGAATCAAGCCGGGCGACCTGATCGTCAAGATCGATGAAACACCGGTCAAGGGCATGACGCTGTCCGACGCGGTCAAGCGGATGCGCGGCAAGCCGGGCACGCAGATCAAGCTGACGATCTCGCGCCGCGGGCAAACGCGGCCCGTCCTGGTCACTCTGACGCGCGCGATCATCCGCGTGCGCAGCGTCAAGTCGAAGGTTATCGAACCCGGCTACGGGTGGATTCGCGTCTCTCAATTCCAGGAGTCGACCCCGGAATACCTCGTGCGTCACCTATCCGCGCTGTACAAGCAAGGCAAGCTGAAAGGCCTCGTGCTCGATCTGCGCAACGATCCGGGCGGGTTGCTGCACGGCGCCGTCGCGATCTCGGCCGCATTCCTGCCTGCCGATGCGCTCGTCGTGTCGACCGACGGCCGCGCAAGTGACTCGAAGCGCAAGTATTTCGCGAGCGCAGACGACTACCTGCGCGGCGGGCGTGATGACGTGCTCAAGAATTTGCCGCCCGAGATCAAGTCCGTCCCGATGGTGGTTCTGGTCAACGGCGGTTCGGCGTCGGCCTCCGAGATCGTCGCGGGCGCGCTGCAGGATCACAAGCGCGCCACGGTCATGGGTACCCAGACCTTCGGCAAAGGTTCGGTACAGACGATCATGCCGCTGGGCAACAACACGGCGATCAAGCTGACCACGGCGCGCTACTTCACTCCGAGCGGACGCTCGATTCAGGCGAAGGGCATCACCCCGGACGTGATCGTGAAGGAACCGGGCGAGCCGACCGACCGCATTCGCGAAGCCGACCTCGAGCGTCACCTCGAGGGCGCAGACGAGCGAAAGGCGCAGGACAGTGGCGCCAAGGCGCCGGCGCCAGCCGAAAACGGAGCTGCGAACGAGGCCGCGCCGCCGCCGAAGCCGATCGAGCTCGGGTCGAAGGATGACTTTCAGCTGCAGCAGGCGCTCTCCTACCTGAAGGGTCTGCCGGTGCTCGCCGCGCCGAAGCCGAAGACGGTCGCGCAGAACAAGTCGGCGCACTAGTCACGCGCAGCGCGCGGCGACCGGCCCCGGTGCCGTGACCGACGAGCAGCTTCTCCGCTACAGCCGCCATCTGCTGCTGCCGGAACTCGGCGTCGACGGGCAAACGCGCCTGCGTGCGGCCCATGTCTTGCTGGTCGGCGCGGGCGGCCTCGGCTGCCCGGCCGCGCTCTATCTCGCCTCCGGCGGGGTTGGGCGCCTGACAATCGCGGACCCCGACGTCGTCGACCTCACCAATCTCCAGCGCCAGATCCTGTATCGCGCCGATTCGATCGGCGCTCTCAAATCCGAGTCGGCGCGCGCTGCGCTGCTGGCGGTCAATCCTGAAGTCGAGGTCCTGCCTGTTGCCCTGCGCCTGGCGGACGAAGCGCTCGAGCGCGCGGTCGGCGCGGCCGATGTGGTGCTCGACTGCTCGGACAATTTCGAGACGCGTCACGCGGTCAACCGTGCCTGCGTGCGCCACGCCCGCCCGCTCGTATCGGGCGCCGCGATCCGCTTCGACGGCCAGCTTGCGGTATTCGATCCTCGTCGCCCCGGCGCGCCCTGCTATGCCTGCCTCTTTCCGGAGGATGCGCAGGCCGAAGAGTTGCGCTGTGCGGTAATGGGGGTTCTGGCGCCGCTGACTGGCGCGATTGGCGCGCTCCAGGCCATCGAAGCCATCAAGCTGATCGCGGGCATCGGCGAGTCGCTCGCGGGGCGGCTGCTCCTGTTCGACGCGCTGCATGGCGAGTCGCGCATCGTGCGAATCGCGCGCGATCCACGCTGCCCGGTATGCGGCCACGGCACCGTGGCGCGCGCCGGCGCGGCCTAACCGGCACCCGGAATCAGCTGGCTGCGCTGGGCGCCGAACGCCTCGGTGGGCGAGTTCGCGAAACCACTCTTTGCATAGAGCTGCAGGCTGCCGATCGCGTAGCGCAGCACGACGCTTGCGCGGGCCGCCGCATCGGCGTCGGAGGCGATGCGCAGCGACTGTTTGAGCGTCGCCTCGAAACGGTCGAAGAACCGGTTGACGCGCACCTGCAACCGCTCGTGCTCACCGACTAGCGCCTCGCCGGTCAACACGCGCACGAGCCCCGGATTCTTCTCGGCGAAGGCGAGCAACATCTGCAGCAGCGCGACCGCCTGTCCCGGTCCCTCGGGCTCCTCGGCCGTGATCCGGTTCGCCAACCCGAACACGCTCTGCTCGATGAACTCGATCAGGCCTTCGTACATCTGCGCCTTGGAGGCAAAGTGCCGGTAGAGCGCGGCCTCGGATACGTCGAGACGCTCGGCCAGCGCGGCGGTCGTGATCCGCGCCCAGCGCGGCTCGCCCAGCATCTGCGCGAGCACTTTCAGGATTTCGAGGCGGCGTTCGCCTTTTGCGCGAGGCATGTCGGGAAGGAAAGGATGCGCTGGCGATTCTAGCCGATCGGCCGTGCGGGGCATCCGCCGTGCCGCCGCAGGGCAGACTCAGGCGCGACGGAACACACGGCGCGGCAGCTCGATCACCGAGGACACGCGGAGATCGACGAAGGGCACGCGCCGAGCGCTGCGACTCACCCAGACCGTCGACATGCCGAGGCGCTTCGCGGTGCGCAGATTCTCGAGAGCGTCGTCGATGAATGCGCAGCGGTGGGGGTCGAGGTCGTGCGCGCGCATGAGCACGTGAAACCCCTGCTGCGCCGGCTTCGGACGGAAGCGGGTACTTTCGATCGTGTAAACGCGGTCGAACCAGCGTGCGACGCCGATTACGCGCAGCACCGCTTCGACATAGTGGCGCGGTGCGTTCGAGAACACGAGCTTCTTTCCGCCAAGCTGCGCCAACGCATGGCGCAGCGCATTCTCGTGATCGACCATGCCTTCCAGCTCGGGAAACTGATGGGTCTCGCGCAGAAAGTGGTGTGGGTCCGTGCCATAGTGGCGCATGAGCCCCTTCAGCGTCGTTCCGTAGCGACTCCAGAAAAGCTGGCGCATCCGGTTCGCGCCGGCGTCGTCGACGCCGAGGTGGCGCCTCAGGTAGGCGTTGATCTGGTCGTGCATCGAAGGAAAGATCTTCGCGCTCGCATCGTGCAGCGTGTTGTCGAGATCGAAGATCCACACGCGGCGATGCGCAGGCAGTTTGGCGATGCGCACGCGCTAGCCCTCGCTCCTGCCGCTCGCGCGCGGCCGCCGGCGCACTCTGTTCACTTGCTGCGGATGAGCGTGCCGACCCCCTGGTCGGTGAGCACCTCGAGCAGCAGCGCGTGGGGAACGCGGCCGTCGATGATGTGCACGCTCTTGACGCCGCTGCGCGCCGCGTCGAGCGCGGCGGAAATTTTCGGCAGCATCCCTCCGGAAAGCGCTCCAGTGGCCACCATCGCGTCGATCTCGCGCGGCGTCACGCCGGTGAGCAGCGCGCCCTTTTCGTCCAGCACCCCCGGCGCGTTGGTGAGCAGGATCAGCTTCTCCGCGCGCAGGACTTCGGCCAGCTTGCCCGCGACGAGATCCGCGTTGATGTTGTAGCTATGGCCGTCCTGGCCGATCCCGATCGGCGCCACGACCGGGATGAATCCGCCGTCTTCCAGGATCGCGATCACGCGCGGATCGATCACCTCGATTTCGCCCACCTGACCGATGTCGAGAAGCTCGTCGGGCCGGTCCTTCGCGGGCATCATCATCTTGCGCGCGCGGATGAATCCGCCGTCCTGTCCGGTCAGCCCCACCGCCCGGCCGCCCGCCTGGTTGATCAGCGTCACGATGTCCTTGTTGACCGCGCCGCCGAGCACCATCTCCACGACGTCCATGGTCGCGGCATCGGTGACCCGCATGCCCTGCACGAACTCGCTCTTGATTCCCAGCTGCGTCAGCAGCTTCTCGATCTGCGGACCGCCACCGTGTACGACGACCGGATTCATGCCCACCAGCTTGAGCAGGACCACGTCGCGCGCAAAGCCCGCCTGCAGCGCCTCGTCGACCATCGCATTGCCGCCGAGCTTGACGACGATCGTCTTACCGTGGAAGCGCCGGATGTACGGCAGCGCCTCGGCCAGGGTCCGGGCTTTCTCGGCGGCGGGATTCGGCTTGCTCATACCCGTCCGGATTGTACGGGATCGCGCACGCGGCTAAAGTGCCCGCAGGGTGAAGGATTCCAGGCACCAGAACAGCGACTTTAGGGCGCAGCTTGAGCAGCAACGCCCTTACCTGCTGCGCTTTGCCGCGCTTCAGCTGCGTGATGCCAACGCCGCGGAGGACGCGGTACAGGAAACCCTGCTCGCGGCGCTCGCGGGAGAGGCGAAGTTTGCCGGCCGCTCCAACCTGCGCACCTGGCTGACGGGGATCCTGAAACATAAGATCATCGACAGCATCCGGCGATCGGCCCGCGAGCCGACTGTCGACGCCGATCTCGACAACACTTCCGAGTTCGACTCGCTGTTTGTCCCAGACGGACATTGGAAGAGCGCGCCCAGGACCTGGGAAGAGCCGCACGGCGCTCTCGAGCAGAAGCAGTTTCTCGGCGTGCTCGAGGAGTGCCTCGCTCGCTTGCCGCAGAAGACCGCGCGCGTGTTCATGATGCGCGAGCATATGGGCCTGGAGACCCAAGAGATCTGTAAGGAACTCGGCATCACGCCGACCCATTGCTGGGTACTGCTCTACCGGGCTCGCATGGCTCTGCGGCTCTGTCTGGACGAACGCTGGTTCGAGAGCGTCAACTCAGGGAGCGCCGGAACGGCGCAGAATAAAAGATGATGCGCTCATGCAAGGAAGTTTCGCGCCTCGTGTCCGAGGGGCTCGACCGCGACCTCGGTTTCGGCGAACGGGTCGCGCTGCGCGTGCACTTCCTGATGTGCAAAGGCTGCCGTAACTTTGAAGGACAGATGACGATGCTGCGCAAGGTACTGCGCGATCTGTCGCGATCCGAAGATGAGCGCCCCGTCTGAATCGCCACCGCGCTGCGCGCGCTGCGGCCAGAATTTCGAATGCGGCATGCTGGCCGGCGCAGAGCGGTGCTGGTGCGCCGAGTTGCCGCCGCTCGACCCGGTTCCGGGAGAGACCTGCCTGTGCCCGGCCTGCCTGCGTGCGGCGCTCGCCGCAGCGCCAGGTGCGCGGCACCCCTAAAGAACGTAGCGCGCCAGATCCTCGTTCTTCGCGAGCTCGGCGAGACGCGCGTCGACGTACGCCGCGTCGATGACGATGCGGCCCGTGCTGCGCGTCCCGGCATCGAACGAGATCGATTCGAGCAGCTTTTCGAGCACCGTGTAGAGCCGGCGCGCGCCGATGTTTTCCGTGCCCTCGTTCACCTGAAACGAAATCTCGGCGAGCCGCCGGATTGCCGCTGGCTCGAAATCGAGTGTCACGCTCTCGGTCTCGAGTAGCGCACGGTACTGCTTGACGAGGCTCGCGTCGGTCGAAGTCAGGATGCGCTCGAAATCGTCCACCGACAGCGAATCGAGCTCGACGCGAATCGGAAAACGGCCCTGCAGCTCGGGAATCAGGTCGGAAGGCTTGGACAGGTGGAATGCGCCCGAGGCGATGAACAGGATGTGATCGGTCTTGACCATGCCGTATTTGGTGGACACGGTCGTTCCTTCGACCAGCGGCAGGAGGTCGCGCTGTACGCCCTGGCGCGAGACGTCGGCGCCCGAAAGCTCGCTGCGCGAAGCGATCTTGTCGATTTCGTCGAGGAACACGATGCCGTTCTGCTCCACGTTCGCGAGCGCACGCGTCTTCAGATCCTCGTCGTTCACCAGCTTGGCGGCTTCCTCGTCGGTCAGCAGCTGCATCGCCTCACGGATGCGCAGCTTGCGCAGCCTCCGGCGGCCGCCGGCGACGTTCTGGAACATGCCCTGGATCTGCGCGGTGAGCTCCTCCATGCCGGGCGGTGCGAGGATCTCCATTTGGGAGGGCGCCGCGGAAACCTCGATCTCGATTTCCTTGTCGTCGAGCTCGCCCTGGCGCAGCCGCTTGCGGAACGTCTGCCGGGTCCCGCCCTCGGCGGCGGTGGGCTCGGCCGCGCCAAATCCTGCGCTGCGCGCCGGCGGCAGCAGCGCGTCCAGGATGCGCTCCTCTGCCGCGTCCTGGGCCCGATCGCGCACGCCACGCATCGCCTGCTCGCGCGTTTGCTTGACGCTGGTCTCGACGAGGTCGCGCACGATGGTGTCCACGTCGCGGCCAACGTAGCCGACCTCGGTGAACTTGGTCGCTTCGATCTTCACGAACGGCGCATCGGCGAGCCGGGCCAGCCGGCGCGCGATCTCGGTCTTGCCGACGCCGGTCGGCCCGATCATGAGAATGTTCTTGGGCGTGATTTCCTGGCGCAGCGGCTCGGCGACCTGCTGGCGGCGCCAGCGGTTGCGCAGCGCGATTGCGACCGCGCGCTTGGCGCGATCCTGGCCGACGATGTGCTTATCGAGCTCGTGGACGATTTCCTGCGGGGTCATCGACGACATTGCCCTACTCCAGGACCTCGATCGAGCGCTGATGATTGGTGTAAATGCACAGGTCCGCGGCGATCGCGAGCGAGCGCTCGACGATCTCGCGCGGCTCGAGGGCCGTATTCTCGAGGAGCGCGCGTGCCGCGCTCTGCGCGTACGGCCCGCCCGAACCGATGGCCACGATTCCGTACTCGGGCTCGAGCACGTCACCGGAGCCGGTGATGACCAGCGAATGCTCGCGATCGGCGACCGCGAGCATCGCCTCCAGGCGCCTGAGGACCCGATCGGTGCGCCAGTCCTTGGCGAGTTCGACCGCCGAGCGCATCAGGTTGCCCTGGTGCTTGTCGAGCTTGCCTTCGAAGCGCTCGAAGAGCGTGAACGCGTCGGCCGTGCCCCCGGCAAAGCCGGCAAGGATTCGATCCTGGTAGAGCCGGCGGATCTTGCGCGCGCCGCCCTTGAGCACGATCTGTCCAAGCGTCACCTGTCCGTCGCCGCCGAGCGCGACCTTCGCGCCGCGGCGCACCGACAGGATCGTGGTTCCGTGTAGTTGCTCCATTGAATGAATCCCGTCAGCCCGCCAAGCATTCCTCTAGGCCGGCGACGAACAGGTCCCTGGGCAGCTTTTTGCCGATGAACACCAAGGTCGAGGCCTTTTTCTCGCCCTTGGCCCAGGGCTTGCCGAGGTCTCCGCCCATCATCATGTGCACGCCCTGGAACACGACGCGCCGCGCGTTGCCCTTCATCCACAGTACCCCTTTGTAGCGCAGCAGGTCGGGGCCGTAGACCTGGATCATGCCCGACAGGAACTGCTCAAGCTTGTCGCCGTCGAACGGTTTCTCGCTCCGGTAGACGAAGGACTCGACCTCGTCGTGATGTTCGTGCGCGATGCTGGTGAGGAACTCGGGATCGATCTCGAGAATCGCATTCAGGTTGAAGCCGCGCAGATCGAGCACTTCGTCGAGCGGCGCGTTACCGAAATGCACCGGCTTGATCGGAGCGCGCGGATTCATGCGCTTGATGCGCTCGACCAGCCGCCCAACGTCCGCCTCGCTGACCAGGTCGGTCTTCGACATCAGCACCTTGTCGGCGAATCCCACCTGCTCCTGCGCCTCGTGGAATTCATCGAGTTGCTTTTCCGCGTGCTTCGCGTCGACCAGCGTGAGGATCGAGTCGAGCAGGTAGTAGCCGCCGATTTCCTCGTCGGTGAAGAATGTCTGCGCAACCGGGCCCGGATCGGCCATCCCGGTGGTTTCGATGACCACACGATCGAAACTGAGTGCGCCCTTGTCGCGCTTTTCTTTGAGGTCGCCGAGAATCCGGATGAGATCGCCGCGCACCGTGCAGCAGATGCAGCCGTTGTTCATCTCCACGATCTGCTCGTCGGATTTCTCGATGATGTCGTTGTCGACGCCGATCTCTCCGAACTCGTTCTCGATCACCGCGATGCGATGACCGTGATCTTCCTGAAGGATGCGGTTCAGCAGCGTCGTCTTTCCGCTGCCGAGAAAACCGGTCAGGATCGTGACCGGAACCATGTCCTGCTGATTCATCTCGAAGCTCCCAATGCCGAATTACTTGCCGCTAGTGTCCCTGTCCCGCGAGCGCGACGATCGCGACGCCGATTGCGATGAGCGCGACCTGCGACAGCGCATCCTTGATTGCGAACCGGCGGTGCAGATTGGGAATCAGATCCGCGACCGCAATGTACAGAAAGCCGGCAGCGGCGAACGCCAGGACATAGGGTAGCGCAGGCAGCGCCGCCTTCAGCGCGAAATAGCCGAGGAGCCCGCCCAGGACCGACGCGAGACTCGAAAGCGCGTTCAGCCAGAGCGCCCGCCTGCGCGTATATCCAGCGTGCAGCAGCACCATGAAGTCCCCCACTTCCTGCGGCACCTCGTGCGCGATCACCGCCACCGCGGTCGCCCAGCCGAGCGTCGGATCGGTGAGGAACGCCGCCGCAATCAGCACACCGTCGACGAAATTGTGCAGCGAATCGCCGAATACGATGAGCAAACCGGCCGGGCTCGTTGCGCCGGCATGCGCTTGGATGTCGTGGCCATGGGCGTTGTCGCCCGGCCCATGCGCATGGCGCCAAAGAGCGAGCTTTTCGAGCATGAAGAAGACGAGCAATCCGACGAGCAGGGTTGCGAAGACGGCGCGCGGACCCACGGACGATTCGAGCGCCTCGGGCAGCAGGTTGAGCAGCGCCGCGCCGAGCAGTGCGCCAACCGCGAAGCTCACCAGGCGCGGAACCCAGCGCTCGAGCACGGCGAACGCGACCAGCGCCGCGGCTAGCACCGAGAGCAGGCCGCCGGCCAGATTCGCCGCGATGATGGAAGTGAGGAGCATCTGGGTCTAACGCGCGGAGACGGAGACCGGGCCCGCGCCTGAGCTCCGCGCGCCCGAGCCGCTCCAAGGGGGTCGCCAGGCGCGCATTCTACTTGCTGGCGTGGGGGCTAAGCGCCTCGATCGCGCTACTTCTTCCTGGCGCGTGGGTGCGCGGCATCGTAGACCTTGGCCAGCGCCTGATAGTCCAGGTGCGTATAAACCTGTGTCGTCGCGATGCTCGCGTGGCCGAGCATCTCCTGCACCGCGCGCAGGTCGTGCGACGACTCCAGCACGTGGCTCGCGAACGAGTGACGCAGCATGTGCGGATGCACCGCGGCGATCCCCCTGCGCAACGCCCAGGCTTTCAGACGCCTGCGCACCGTGCCCGGGGCGATGCGTGCGCCTCGCGCGCCGACGAACAGCGCCGTTTCATTCGTTCGCGCAAGCTGCGCGCGCAGCCCCAGCCAGCGCGCGAGCGCCTTACGCGCGCGCGCGCCGACCGGAACGGTACGCGTTTTGGCGCCCTTTCCCGTCACCGTCACCTCGCCCGCGGCGAGGTCGAGGCGGCCATCGCCGCTCTCGAGGGAGACGAGCTCGCCCAGGCGCAGTCCGGAGGAGTAGAGCAGCTCGAACATCGCGGCGTCGCGCGCGGTCTCCGGCGCATCCGCCGCCTCGCCTTCGTCCGCGAACAGGCGCTGCGCCTGCTCGACAGAGAGCGCCTTCGGCAGTCCACGAGGTGCTCTCGGCGGTCGCACCCCCTGCACGGGATTGGTCCGAAATCCGCGCTGGCGCACGAGCCAGCGGTAGAGGCTGCGCCATGCCGACAGCGTGAGCGCGAGCGAGCGGCCGGAAAGCCCTTGCGCGTGCAGCACGGCGACGTAGCGGCGCAACTGTGCCGGGTCGAGCGCTTCGAGCCGCGCCTCGCGCGCGAGGACGAGCAGCGCGCTCACCGCGTGCCGATAGTTGCGCAGCGTGGTCGCCGAGAGACGGCGCTGAATGCTCAGGAACTCGAGCCAGTCCGTGACCAGCGCCTGGTCAGGGTGTGTGCCGGCCGACTGTGCCGCCACGCGGGGGGTCGTGCTAGCTGCGGGCGCTGACGCCCACGGCGCAGAGCTCGCCGATACGCCGCAGGTACAGAGTGCCCATTTCCGGATAGAAGCGCTCGGCGTCCTCGCTGCCGAGCGCGAGCAGGCCGAACAGGGTCGTGCCGCCGACCGGAACGAGCGCGAGCGAGCGCAGATGCGGCGCGGTTTCTCCGAACCAGTCGAGGAACGGACTGCCGGCCGCGGGGCCGCATTGCGGGCCACCCATCGTCTCCGCCGCCTGGCGTTGGACGTCCGTGACTGCGTCCGCCTCGATCGAATCGCCCGGCAGCGTCCGGCCCCAGATGCGCAGCACCACGTGCGGCACCGCGAAATCCTCGCGCAGATGAAAGTACAGTGCCTGCGCGAGCGTGTGAAAGTCGCGCGCCGCGAGCAGCGCGACCGTCAGCCGGTGCACGCGCTCGCTGATCGCATCGTTGTCCTCTCCGATCTGAATCAGCTCGGCCAGCTTCGCTTCGAGTGCCCGCACTCTCTCGCGCAGAGAGACCATCTGGCGTTCGGCGAGCGGAATCGCGCGGCCGCCGTAGGGGTGCGCAACGCGTATGGTTTCCAGCAGTTCGGGGTAGTGATCGAAAAACTGCGGATGGCTGCGCAGAAATCCAGCGATATCTTCTTCTTTCATCGTTCCGCCAGCTCCATCGTGCCTTCGAAAACCGTCGTCGCCGGCCCCTTCATCCAGACCGGATTGTCGCCGCCCGCCCAAGACACGGTCAACGCACCGCCGCGCGCCTCGACGCGCACAGGCGAATCCAGCAGACCCTGCGCCACACCTGCAACCACCGCGGCGCAGGCGCCGGTGCCGCAGGCCAGCGTCTCTCCCGCACCGCGCTCCCAGACCCGCAGACGAATTCGCCGACGGTCGACGATCTGCATATAGCCGGCATTCACCCGATTCGGAAAGCGCGGGTGACGCTCGATGCGCGGTCCCTCGGTCTGCACCGGCGCAGCCTCGACGTCCGCAGCGACCTGCACGGCATGCGGGTTGCCCATCGACAGGACGGCCATCTCGAGCCGCCTGCCCTCGAGGTCGAGTGTTTGCACCAGACCCGGGCGGTCAGTCACGAAAGGCACCCGCGCCGGATCGAGAATCGGCGCGCCCATGTCGACCGAGACCTCGCCATCGTCCTCGAGCCGCGGGACGATGATTCCCGTCAGGATTTCGACGCGAAGCTCGCGCTTCGTGGTCAGGCCTCGCTCGCGCACGAAGCGAACGAAGCAGCGCGCCCCGTTGCCGCAGTGCTCCACTTCCGCGCCGTCGGCGTTGAAGATCCGATAGCGAAAGTCGACATCCGGCCGTGCGCTGCGCTCGACGACGAGAATCTGGTCGCAACCCACGCCGAAATGGCGATCCGCGATCCTGCGCAGCTGGTCTGCAGTCAGGGCGAACGACTCCTGTGTCGCGTCGAGCACAACGAAATCGTTGCCCGCGCCTTGCATCTTGGTGAACGCAAGGCGCGTCATTGGCTCTGTGCGTCACGCGCGACCATCAGCCTGCGGTGCTCCACCGAAATGCAGCGGTCCATGACAACAAACATTCCGGCCGCGCGCGCGCGCTCGGCCGCGGCGAGATTGATGATGCCTTCCTGGATCCAGATCGCCGGGATCTGCAAGGCGATGCATTGCTCGACGATCGGACCGATGGCCGGCGCGGCCCGAAACACGTCGACCAGATCGATCCGCTCAGGCACATCCTCGAGCCGCGCATAGGCCCTCTCGCCGAGCACCTCGGAGATCGCCGGTCGCACCGGGATCACGCGATATCCCCAGGCTTGCAGACGCCGCGCGATCTGATGGCTCGGCCGCTCCGGCCGCGGCGACAGGCCGACAACGGCGATCGTGCGCGCGCGCTCGAGGCAGGCGCGCAGGTATTCATCGGGCGGGTTGGCGAACACCGCGCGATTCTAAGTCTTCGCGTCGCGCAGCACTGCGCACACGCGTTCGATATCCGCCTCGCGCAGATAGGGATGAATCGGCAGCGAAAGCACGCTCGCCGCCGCCGCGTCGGAAGCCGGCAGCACGCAGGCGCCGTGCTCGTCAGCATAGGCGGGCTGACGATGGACGGGGATCGGGTAGTACACCCCGCTCGCGATTTCGGCCGAACCGAGCGCCGCACGCAACGCGTCGCGCTGCGCACTGCGCACGGTGAACTGATGGTAGACATGCTTGCCCCGCCCGTGCTCGGTCGGCAGAAGGACGTCGCAACCCGCGAGCCCCTTGCGATAGCGCGCGGCCACCCGACGACGCGCTTCGTTAAAGCGTGCGAGATGCGGCAACTTCGCGCGCAGGATCGCCGCCTGCAGCTCGTCGAGCCGGCTGTTGTAACCGACAAATTCGTGCTCGTAGGTCCGTCCACTGCCGTGATGGCGCAGCATGCGCAAGCGCGCCGCGTCGTCGGCGCTGCGCACCGTCACGAGCCCCGCATCGCCGTAGGCGCCGAGGTTCTTGGTCGGATAGAAGGAAAAGCAGCCGTACGCGCCCCAGGCGCCCGCGGCGCGTCCGTCGTAGTCGGCGCCGATCGCCTGCGCACAATCCTCGATCAGCGTGAGACCGCGCGCCTCGCACAGCCGCGCGATCTCCGGCATCTCGGCGCACTGGCCGTAGAGATGAACGACGATCGCCGCACGCGTGGCCGGCGTCAGCGCCGATTCGAGCGTCGCCGCCGTCGCGTTGAATGTCGCCGGATCGATGTCCGCGAACACGGGCCGCGCGCCGGTGTAGGAGACCGCTTCCGCGGTCGCGATGAAGGTGAACGCCGGCAGCACGACCTCGTCGCCGGGTCCGATGCCGGCCGCGCGCAAGGCGAGATGCAGGGCGTCCGTGCCCGAGGCGACCGCGACTGCCTGCGCCGCGCCGGTCAGTGCGGCGATCTCCGCCTCGAGCGCCGCGCCTTCGGGACCCAGAATGAACTGCCCCGATGCGAGCACGCGCTGCACCGCCTGATCGATCGCGGGGCGCAGCTCGGCGTACTCCGCGCGCAGGTCGAGCATCCCGATCGCGCTCATCGCCCGCCTTCCTGGCCCGCCGCGAAGCGCGCGGCGCGCTCGCGCACCAGGCGCCCGATCTCGAGCGCCAGGGCAAGTGCCCTGCGTCCCTCGTCACCGCTTACCAGCGCCGGTCCGCGCCCGCCGATCGCCGCCACGAACGCCTCGATCTCGGCACGCAGCTCGTCGCGCTCGTCGAAGCTGAACTCCTCCTGCTCCATCGCGCCCGGTGCGGCGCCACGCTTCACCAGGCGCAGGCGCCCCTCCTGCAGATCGGCCGAAAGGTACCCACCGGCGTGAAACGCGCGCAGCTTGCGAACCGCGCTCTGGCTCGCGCGGCTCGCGGAGAGGTTGGCGACACAGCCGTCGGCGAATTCCAGGCGCGCGTTGGCGAGATCGATCGAGTCGGTCATGACGCTCGCGCCGCAGGCGCTGACCGAGACCGGCTCGCTTTTGGTCATCGCCAGAACCAGATCGAGATCGTGGATCATCAGATCGAGCACCACATCGACATCCACGCCGCGCTGCTTGAAGGCCGCGAGGCGTTCGGTCTCGATGAAAATCGGCCGGCCGATTGAACGCTCGAGTGCGCGAAACGCCGGATTGAAACGTTGCAGGTGCCCCACCTGCAGCACCCGCCGATGCGCTGCCGCGAGCGCAATCAGATCGTCCGCTTCCGCGAGCGTGCGCGCGATCGGCTTTTCGACCAGCACATGGGCACCTGCGCGCAAAAAATCCGCCGTGATCGCATGATGCAGCTCGGTGGGCACGACGACGCAGACCGCATCGACCGCGCCCAGCAGCGCGCGATGGTCGGTGTGCACCTCGCAGCCGTGCGCCGCGCCGACCGCCTGCGCGCGCTCGAGGTTCGCATCCGCAACCGCGACCAGCTGCACTCCCGGCATCGAGGCGAGCTTTTCGGCGTGAAAGCGCCCGAGATAGCCCACCCCGATCACCGCCGATCGCAATGTCGTCATGGTCCGAATCTCATGCTTGCTCACGCGCCGCCTGCGGCGCAGGCGGCGCGCCCGGCGGCGTCTTGTAACGGTTGTAGCCCCATAGATACTGCGCCGGATTCTCGCGAATCATGCC
The DNA here is from genome assembly GCA_022340705.1 of Betaproteobacteria bacterium. GTDB lineage: Bacteria > Pseudomonadota > Gammaproteobacteria > Burkholderiales > SG8-39 > SG8-39. The sequence goes on from JAJDNJ010000143.1 coordinate 71,223, forward strand.
TTCGAGCGCACGGTTGAGCCAGCGCGCCGGCGCTTCGCCCACCTCGGCCTCGGGGAACGGCGTCACGTGCACGACATAGCCCGCGCCGCGCGGCAAGCGCTCGCCGTAGGCAAGCAGCGTCACCGAATCCGGGCGGGCGGAAAAGCGCATCGCGAGCATCATCGTATACGCGGGCCTGCCGAAAAAATCGGCCCACTCGCCTTCGCCCCGGCGCGGCACTTGGTCGGGGAGGATGCCAATTGCTTCGCGACGCTTGAGCGCGGCCCCCAGTTCGCGCACGCCGCGCACCGTGGCGGGCGCCAGCCGCACGTTCTCCGTGGAGCGCCCCGCCTCGATGATCGGCAGCAGAAATCCCTTGCGCGGAATCCGATACAGCACCGTGATCGGAAAGAACTCTGCGGCGACCCGCGCGGTAATCTCGAAGCAGCCGAGATGGGCAGTCAAAAACACGATGCCCTTGCCTTGCGCAACCGCGTCCTCGACCAGCGGCCGCCCCTCAATCCGCCGAACTAGGCGCATGACCTTCGCTTGCGGCCGGAACCAGATCGCGGGCATCTCGACGGCTTGCTTGCCGGCCTCGGCGATTGCGCGCCGGCGAGTCGCGGCGTCGGTGTAGCCCGCGCCTTCCAAATTCTCGCGCAGCTGACGCCGGTAGGTCGGCGATGCAAGGTAGACGATCCAACCCAACGTCGCCCCGAACCCGTGCAACACGGGCAGCGGCAGCATCGCAACCGCCCGCACCAAACCAGTCAGCATGCGGGCCGCGCCTGGGAGCCGATCAGCGATCTTTGGTATCCTTGCGCCCTTCTCGCAACTGCGCCGCGCATTCTGCGCGGCCCTTCTTCGGACGAGGCGCACACGCAATGAGCGATTTCCTGTTCACGTCGGAATCGGTGTCGGAAGGGCACCCTGACAAGGTGTCCGACCAGATTTCGGACGCGGTACTCGACGCTATTTTAGCCAAAGACCCCCGCGCCCGCGTTGCGGCGGAAACCTTGGTCAAGGACAACTTGGTGGTGCTCGCCGGCGAGATCACCACGATCGCGGATGTGAAGTACCAGGACGTCGTGCGCCAGACCATCCGCCGTATCGGCTATACCGATCCGTCGGTCGGATTTGACGCCGATACCTGCACCATCCTCAACGTATACGGTCAGCAGTCGCCGGACATTGCGCAGGGCGTCGATGAGGGCAAGGGCATCGATCTCGATCAGGGCGCCGGCGACCAGGGCCTCATGTTCGGCTACGCCTGCGACGAGACCCCGGCGCTCATGCCGCTGCCGATCTACATCGCGCACCGCCTCGTCGAGCGCCAGTCCGAAGTGCGGCGCGACGGCCGCCTCGCATGGCTGCGTCCGGACGCCAAGTCTCAGGTCACGGTGCGCTATCTGAACGGCAAGCCGGATGCGATCGAAACGGTGCTGATCTCGACCCAGCATGCGCCGGGCGTCACGCACGAGCAGCTCTCGGAAGGCGTGATCGAGGAGATCATCAAGCCCGTTCTGCCGAAGAATCTCGTGAAGGGCGACGTGCGCTACCTGGTCAACCCGACCGGCGCGTTCGAGATCGGCGGGCCCAAGGGCGATTGCGGCCTCACTGGACGCAAGATCATCGTCGACACCTACGGCGGCTCGGCGCCGCACGGCGGCGGCGCGTTCTCGGGCAAGGATCCCTCCAAGGTGGACCGCTCGGCGGCCTACGCGGGGCGCTATGTTGCCAAGAACATCGTCGCGGCAGGCCTGGCGCGGAAATGTCTCGTGCAGGTGTCCTACGCGATCGGCGTGGCCAAGCCGACGTCGGTCATGGTGACCACGGAGGGAACCGGCAAGCTGTCGGACGAAAAGTTGGCGGCATTGGTGCTCGAGCACTTCGATCTGCGTCCCAAGGGCATCGTGCAGATGCTCGATCTGCTGCGTCCGATCTACGAAAAAACAGCGGCCTACGGGCATTTTGGGCGCGAAGAGCCGGAGTTCACCTGGGAGGCCACCGACCGTGCGCTGGCCCTCAAGCAAGCCGCCTAGCCGGGGTATAATCGCGCCCTGCTGAGGAGCGCTGCATCCCCTGGTCAGCGGGGGTCAGGCTCAGCAAAATCAACGGCGCTCGCATCGAATCCGGTGCGGGCGCTTTGTTTTTGGGGCTCCCCCCGGACCGTCATATTTCGATAGGAGCTTCTCGCCATGAACGCACCCAACCCGAAGTTCACCGACTACAAGGTCGCCGACCTCGCGCTCGCCGATTGGGGCCGCAAGGAGATGACCATCGCCGAGCACGAAATGCCGGCGCTGATGGCGATTCGCGACGAATACGCCAAGTCCAAGCCGCTCAAAGGCGCGCGCATCGCCGGATCGCTGCATATGACGATCCAGACCGCGGTGCTCATCGAAACCCTGACTGCGCTCGGCGCCGAGGTGCGCTGGGCGTCGTGCAACATCTTTTCGACCCAGGACCATGCCGCGGCGGCGATCGCGGCCGGTGGCACGCCGGTATACGCCTATAAGGGCGAGTCGCTCGAGGAATACTGGGATTTCACCCACCGTATCTTCGAGTTCGGCGGCGGCAAGGGGCCGAACATGATCCTCGATGATGGCGGCGACGCGACGCTGCTCATGCACTTGGGCGTGCGCGCGGAAAAGAACGTCTCGGTGCTCGACAAGCCGACGAGCGAGGAAGAAACTGCCCTTTTCGCTGCGATCAAGAAGCGTCTCGCCGCGCAGCCAGGCTGGTATTCGAAGAAGTCGAAGGAAATCCGGGGCGTCACCGAGGAAACGACGACTGGCGTGCACCGCCTGTACCAGATGGCGAAGGACGGTCGTCTGATGTTCCCCGCGATCAACGTCAACGACTCGGTGACCAAATCCAAATTCGACAACATCTATGGCTGCCGCGAGTCGCTGGTCGACGGCATCAAGCGTGCGACCGACGTGATGATCGCAGGCAAGATCGCCGTAGTCTGCGGCTACGGCGAGGTGGGCAAGGGCTCGGCGCAGGCGCTCCGCGGCCTGCAGGCGCAGGTCTGGGTGACGGAGATCGACCCGATCTGCGCCTTGCAGGCGGCGATGGAAGGCTATCGGGTCGTGACGATGGAGGAGGCGGCGCCGCTCGCCGACATCTTCGTCACCGCAACGGGCAATTTGGACGTCATTAAACACGCGCACATGAAGGCGATGAAGAACAATGCGATCGTGTGCAACATCGGCCATTTCGACAACGAGATCGACGTCGCCAGCCTGAATGATTGCAACTGGGAGGAGATCAAGCCGCAGGTCGATCACGTGATCTTCCCGGACGGCAAGCGCATCATCATGCTGGCCAAGGGGCGCCTCGTGAACCTGGGCTGCGCGACCGGTCACCCTTCCTACGTGATGAGCTCCTCGTTCGCCAACCAGGTGCTTGCGCAGATCGAACTGTTCAACAACACGTCGAAGTACCCGGTGGGGGTGTACATCCTGCCCAAGGAACTCGACGAGAAAGTTGCGCGCCTGCAGTTGTCCAAGCTTGGCGCGTCGCTCACCGTGCTGACCGAGGCGCAGGCCGCGTACATCGGCGTGCCGAAGGAAGGTCCCTACAAGGCGGAGCACTACCGGTATTAAGAGCAACGATGCGTTGCGAGGCAGCGTAAACGCTGCGTCGCAACGCCAACCGTCAGAAAGGGCGCCATGCGGATTGCCGTAATGGGTGCGGGAGGCGTCGGCGGCTATTTCGGCGGCCGGCTCGCGCAGGCGGGGAACGACGTCGTATTCATCGCGCGCGGGAGGCATCTCGACGCCCTGCGCAGCAAGGGTCTCGCGCTGAAAAGTCCCACGGGCGACGCGACGCTCAAGGTCACGGCGGTGGACGATCCGGCCGCTGCCGGACCTGTCGAAGTCGTGCTGTTCGCGGTGAAGCTGTGGGACACCGAAGCCGCCGCCGAGCGTTTGCAGCCGCTGCTCGCCAAAGGCGGCGTGGTGATCCCGTTCCAGAATGGCGTCGAGTCGGTCGCGCGCATCAGCGCCGTGCTCGGAGCCGAGCGCGTGCTGGGCGGCGCAGCGTACATCGCCGCGCGCATCGGCGAGCCGGGCCAGATTGTGCAGACCGGCAGCATGGCGCGTCTGCGCTTCGGCGCGATCCAGCCGTCGCAGCACACGGCGGCGCAGGCGTTCCACGCGGCCTGCGTCGGCGCGGGGATCGACGCCGAGCGGGTCGACGATATCGTGCGCGTTCTATGGGAAAAGTTCGTGCTGCTCGTGGCGGTCAGTGGCACGACGACGGTTGCCCGCTCGCGCATCGGCGTGGTGCGCGCGGACCCGGATCTGCGTTGGTTGCTCGAGGCCGCGATGCGCGAGACCTGGCAGGTCGGGCGCAAGCTCGGCGTGACCCTCGCCGACGATTTGGTCGCCGCCACCCTGAAGATGGTCGACGGGCTGCCTGCCGAGATGACTTCGTCGATGCACGGCGACCTGGACGCCGGGGGGCGGCTCGAGGCACCCTGGCTGGCGGGGGCGGTCGCGCGCATGGCGCTGGCACAGGGACTGCAGACACCGGCCAATCGCGCGATCTACGCCGCGCTGAAACCCTTCATCGACGGTCGCCGATGAGCGCGACGCGACGCCGTAACTTCAGTTTCGAGTTCTTTCCGCCCAAGACGCCGCAAGGCCGCGAAAAGCTGCGCGCGACCTGGCACGAACTCGCGAAGATTAAGCCACAATTCTTTTCGGTCACTTTCGGCGCCGGCGGATCGACCCGCGAGGGCACGCTGGAGACGGTGCTCGAGATCCGCGCCGCGGGGCACGAAGCCGCGCCGCATATCTCCTGCGTAGCATCGACGCGCGCCGATGTCGCGGCGCAGCTCGAGCAGTACCGCAGCCACGGGATCCGCCACATCGTCGCCCTGCGCGGAGACCTGCCCTCGGGGCTCGCCGCGGCGGGCGAGTTTCGGTATGCAAGCGAACTGGTTGCGTTCATTCGCGAGTCCACCGGGGACTGGTTCACGATCGACGTGGCCTGCTACCCCGAGTACCACCCGCAGACGCGCAGTGCCGCGGACGAAATCCGCAATTTCAAGAAGAAGATCGACGCGGGCGCGAACACCGCGATTACGCAGTACTTCTATAGCGCCGATGCTTACTTCCGCTTCGTCGACGACTGCCGCGCGGCCGGTATCAGCGTCCCGATCGTCGCGGGCATCATGCCGATCGCGAATTTTTCGCAGCTCGCACGCTTTTCCGACGTCTGCGGCGCCGAGATTCCGCGCTGGATCCGCTTCAAGCTCGAGTCCTTCCGCGACGACAGCGCGTCGATCCGGGCTTTCGGCCTCGACGTCGTCACGCGTCTATGCGAGCAGCTGCTCGCCGGCGGCGCGCCAGGGCTGCACTTCTACACCCTCAATCAGGCGCCCCTGCCGGCCGAGATCTGCAGGCGGCTCGGCGCATAACCATCGGTTTTCTGAGGCGATGAAGCCATGAGCCGCGCGCGGCACGGCACGCTCGGCTGGCTGTTCGCTGCCGTGTTGTTGGTCGCCGCGCTGGAGCTTTTCTCGTTGAGGCTGTTCGGTCCGCTCGAGAACCGCCTGCTCGATGTCTTCGTGCGCAGCCAGGCCGCGCGCCTGGAACCCGACCCCGACGTCGTGCTCGTCGACATCGACGAGAGGAGTCTGGTGAACATGCAGGAAGTCGCGGGCCGCTGGCCATGGCCGCGCGCGGTTCACGCCGAGCTGATCGAAGGGCTCGAGGCGCAAAAGCCGCGCGCCATCGTTTTCGACATCACGTTCTCGGAGCCCGACAAGTTTCGGCCGGAAAGCGATCAGCAGTTCATCGAGGCCGTGGCGAAGTACACGAACATCTACTTTCCGCTCGTGCGCCTGGACCCGAGCGACGACCCGCGCGGCGTGCCCGCACGCGACCTGGCTGGGCTGATCGGGCTGATTCCAGGGCCGGATGCAGATCCGAATGCGCGCATCGCGCTGATCCCGCCGCTGGTACTCCGCACCGAGCAGTGGCGTGCAGGCACGATCAATTTCGTCGAGGATTCCGACGGCGTCGGGCGACGCTACCGGCTGCGTACGCCGCTCTACGGTTGGACGATGCTCTCGCTGCCCGCGCGCGTCGCGCAGGATCTCGGTTGGACGATTCCCGCCGGGCAAGACATGGTGCTCGCCTGGCGCGGCGCGGCGGGCCAGTTCCCGCACGTGTCGTACAGCGATCTGTACGAGGACTTCGACCGCTCCAATCGCCAGCGGCCGCCGAACGAGTTCAGCGGAAAGGTCGTGGTCATCGGAACCGCCGCCCCGGCTCTCCAGGACCTGCGCGTGACGCCGCTCGCGAGCCTGCATGCGGGTGGCGAGATACTCGGTACCGCGCTCGAGAATCTGAAGAACGGCAGGCATATGCATCCGGCGAATCGGGCCTGGGCGGGGACCGCGGGGTTCCTGCTTCTCGTCCTGCTCTACGCCGCGTTTCGCCGCAACGTGGATGCGCGCCTGACCGGCGCCGCCCTGCTCGCCGCGAGCCTCGTGCTGCTTGCAGTTTCGTACTTCGCCGTCGGTCGGCTGGTTCTGCTGCCGATGCTGACGCCGCTGGTCGCCGGCTGGGCGTTCTATTTTGCGGCCGCGCTCGCGGCCTATCTGCGCGAACGGCGCAGCCGCGAAGAGGCGATCGCGCAATTCTCGCGCTTCGTCAATCCGACCGTCGTCCGCCAACTCCTCGAGCGCGGCGGGCTCGAGGGTACGGGTCAGACGCGCGAGGTGACCCTGCTGTTCTCCGACATCCGCGGATTCACCACGCTTTCCGAGAACCATGCGCCGCAGGAAGTCGTCGAGCTACTCAATCGCTACTTCACACTGCAGGTTGCGGTGGTGTTCCGCCACGGCGGCACGCTCGACAAGTTCATCGGCGACGCGATCATGGCGGTCTGGGGCGCTCCGCTCGAGGATCCGGATCACGCCGAGCATGCGGTGCGCTGCGCGCTCGAGATGGCCGAGACGCTGGAGACCTTCAAGTCCGGGCTGGGATCGCTCGGTGCCGACTTCGACGTCGGGATCGGAATCCATTCGGGGCCCGCGGTGGTCGGTCTGATCGGCTCGGACCAGCGGCGCGAATACACCTCGATCGGCGATACGGTCAATCTCGCGAGCCGTATCGAAGGCCTTACCAAGGACGCGAAGCGCCGGATTCTGGTATCGCGCGAGACAATGGAACGCTGCGGAAAGGGCTTTGACTTCGTGTCCTGCGGTTCGTATAAAGTGAAGGGCCGCGCACAGGAGGTGGAGCTGTTCGAGCCGAGGCGAAAACCGTCATGAAGCCGTTCCGCGGACTTGGGTGCACTGTCGCGCTTGCGACCCTCTGGGTGCTGACGGCGCATGCCGATCCGGCCACCGTCATCCGGGCGGTCGATCTGAAGACGGCGCCCGCGAGTGATGCTGAGACGGTCGCCTCGCTCGAGGAGAATGCGACCGTTCAGACCGGCGAACGGCGCGGCGGCTGGGTTCAGGTCCGGACCGACGCCGGTGCGAGCGGCTGGCTCAAATTTCTGGCCTTGCGTTTCAGCGGATCGAGCGCGCCAGAGTCGGGCGACAGCGGCATTGCCCAGCTGTTCAACGCGGCGCGTAGCGGCAGCTCGGGATCTCAGGCGACAACCGGCGTTCGCGGCCTGGACGCGGAAGATATTTCCTCGGCGCAGCCCAATCCGGCGGCGTTGCGCAAGATGGACGCTTACGCGGTGAGCGCCGACGAGGCCGATCGCTTTGCCGCCGCCGGACCGTTGCAGGCGCAGAGCGTCGATTACCCGCCGGAGGAATGAGATGATGCGCGCGCTCCTGGTGCTCTCCTGCCTGCTGTGCCTCGCGGCCGGTCGCGCGCATGCGCAGTTCAACCTCGACATCAACCGGCTGATCGACACGGCGAAGAGCCTCAGCCAGGCGAGCACTGAAATCGACGAGCAGGGCGAAATCGAGATCGGCCGGGACGTGGCGTCGCGCCTGCTCGGCGCGGCGCCGCTGCATCCAAACACGTCCCTGCAGCGCTACGTCAATGACGTTGGGCGCTGGCTGGCGTCGCGCACCGAGCGCGCCGGACTGCCCTGGCGCTTTGCCGTGCTCGATGCGCCGCAAGTGAACGCATTCGCGACCCCCGGGGGATATATCTTCGTGACCGGCGGTCTGGTCGCACGGATGCATTCGGAAGCCGAGCTCGCCGGGGTGCTCGCGCACGAGATCGTGCACGTGCTGCGCAAGCACCATCTCAAGGCGATTCAGAAAGGTGCCCTCGCGAACGTCGCAAGCAATGTCGTCGCGCTTGCGCTCCAGGACCGCAACTCGGAGCTGCGCAACCGGCTCGTGTCCTTCGGTACCGAACTCTATGTGCGCGGTCTCGACAAGTCCGACGAGCTCGAAGCCGACCGCCTTGGCGTGGTGATCGCCGCACGCGGCGGCTACGACCCCTGGGGCCTGCCGGTCGTGCTGCAGACCCTGCAGGCGATGAACCCGGAGGACTCCGCGGTCGCGCTGATGTTCAAGACCCACCCGGCGCCGACCGAACGACTCGACGCGCTCGAGCAGCGCATGCTGCCGACGCTCGACGCCTATGCCGCGCAGCCGCAGCTGGCGGATCGCTTTCTCGCGAGCGTCGGCGGCACGAGCGCCAAGCGTCGTTAGTCGAGCCGTTCGACTTGCGTACGGCCCGTTGGGCCCGCGCGCTGGTACGCCCGCCAGGGCGCCTGGTCGACATCGCGGCACACCCCGTAGCGAAACGGTACGTTGCCACGACCCGGAGTCAGAAAGCGCAGGTCTTCGAACCACACGCAGGTCGAGCCATGCGTGATTCCGTCGAAGGCTGGCTTGTCCGCGAACCAGCGAAAGAACGCGAGCGAGGGCGCGTTCCAGGCGTCGCGCGCAAGCTTCTCGGTCTGCGCCGCGTCGCCATAGCGTGAACGCGTCTCCCAGTGCGCCTGCGCAACGGGGAGGTAGGCGGCATCCAGCCGGGCGAGCAGGCCGGCGTCGGGCGCAAGCATGAGTGGTTGCTCGCGCACGAGGTTCACGTGCGCAAAATGGTGCGCCCTGTCGTCGCTGACGAAAACCGTCCAGTTGAACGGCGAAAGCGGCCGGGGCAGCGCGGTCACGCTCGCATCGGCCAGCCCGTGCGTGACGGCATAGCGTGCGCCGATCTCTTCGGCGCGCTGCTTCTGCACCCACTGAAAGCCGACATAACCGACGAGCACGATGCTCGCGATGACCGCCGGCAGGCGCGTGCGCCGGAAAAGCGCAGCCGCGACCAGCCCGACGACGATGATTCCGGTAAACCAGAGATCGATGATGAACGTCGTCCCGAGCGCGGCGCGCCAATCCGATAGCGGCGCGAACACCATGGTGCCGAAACTGGTGATCACGTCGCCGACGATGTGCGCAGCGAGTGCCAGCGCGCAGACACCGTACAGGGCGCGCCAGCCGCCGGGCTCGCGCAGCAGCTTTGCGAGCACCCAGGACAGGACGAGCGCCCAAAGCGGCAGCATGAGCAGCGAATGCGTGACGCCGCGGTGAAACTGGAGGTACTTGACCGGACCGAAGAAGCCGATGACGAAATCGAGATCCGGCGCCGCACAGGCGAAGAACCCGGCCGCAACGCGCCGTGCGATGGCGCCGCGCTGAGCGGCGCTCTGCGACGTCGCGCGCGCGAAGAGCGCACCAGACAGCGCGTGGGTCAGCGTATCCATCGAAGGCGCATGCTACCGCCCGGAGGGGGGATCTGAAGGGGGGCGGAGGCGTTTTGCTGCAACCCCCTTTCAACTCGGGGGATCCGAAGGGGGACGGAGGCGTTTTGCCGCAGCCCTCCTTCAAGCCTACGCGGCGCGCTTCTTACGCTGCGCGTCCCTCGCGTGCATTTGCGCGTAGGCGGCATGCGCCGCCGCCTCGGCGTCGCCGACGTGCACCGGATAGCCCATGTCGTCCAGGACCGACCCGAGCGCCGAAAGGCACAGCATCACGTTATCCGGGCGGCAGGAATAACCCATCAGGCCAAAGCGCCAGATCTTGCCCTTGAGCGGCCCGAGCCCAGCCCCGATCTCGAGGCCGAATTCCCCGAGCAGCGTTGCACGCACCTGAGCCTCGTCGATGCCCTCTGGGCAGCGCACGGCGTTCATCTGCGGCAGCTGGTGCTCTTCTTTCACCAGGAACTTGAGGCCCATCGCCTCGAGCCCCGCTTTCAGCGCGACATGGTGCCGCTGGTGCCGCGCCCAGCAGTTCTCAAGACCCTCCTCGCGGATCAGCAGCAGGGCTTCGTGCAGTCCGAGCAGCGAGTTGGTCGGCGCGGTGTGATGGTAGGTACGCGTCGTTTCGCCCCAGTAGCCGAGCAACAGGTTCATGTCCATGAACCAGCTGTGAATCTTGTCTTTTCGCTTCTTGACGTACTCGACCACACGCTCCGAGAACGACACCGGCGAAAGGCCCGGCGTGCACGACAGGCACTTCTGGCTCGCGGAATAGATCGCGTCGATCTCCCATTCGTCGACCTTGACCGGCGTCCCGGCGAGCGAGGTGACCGCGTCGACGATGACCATCGCTCCATGCTTGTGCGCGATCTCGGTCAGCGCCTTTGCGTCCGACGCGCAGCCGGTCGAAGTCTCCGCGTGCACGAACGCGACGATCTTCGCGTCGCGGTTCTTCTTCAGCGCGTCCTCGACCTTCTGCGGGTCGACCGGCTCGCCCCAGGCATCCTCCACCACCACGGGCACGCCGCCCATGCGAACCACGTTCTCGAGCATGCGGCCACCAAACACGCCGTTCACGCAGACGATGACCTTGTCGCCGGGCGCCACCATGTTGACAAAGCAGTACTCCATGCCCACCGAGCCGGGTCCCGAAAGCGGGAAGGTCAGCGGGTTCTTCGTCTGGTACACGTAGCGCAGCAGGCTCTTCAGCTCCTCCATCATCTCCACGAAGATCGGATCGAGGTAGCCGATCGCCGGCTGGCTCATCGTGGTCAGCACGCGCGGATGAATTTCGGTCGGGCCCGGGCCCATGAGCGTGCGCTGCGGTGGATGGAACGATTGAATGCGCTTCGCGGGTGCGTAGGTGCTCATGGGATTGGACTCCGGGAGGATGCCGAAGGGCGCATCGTCCGGGCGCGACTTCACGCGTACCGGTTTCTTTGCGCTCGCTTCGTTGACAAGTTCGGCCGCCGAGATGCGGCCCTGTGTAATGCGCTCGACCTCGCTCGCCCAGCGCGCTGGCACGTAGCCGGACTTGACCCAGTGGTTCACGACGGCGCGGTCGATCTGAAACGCGCGCGCGACCTCGGCCTGGCTGCCGAACTGCGCCACCAAGCGCGAGACACAGCCTTCCGCTTCGGGTTGGGTCGAGGGGCGAGCCGACATGAAGCGCTAATGCTAGCTTGTCAAAATCAATTTGACAAGATACGAAGGACACCTTTTCCGAATGTACAGGCGCGACACGCCTTACTCTGAAACGTATATCCCGGAAGTAAGTGCTCAGTACGGAACCGCGGCCGGCGCCTCCTTGGGTATCGCTTCGCGCGCCGCCGGCGTCTGGAATGGCGGCAGTGGCGTTGCGGGAGGCGGTAGCGGGGCAAGGGCAGGCGGCAGCGGGATCCTCCACAGGTAGATCGTGCGCCGCCCGACACGACGCGTCTCGTCGGGCTTCCACAGACCCATGTCGTATTCGTGCGAGACCACCCGGGCACCGGGGGCGAGCGTCGCACGCAACCGGGGGCGCAGTTTCAGGTTCAGCTCGTAGCCGAGAAACAGGGTCACCACCGTCGCGTCATGGTAGTCGGCGGTGAAGATGTCCTCCTCGCGGAACTGCACCAGCGTCTCGACACCGGCGCGCCGCGCATTCTCCTGCGCGCGCTTGATCAATTCGGGATCAACCTCGATCCCGACCGCGTGAACGCCGTATCGCTTCGCCGCGGCAATCACGATACGCCCGTCGCCGGAGCCGAGGTCGTAGAGCACATCTTCCGGCTTGATTTGCGCGAGGTCGAGCATCGCGTCGACAACTCTCGACGGCGTGGGATCGTAGACGACATCGGGCTCGTGCTCGCGCGTATCGGGTCCGAGCAATTCGGTCAGCTCGGCGCAGCCTGCGAGTGCCCAGGCGAGCGCGAGACCCGCAGCCACGAGCGCGAGACGATTTCGAGGGCGTCGTTCCAAGCGCTGCTTCCAGTTCAATGAAATGCGCGATTATCGCCGCAGGCCGCGCAATAGAATTGAAACGGGTGCATCCCCGGACTGTGCGGGAGGCACGGGAGGGAAATCCATGCAGATCAAATCCGTCGATGCCCGCTGGCTGCATTCACCGATTGCCCACGACAGGCAGCATGTCAGCGACTTTGGACGCCATGCCTCCTTCGACACCGCGATCGTGCGCGTCGAGACCGACAACGGAACCGTCGGCTGGGGCGAAGCCAAGGCCGCGGTCGGCGGAACCGGTGTCTATCGAGCTCTGGTGGGCATCATCCGGGACGAAATCGCGCCGCTGCTCATCGGCCGCGACCCGCGTGATCCGGCGCGGATCTGGGAAGAACTGTACAACCGGGTGCGCGCGCATTATGCGCTGTCCGCCGGGCACGTGTTTCCTGATCTTGCGCGGCGCGGGCTCACCATCTCGGGGCTGAGCGGAATCGACATCGCGTTGTGGGACATCCTAGGGAAGTCGCTCGGCGCCCCGGTCTGGCGCCTGCTCGGCGGCCGGACCCACGATTGGCTGCCCGCCTACGCCTCGGGAGGATGGGCCGCCGAGGATGCGATCGGCGCACAGCTGAAAAGCTACGTCGCGCATGGTTTTCAATCGGTCAAGATGCGCGTCGGCGTGATGGATGGCGTGGTACAGGTCTCGGCAGCGCGGGTCAACGCTGCGCGGCGCGCGCTCGGGCCTTCGATCGGCCTGATGGCCGACGCCCACGGCACCTATCACGCCCGCGACGCGCGACGATTCTGCCGCCTGGTCGAGGACGCCGATCTCGCCTGGTTCGAGGAGCCGGTGGCCGCGGACGACCTGCCCGGACAGGCGGAAGTGCGCGCGGCGACCGACATCCCGATCGCCTGCGGCGAGAGCCTGTTCACGCGGTTCGACTTCCGCGATGTGCTCGTCGCCCGGGCCGCCGACGTGCTGCAACCGGATCCCGCGATCTGTGGTGGCATCACCGAGACCGCGCGCATCGCGGCGCTCGCCGCCGCCCACCAGGCGCGACTCGCACCGCATCTCTGGGGCGGTGCGATCATGTTTGCCGCCGGCCTGCAGGTGTGCATCGCGTCGCCCGCGGCCTTCATCCTCGAATATTCGCTGGGTGAGAACGCAATGCTGCACGAGCTCGCACGCTCCAAGTTCCCGATCGTCGACGGCGGAATTGCGGCACCCGAGGCACCGGGGCTGGGCGTCGACATCGACGAGTCCTTCGTCGCGCGCACCGCGGTCGCGCCGTAGCGCAGCAGGATTGCCGCGGAAGTCCGTATCAATCTTCGGCAAACAGCGGCGCGCCGAGCATCTCCGGGTCGATCGCAGGTCCGCCACTTCCCTGCGCCGGCGTGTCGACGTTCGAACCCAGACCCGCGAAGTCGAACAGGTTGCGGTCCATGAGATGCGAAAGCCGCACGTCGGACAGCGCGCGCAGGATCGACTCGATGCGGCCGGGATGGCGCTTTTCCCACTCGCGCAGCATGGCGCGCACTACCTGGCGCTGCAGAGTGTTCTGCGATCCGCACAGGCTGCAGGGAATGATCGGAAAGTGTCGCTGCTCGGCGTAAGCCGCGAGATCGTCCTCGCGCACGTAGGCGAGCGGGCGGATCACGACATGACGACGGTCGTCCGACACGAGCTTCGCCGGCATCGCCTTGAGCTTGCCGCCGTAGAACAGGTTCAGAAAGAAGGTCGCAAGAATGTCGTCGCGATGGTGCCCGAGCGCGATCTTCGTGGCGCCGAGCTCGCCCGCGACGCGATAAAGCACGCCTCGTCGCATGCGCGAGCACAGCGCGCACATCGTCTTGCCCTGCGGCACCACGCGTTTCACCACCGAGTAGGTATCCTGCTCGACGATGCGGTAGGCGACGCCGCGCCGCGCGAGGTACTCGGGCAGCACCTGCGTGGGGAAGCCCGGCTGCTTCTGATCGAGGTTGACGGCAATCAGATCGAAGGGCACCGGCGCCTTGGCGCGCAGCGCTAGAAGAACATCGAGCAGACCGTGGCTGTCTTTGCCGCCGGACAGGCAGACCATGACCCGGTCGCCCGCCTCGATCAGCTTGAAATCGGCGATCGCCTGGCCCACCTGGCGGCGCAGGCGCTTGGCGAGCTTGTTCGCTTCATAGGCCTGCTTACGCGATTCGGGTCGGCGAACCATCTGCATGCGTGTGCGCATTCCGCCGGTCAATCTACAGGAATACCGAGCGCCCGCCGTCGACCGCGACGGTCTGTCCGGTGACGAAGGAGGCACGCGCGAGAAATTCGACGACGCGCGCAATATCCTCTGGCGCGCCGATCCGCCCGAGCGGCGTGGTCGATACGATGCGCTTGCGCTCGGCGGTCGGAAACTGATCGTCCTCGGGCCAGGCGATCGCGCCCGGCGCCACCGCATTTACGCGCACCTCCGGACCCAGCTCGAGCGCGAGGGATTTGGTCAGTGCCGCCAGGCCCGCCTTGGCAATCGTGTATACGACGTAATCCTTCAGCGGGCGCTCGGCGTGGATATCGGTGATATTGACGATCGCGCCGCGGGACTTCGCCAGCTGCGGCGCGGCGCATTGCGCGAGAAAGAGCGGCGCGCGCAGGTTGCTGGTGACGAGCTCGTCCCAGTGACGCGCTTCGATTTCGCCGAATCGCGTCGGATAAAAGGTCGAGGCGTTGTTGACCAGCAGGTCGAGCCGCGCAAAACGCGCCAGCGTCGCGTCGACCAGCGCGCGCGGCGCATCGGCTTCGAGCAACTCGGCGCGCACGCTGGCCGCGCTTTCCGCCCGAACCGCGTTCAGCGCGCGCTCCAGCGCGACGGCATCCTGCGCCGAGTGACGGTAGTGCAGCAGCACCTGCATGCCGGCGGCATGCAGGCGACGCGCGATGGCCGCCCCGACGCGCCGCCCCGCGCCCGTCACCAGCACCACCCTGCCCTGCAGAGATTGCTCCATGGAATTGCGGATTTTACCGACCCGGGTCACCATGCCGCGCCATGCCGGTCGATCGCCTTCCCGAGCCCGACGCGGACGCACGCGCGGCGAGCGCGGCCCTGTGCTCGCGCATCGCGTGCGAGCTCGAGAGTCGCGGCAACTGGATCAGCTTTGCGCGCTACATGGCGCTCGCCCTGCATGCACCCGGACTCGGCTACTACGCGAGCGGGAGCGCGAAATTCGGCGCCGCCGGCGATTTCGTGACCGCTCCGGAGCTCGGCAGCCTGTTTGCACGCACGCTCGCGCGCCAGGTTGCCGGGCTGCTCGCGCCCGGCGACGCAGTGCTCGAGTTCGGCGCGGGCAGCGGGGCGCTTGCGAGCGCGCTGCGCGACGCGCTCGGCGCGCTGGGTGCGGTGCCCGAGTACCTGATCCTCGAGCCGAGCGCCGAGCTCAGCGCGCGCCAGCGCCAGCGTCTGGGCAAGGGCCCGCGCTGGATCGATGCGTTGCCGGAGCGCTTTCGCGGAGTCGTCATCGCCAATGAAGTGCTCGACGCAATGCCCGTACATGCGCTCGCCTGGACGCCGCAGGGCATCCTCGAGCGCGGCGTATGCCTCAACGCCGGACAGCTCGCCTGGTGCGAGCGGCCGGCGACGGGCGAGGTACTCGCCGCCGCGCAGACTCTGCCGGTGGCGTCGGCAGAACGCTACGAGAGCGAGATTAATCTTGCGGCGCGCGCATGGCTCCGGACGCTCGCGGAGCGCCTCGAGCGCGGCGTCGTTCTCGTCGTCGACTACGGTTTTCCGGCGCGCGAGTACTACCACCCGCAACGCAGCATGGGAACGCTGATGTGTCACTACCGGCACCGCGCGCATGGCGATCCGTTTTTTCTTCCCGGGCTGCAGGACATCACGACACACGTCGACTTCAGCGCGCTCGCACAGGCAGCGGCCGATGGCGGGCTCGACGTACTCGGCTACGCGAACCAGGCGCGGTTTCTCGTCAACTGCGGCATCACCGATCTGCTGGCCGAGGTGGACGCGACCGACGTGGGGCGCTATGCACCGCTCGCGGCACAGGCCCAGATGCTGCTCTCGCCCGCCGAGATGGGTGAGCTTTTCAAGGTGATCGCGCTCGGGCGCGGCATCGGCGAGCCACTGCTCGGCTTTACCTCCGGAGACCGCACGCATACGCTTTGAGCATGTTCCGCCTCGTGCTGCGGCTGCTTTTGGCGGCGCTCGTCGCGCCGCAGACGGTGCTTGCCGATGGGCCGCAGGCCGACGCGCTGCTGGCACGGGCAAAGAGCCGCTGGGCCGAAAGTCCCTATGGGCCGATGCTCGAGCGCATTCTTCCGCCGGGCTTCGACTCCGCGCAGCTACCGGCGCCGAAATCGGTCGGGGCGCGCCTGACGCTGCGCTACTGCGTGCAGTGCCACAACCTGCCGAATCCGGCGATGCACGAGGCGGCGAAATGGCCGAAGGTCGTGAAGCGCATGGTCGAGCGCATGCGCGGGCACGGGAACATGGGCCGGCTGATGGCCGATCTGATGGCCGGTGTCGAGGCGCCGGATGACGCCGAGGTCGCGCAGCTCGTCGCGTATTTGCAGCGTTACGCACAGACGCCGCTCGACCCCAAGGTTGTTCCCGAGGCTTTCCTGCCGGAAGGCGAGCCGTTCCGCTTGGCCTGCAAGCAGTGCCACGTGCTGCCCGATCCGCGACGCTACACCGCTGCGCAATGGCCGGCGGTCGTCGCGCGCATGGAGCGCAACATGGCGTGGATGAATCGCGTGGTCGGCTCGAAACCCGTAGCGGGCGAGCCGCAGTTGCGCATCGACGAGATCAACGCATTTCTTGCGCGCCACGCGCGCAAGTAGGCGCCGGGCCTAGGCGCCTTCCGCCGTCCGTCCTACGGCCACGCCGAGCCAGTCGCGCACGGCGCTTGCCGCCGCGAGCCATCCGGTTTCGAGCATCACCGCGTGCCCCAATCCGTCGAGCACACGGTATTCCGCGCCCAGCATGCGCGCGCTCGACTCGGCGAGCGCAGCCGGAATCAGGACATCGCGTTCCGCGCCGAGCACCAGCGTCGGAATGCGCCGTGTGCGCCAGGGCTGCGGAAGGCCCCAGCCGCTCATGTCAAGCAGCGCGCGGCTCGACTCGGGTTGCATGCGCGCGTAGATGCGCTGCAGACGATCGGCTTCGAGCGGGCCGCTGAACATCGCCTGCTGCAGCGCGTCGAGAGAAACGTGATGCCCGGCAGCCATCGCCTGGATTTGGGCGAAGAGCGCAGGCCGCAACATCGCGAGCGAGAACGTGGCCGGCAGCACCCCGAAAGGCGGCACGGGACACAGAAGAACACAGGCAGGGCAGTCGATGCCGCGCTCGAGCGCCTTTTGCGCGACCAGCGCGCCCATCGAGTGACCGATGAGGATCGGCGCGCGACCGATCTGCTCGATTGCCGCAAGCAGGTCCTCCGCATAATCCGCAAGCCCGAAGTCGTTCAGGCGCTCGCGGCCGCCGCTTCGCCCGTGCGCGCGCAGCGATAGCGCGTAGGCCGGGTGGCCCTGCGCCGCGAACCATGGCAACCAGTGCTCCGCCCAGCACCACGCGCCGACGTAGGCACCGTGCAGGCAGAGCAACGGCGCCCGCGCGCCGCCCGTCCCGCAGGCGAGCAGCTCCAACGCGACCGCGCCGTCGACGACGCGGCGTTCGACTTCGACGCCGCTCAAGACGGCACGCGAATCCCGCGCTGCACCGCCGGCCGTGCACTGAGCGTGTCGAACCAGCGCTTGACGTTGGGATACTCGGCGAGATCGACCTGCTGCCACTCGTGCCGTAGAACCCAGGGGTAGGTCGCAATGTCCGCGATCGAATATTCTTCGGCGAGGAACGGCGCTTTGCCGAGGCGCGTGTCGAGCACGCCGTACAGCCGCCGGTTCTCCTTGGAAAAGCGCTCGATCGCATAGGGCACTTTCTCCTTCGCGGCGCGCAGGAAATGGTGCACTTGGCCGAAGATCGGCCCGACGCCGCCCATCTGGAACATCAGCCACTGCAGTGCGATGTACTTCCCGCTCACCGACGCGGGAAGAAATTTGCCGGTCTTGCCGGCGAGGTAGACGAGAATCGCCCCCGATTCGAACAGCGTAAACGGTCCACCATCGGGGCCGTCGGAATCGACGATTGCGGGAATCTTGCTGTTCGGATTGATCGCGACGAACTCCGGCTTGAACTGGTCGCCCTTGCCGATGTCGATTGGGTGCACGCGGTACGGCAGGCCGCACTCCTCGAGCATGATGGACGCCTTGCGGCCGTTCGATGTGCCCCAGGTGTACAGGTCGATCATTGCTTTCCTCCCGGTGACTGTGCCAAAGCGCGCGAGTGTAGCGTTTTGGAATGCCCCGCGGGCGGGGGTTGGCTACGGATTCGCCGCGGCGATCGCCCGTTCACGCGCCGCGTCGATCCGCGCCGCGATCTCCGTCGGTGGCGAGGCCGCCGCGATCGCCCCGGCATCCACGCTGCGCGCGGCGTCGAACGCCCCTGTCAGGCGACGCGCAGCGTGCGCCGACGCTTCGCCCGGCTCGACATAGGCCAGTGTCCGGAGCAGCGCGGCGAGCCGCTCTGGCCGACGGAAGGCGTCCACGCATCTCAGCGTACCGAGCAGCGCAGCGGGCGAATCGCTGTCGGCCGAACGCAGACCCGCCCCGCAGCGGCAGACCGCGATCGAAAGGTCCTCGACCTCGTTCGGAATACGCAACCGCGCGCACAATGCCGAAATCTCGGTTTCGCAGCGCGCGCCGAGCACATGCGCGAGCAGCGCGAAGCGTTCCGCGAGGCTTGCGCCCGCGCCGGCCGCCTGCCGAAGCGCCCGGTTCAGCGCCGCGCGCGTGGCGGCGTCGGCGAACACGCGATCCAGTTCGGGCAGGATCTGGTGCTGCGCGCCGCAAACGACGAGCGCGTCGAACATCCGTTCCGGCTGCGGCTCGGCAAGGCCACGCGCGAGCTCCTGCCAGACCCGTTCGGCAACGAGCGCCTGCATCTCGCCCTGGTGGACCAGCCGGCGCATCAGCGCGAGCGTCTCGTCGGCGATGCGGAAACCGAACCGCGCGGAGAAGCGCGCCACGCGCAGTACCCGCAACGGATCCTCGGCGAAGGCCTCGCTTACGTGGCGCAGCACGCCGGCGCGCAGATCCCGCTCGCCGCCGAAGGGATCGATCAGCCGGCCCGCTTCGTCCTGTGCCATCGCGTTGATCGTCAGGTCGCGCCGCCGGAGGTCCTCCTCCAGCGTGACCTCGGGCGAGGCGTATACCGTGAAGCCCTTGTAGCCGCGTCCGCTTTTGCGCTCGGTGCGCGCAAGCGCGTGCTCCTCATGCGTCTCGGGATGCAGAAAGACCGGAAAATCCTTACCGACCGGGCGAAATCCGGCGTCGGTCATCTCCTGCGGCGTTGCGCCGATGACGACCCAGTCGCGATCGGCGACCGGCAAGCCGAGCAGCGCGTCGCGCACTGCGCCGCCGACGACATAGCGCTTCATGCGCGCGGCGCGAGCCAGCGCGCGTCGTCGAACGTCGCAACCCAGTCGCTGCGGTAGACGACCAGGATCGTCACCAGCATGCCGGTGAGAAAAGCCTCGCCAAAGCCCATCATCAGGCCGAGCGCGACAAAGGGTTCGACGCGCGCACCCGTCGCACCATGCAACGCAAGCGAAGCGATCATCGACAGGCCGGCGCCCGC
>JAJDNJ010000148.1 GCA_022340705.1 Betaproteobacteria bacterium
CGGCGGATGACCACTTCGCTCGATCGCGGGCGCTCGCCCTCCGTGTAGCGCTCGAATTTGGTGGCGAGCCGCTCGGCCTCGCTCCAGTCCTTGCGATCCAGGGCGATGTCAATCGCCTGTGCATAAAACCAGAAGTGGTTGTGCGACACGCATCCTTCGGCGAGGAGCGCTTCGCTCTCGACGAGTGCCGCGTTGCGCTCGGCTTCGTCGTCGGTCGTCACCGCGACCTGAACGAGCAGCAACGGCCCCATGTAACGCATGCCCGTTTCCCGAGCGATCGCGAGCCCCTCGCGCGCGAGGGCCAGCGCCTCGCCGCGCGCGCCGAAGCACAGGCGCAAGTGCGCAAGCATGCCGAGCGTTTCGGCTTCGAAGCGCCGTGCGCCAATTGTTCGGCTCAGCGCGAGCGCACGCTCGAGATAAACCGCGCCTTCGGCGAAGTCCTCGAGATACCAGACGCGAGCGAATCCAAGCGAATGCAGACAAACAATCTGGGCGCGCCGCAGACCGCATCGCTCGGCCAGTCGCAGTGCATCCTCCGATTCCGTGATCGTGCGGTCCACGTCTCCGAGAAACATGGAGCAGGCGGAAATCATGGGCGCGTTGACCACGCCGGCGCGCCCGAGACCGGTTGCACGGCTCAGCGCGACGCTGCGCTCGAAGCTTTCGCGCGCCGAGTAGAGCCGTCCGCGTAGGAACAACGCGTCGCCAAGGCCACCGAGCGCCGCGGCCTCGTCGGTCGTAGAATCGCAGCGGCGCGCCCAGTCGAGTGCGAGCCGATGTTCGCGCTCGCAAGCCTCGATTTCGCCGAGCGGAAAATACAGATTGCCGCGCAGATGGTGGATGCGCGAGCGCAGCCCGTCGAGCCGCGCGGATTCCGCGAGCGGCTCGGCCTGCGCGAGCACCTCAAGCGCGGGGCGCAGCTCGTCGGTCTGACGCATGACCGCCGCGAGGCCGAGCAGCGCATCGCAGCGCTGTGATGCGTCCTGTGCCGCGGCGAGTGCCGCGTCGTACGCGGGACGCGCCTCGGACGCGCGGCCGTTGTCGACCAGGATCTCGCCTTTGAGGCAGAGCAGCGCGTGCCGCACATCGGCGCCGGCCTCCAGCGCGAGGGCGCGTTCGATGTGGGCAAGCGCCGGATCAAAGCGGAAGCGCTGCGCGTCGGCGCGCGCGGCTTCCAGGTACGCGGCCGGCGCCCCGGCGCTCTCGGCGGTCTCGAGATGTTCGGCGCGCATGCCGGGGTCGCGGTCAGCGAACCATTCGGCGGCGCGCGTGTGCAGCGTGCGTCGCCGCGACTTGAGCAGCGAGGCATAGGCGCCATCGCGGATGAGGGCGTGCGAAAAGCGAAACCCGCTGCCCGCCGGATGCAGCAGTGCATGTTCGGTCAGCGCGCGCGGCTCGTAGCCGGGTTGTTCGATCAAGGCGCGCAGCGCTTCCAAGTCGAACTGCAGGCCGAGCACCGACGCGGCCTGTAGCGCGGTGCGATCCTCGGCTGCGAGCCGGTCGAGCCGCGCGAGCACGAGCGCCTGGATCGAACCAGGCACCGTTGTATCGACCGTCTCGCCCACGTTTAGAAGCAGCTGCTCGAGGAACAGCGGGTTGCCGGCGGCACGCTCGACGCAGGTCGCGGCGAGTTCAGGCGCGACCACCCGAAACTCGCGCACCAGACGTTCCGCGGCCTCGCGCTCGAGTGGGCCGAGATCGATCGTCAGGCTCGGCACGCCGCCGAGTAGGCCGCGCCGCGCCGCGTTGAACGGGTCGCCTTCGACGCGCGTGGTGCAGGCATACAGCACGGGCATCGCGCCGCTTGCGCCGACGAGCGCGGCGAAGCGCTCGAACTCGGCGCCTTCCATCCAGTGAACGTCTTCGATCGCGACGAGCTGCGGCGCGCGGCGCACTGCCGCGGCGACGAGCGCGGCCAGCGCGTTGGACTCGCCCTGAGCACGTGTGGCGGCGTCCATCGCAGCGTACACGCCGTGCAGCTCCGGCGGCAGAGGCAGGTCGAGCAGCTCGAGGGCGAACGGCTCGAGCTGCTCGCCAAGCGTCCCGTCGTCGATGGCACGGCGCAGCGTGGCCGCACGCAGAGCGGCGTCCGAACCGGCGGGTATCCCGAGCATCGATTCGACGAGCGTGCGCAGGGCGGCGCGTCCGCGCGCCGGCCCGAAATCGAGCACGCTCGCCGTCGCGTTCGCGTAACCGAGCGCTGCGCACTGCTCGGTGAGTTCTTGAAGCAGGCGCGACTTTCCGATGCCCGGTTCACCGCGCAGCACGATCATGCGCGCCCGGCGGCGCTCGAGACAGCCGCGCGCCGCGCGCATCATCTGATCGATCTCGTCCTCCCGGCCGATGATCGCGCGCCGCGCGGCGGCTGCGCGCGCTCCGACGACGCGGAACGCCGCGAGCGGTCGCGCCTTGCCGCGCACCTCCACCGGAGCACGCGCCGCGGTGTCGAAGGCATCGCCGACCAGGCGCGCAGTGTCCGCACTGACGACGACCTCGTCGGCGGCGGCGAGCTTGAGCAGGCGCGCAGCGGTATTTACGGTGTCGCCGGTCAACGTGTAGCGCCCGGCGTGCGATTCGGTGCGCCGCGCGACAACCAGGCCGGTGTCGATGCCGCTGTGCATCGTCAATGTCCGGCCGATGCGCGGTGCGACTTCAGTCGCGATCTCGTTGATCGACGCGTGCAGCGCAAGCGCAGCGCGCACGGCACGCACCGCATCGTCCCGGCGCGCGACAGGGATGCCGAACAGCGCCATAATTTCGTCGCCCACGAACTGGTTGACCGTGCCGCCATGCGCCTCGACGACCCGGGTTGCCGCGTCCTTTACGCGCTGCATGATGCTCTCGACCTCTTCCGGGTCGAGCGCCTCGTTTAGGGCGGTGTAACCCGACAGGTCGGAGAAGACCACCGTCGCCTGGCGGCGCTCCGCATCCTCTGCCGATGCGCGCGCGACGGCTGCTTCGAGCCGCACACCGCAGCCGGCGCAGAAGCGCTGCGCGGCGCCGACCGAGACGCCGCAGGCGGGGCAGGTCCTCGCAAGCTGCGCGCCGCACTGCGCGCAATAGCGTGCGCTTTGCGGATTGTCGTGGTCGCAGGCGGCGCAGCGCATGGTTCTTGTTGCTCAAGCCGAAGGCGCGCAACAGTCTGCGCGCCGCACCGCCAGCAGTAAAGCCGAGGCTCTAGCGCGCAGTCCCGGCGTGGAGGTCCGCCTGCGTCGTGAAGCTGTCAGCGAAGAACTCCTCTTCAGGCAAGCCGCAGTGTTCGACGAAATCCCTGTGCGCGGAATCGACCATTACCGGGACGCCGCAGGCATAGACCTGATGTCCCGAAAGGTCGGAAAAGTCCTCCATCACCGCACGGTGCACGAAGCCTGTTCGACCGTGCCATTCGTCCTCCGGTAGCGCATCCGAGATCACCGGCACGTAGCGGAAGTTTTCGTGCGCCTCAGCCCAGCTTTGCGCGAGCGCGTTCATGTACAGATCTTTCGGGCGCCGCCCACCCCAGTACAGCACCATCGAGCGGGTGCTGCCCTTGGCGAACGCGGTCGCGAGGATCGACTTGATGGGTGCGAAGCCGGTCCCCGAGGCGACGAAGACGATCGGCTTGTCCGAGTCCTCGCGCAGGAAGAACGTGCCCAGCGGTCCCTCGAAGCGCAGGATGTCGCGCTCTTTCATTTTGCCGAACACATGATCGGTGAACTGTCCGCCCGGCACGTGGCGGACATGCAGCTCGAGCAGGGCGTCCTCGTGCGGCGCGTTGGCCATCGAGAAGCTGCGCCGTGAGCCGTCGCGCAACAGGAATTCGAGGTACTGGCCGGGGAGGAACTGGAGGCGCTCGTTGGCGGGAAGCTTGAGATACAGCGCCATCGCGTCGTCGCTCAGGCGCTCCATCTTCTGCACGCGGCAGGGCAGCGTCTTGACGGGGATGTCCTTGGCCGCGCCGACCGTGCGGGCTTCGATCGTCACGTCGCCGAGCGGCTTCGCCTGGCAGAAAAGCGCCTTGCCTGCGGCCTTATCGGCGGCCGGCAAGGCCTTCAGCTGATATTCGCCGTAGTCGACCTTGCCCTCGAGCACCGCCCCCTTGCAGGTACCGCAGGCGCCGTTGCGGCAGCTGTAGGGCAGTACGAAGCCTTGGCGCAGCGCGGCTGTAAGAATCGACTCGCCGTCCTCGACGGTGAACTGGTGACCACTCGGCTGGAGAGTGACGGTGTGCATGATCGTAGAATCGTCGGGATGAAACGCCTGCTGATCGCCGGCTTTGGTGACGTCGCGCGCCGCCTCGCTTCCGGGCTGCCCGCGGGCGTGGATCTTCGCACCCTCTCGCGGCGGGTCGGCGCGGACCTCGATCGGCCCGAGACGCTCGCGGCTGCGCAGGGCTGGGCGGACTGCGTACTGCACTGTGCGCCGCCGCCGGCCGATGGCGAGAGCGATCCACGGACCGCGAACCTGCTCGCGGCGATCGCAAAGGGGCGAATTCTACCAACGCGCCTGGTCTACATCAGCACGAGCGGCGTATACGGCGACTGCGGCGGCGCGTGGGTCGATGAAACGCGCATGCCCAACCCGCAGACCGCGCGCGCCAAGCGCCGGGTGGATGCGGAGCACCGCCTTACAGCCTGGTGCGGCGCCCATGGGTTGACTCTCGTGATCCTGCGCGCGCCCGGAATCTATGCGCTGGATCGCCTTCCGCTCGCCCGCCTGCGTGCGCGCACCCCGGTGCTGCGCGCCGAGGACGACGTCTACACGAACCACATTCACGCGGACGACCTTGCCGCTTGTGCCCTGCGCGCGCTCGAGGACGACGCGCCAGCTGGCGTGTACAACGCGAGCGACGATTCTGCGCTGAAGATGGGCGAATGGTTCGATTTCCTTGCGGAGCGTGCCGGACTCCCGCCGCCTCCGCGCATCGCCCGCAGCGAGGCCGAGGGTAAAATCCCGCCCGCAACCCTGAGTTTCATGGGGGAATCGCGCCGCCTGGTGAACCGCCGGTTGAAGGACGTGCTGAAGGTGACGCTTCGCTATCCGACCGTGTTCGACGGCGTGCCGCGGTTGACGGAGTCCGCGTGATGAGCGTGTTGCTCGTACTGACCAACCTTCCAGACCGGCCCGCGGCTGAGAAGCTCGCCAACGTTCTGGTTTCGCAAGGCCTCGCCGCCTGCGTCAACGTCCTGGCGCCTTGCCGCTCGGTCTATCGCTGGAAGGGCGCGCTTCAGAACGACGAAGAGATACCAGTGCTGATCAAGACGACCGTCGCGCGTTATCCGGCGCTCGAGGCGGCAATTCGCGCGAACCACCCGTATGAGTTGCCCGAGATCGTGGCGCTGCCGATCGAACGCGGTCTTCCCGCGTACCTGGAATGGGTGTCCGAGGAGACTGCCGCATGAAGCAGACGCTGCGCTTCGCCGTTCTCTTGCTCGTGCTGCTTGCGCTGCCCGCGGCGGCGCAGCTGAAGCTGTTCGGGCAGAGCGACGAGCTGCTCGAACCCGAGAAGGCGTTTGCGTTCGAGGCGCGCGCGCTCGACGCGCGCACGCTTGAAGTTCAATTTGCGATCGCCGACGGCTATTACATGTATCGCGACAAGTTCCGCTTTGCCCTCGAGGGTGCGGACGGTGTCACGCTGGGGGCGGCGCGCTTTCCGCCAGGGATCCGCAAGAAGGACGAATTCTTCGGGGAGGTCGAGACCTACCGCAAGACGGTGAGCGTCCAGCTGCCGCTCGAGCGCAGCAATCCGGCCGCGCAAAGCGTCAACCTCAAGGTGACCTCGCAGGGCTGCGCGGACAGTGGCGTGTGCTACGTCCCGATGGACTCGAGCGCGACCCTGCAGCTCGCCGCGCTCTCGGCGACGGGAGGCGGCGACTCGGGCGGCACGACGGTGCTGAGCGAGGCGCCGCGCGCGGTCGAACCGAAGGCGACCTTTTCGATCTTCGCGAGCGACCTGGACATCGCGAAGCTGTTCGAGGGGAACCTGTTCTTCGTGCTCGCGAGTTTTCTCGGCTTCGGCCTGCTGCTTGCGTTCACGCCCTGTGTGCTGCCGATGGTGCCGATCCTTTCCGGGATCATCGCGGGCGAGGGCCGCAGCCTGAATAAGGCGCGGGCGTTTCTTTTATCCCTGTCGTATGTGCTCGGCATGGCGGTGACCTACGCGGTCGCGGGCGTGGCCGCGGCGTACTCGGGCACGCTGCTCGCGGCCGCGCTGCAAAACGCCTGGGTGCTCGGCTTGTTCGCGCTGGTCTTCGTCTGGCTCGCGCTTTCCATGTTCGGCTTTTACGACCTGCAGCTGCCGGGCTTCCTGCATCATCGCCTGCATTCGGCTCACCAGCGCCTGAAGGGCGGCAAGATCGCGTCGGTTGCGGCGATGGGCGTGTTTTCCGCGATCATTGTCAGCCCCTGCGTCGCCGCGCCGCTCGCCGGCGCGCTGCTCTACATCTCACAGACCAAGGACGTGGCGCTGGGCGGCGCCGCGCTCTTCGCGATGGCGCTCGGAATGGGCATCCCGTTGATCGCGGTTGGCGTTTCCGAGGGTGCCCTGCTGCCGAAGTCCGGCGCCTGGATGGAAGGCGTCAAGAAGTTCTTCGGCGTGCTGCTTCTGGGCGTGGCGGTGTGGATCGTGTCGCCGATCCTGCCGGTTGCGATCCAGATGCTGGCCTGGGCCGCGCTGCTCGTCGGCAGCGCAATGTTCCTGCGCGCGGTCGACCCGCTTCCGCCTAGCGCGACGGGGTGGGCGCGGCTGTGGAAAGGCGTGGGCATGCTCGCGCTGGTCGCGGGGATTGCGATGCTGGTGGGCGTGCTTTCGGGGGCGCGCAACCCGCTCAAGCCGCTGGCAGGCCTGACCGGCGAGAGCGCGGCCGTGGCCGCGCCGGCGAACTGGGTCCGCGTCGACTCGCTCCCCGAGCTGGAAGAACGCCTGCGCGGCGCAGGACGGCCGGTGATGCTCGATTTCTATGCCGATTGGTGCGTGTCCTGCAAGGAGATGGAGGCGTTCACGTTCAGCGATCCGCGCGTGCGCGGCGTCATGGACCGGATGCTGCTGCTGCGCGCGGACGTGACCGACAACACGGAGCAGCACAAGCTGCTGCTCAAGCGCTTTTCCCTCTACGGCCCGCCCGGGATCATCTTCTTCGACGCGCAGGGGCGCGAGATCAAGGGGCTCCGCGTCGTCGGCTACCAGGACAGTGACCGCTTCCTGAAGACGCTCGCGCAGGCCAGCGCGCCCTGAGGCGCCCGATGCGCGCTCCAATCTCGGGCATCGACCATGTGGTCATCGCCGTGCGCGATCTCGATCGCGCGCGGGCGGTCTTCGAGCGCCTCGGATTCACGCTGACCCCGCGCGGCGTTCACACGCTGGGCTCGCAGAACCATTGCGTGATGTTCGAGCGCGACTACTTCGAGCTGCTCGCGCCGCCGCCTGCGCATCCGGCGATGCAGTATTACAACGACTTCCTCGCCAAGGGCGATGGACTGGCGGCGATTGCGCTCGCGACGGATGACGCCAACGCGGCGTACGCGGCGCTGCGCGCAAATGGCGTCGAAGCCGAAGCACCGCTCGACTTCGCGCGCCCGGTCGAGCTTCCCGGCGGCGCGCGTGATGCGGCATTCCGCATCGTCCAGCTGCCGGTCGACCAGACCCCGGGTTGCCGGACGTTTCTCTGTCAGCATTTCACGCGCGACGTCGTATGGCGCCCGGAGTACCAGCGTCACGCGCTCGGCGCGACCGGTCTCGCCGGCGTGGCCGTGGTCGTCGAGGACCCTGCGCGCGCCGCGCCGCGCTACGCGCAGATTTTCGGCACGCGCCCGGCGCCGATCGCCGAAGGGTTACGCGTCGACACCGGAAGCGCCCCAATCGCGCTCGCCGCGCGCGGCAAGCTCGGCCGGCGACTAACGGGGGCCGAGCTGCCGGCACGCGCACGCCCGTTCGTCGCGGCGCTGTTCATCCGCGTCGCCGACCGTGCCGCCGCGGCGGACACGCTGAGCAGGGGCGGCTTTGCGCCGGTTGCGCTGCAGGACGGCTCGTACGCGGTCAACGCGCACGAGGCCTGCGGGGTGACGCTGGTGTTTGGCTAGGGCCGAGTGCGCGTCGCGCAGGGAAGACGCGACGCGGTTCGAGGGTTTTAAAGGATCTCGTGCATCTGATCACTTGCCGGGAGAATCATCCGGCAAGTGATCAGATGCACGAGACATATGGAAACCCAATGAACTCGGAGCACGTGACAGACGTGCCGAGCTCATCGGAGTCCTACTTCTGCTTCTTCAACGCCTTCGCCGTCTCCAGCGCGAAGTAAGTCAAGATTCCGTCCGCGCCCGCGCGCTTCATGCCGAGCAACGCTTCCAGGATGACGCTTTCCCCGAGCCAGCCGCGATCGACGGCGCCGCGCAGCATCGAATATTCGCCGCTCACCTGATAGACGTAAGTGGGCGCTTTGAACTCGTCCTTCACGCGGCGCAGGATGTCGAGGTAGGGCATGCCCGGCTTCACCATGACCATGTCGGCGCCCTCGGCGAGGTCGAGACCCGCCTCCCACAGCGCTTCGTCGCTGTTCGCCGGATCCATCTGGTAGGTCTTCTTGTCTCCCTTGCCGAGATTCGACGCCGAGCCGACGGCGTCGCGGAAGGGACCGTAGAAGCCGGATGCGTATTTCGCGGAGTACGCCATGATCTTGGTGTGAATGTGGCCCGCTTTCTCGAGCGCCTGCCGGATGCGCCCGATGCGGCCGTCCATCATGTCCGAGGGCGCGACGATGTCGACGCCGGCGGCGGCCTGCGCGAGCGCCTGCTTGACCAGGATGTCGAGAGTGACGTCGTTGATGATGTAGCCGGTCTTGTCGATCACGCCGTCCTGGCCATGCGAGGTATAGGGGTCGAGCGCGACGTCGGTCATGATGCCGAGCTCGGGAAAGCGCTTCTTGATCGCGCTGACCGCGCGCGGCACGAGGCCTTTCGGGTTGTAGGCTTCGCGCCCATCGAGGCTTTTAAGACGCTGGTCGATCACCGGGAACAGCGCCATCACCGGCACGCCGAATTTCACGCATTGCTCGGCGACCGGCAGCAGCTTGTCGACGCTCATACGCTCGACGCCGGGCATCGAGGCAACCTTCTGGGTGCGGCGCGCACCGTCGAGCACGAACACGGGATAGATGAGGTCGTTCGCGCTGAGCACGGTCTCGCGCATCAGGCGGCGCGAAAACTCGTCGCGCCGCATGCGGCGCATGCGAACCGCCGGAAAACTGCCGTAAATGTTCATGGCCACTGCCTCGAAAGTGGTGCGCCATATCCCCTCTTGACGATCGGGGACATATGCGACTGCTTGATTTTCCTGCGTTATTTCGTCGCGGAACTTTCCGCTTGAATGAGAATCTTACCGTCAGGCGATGCAGATCGTCTCCCGCTTTACCTCCCTGAGCGGGTGCCTTAATCCCCATTAAGGCGTTTCGACCCCCGGTTTATTCCCCTTTACCGGGGGTTTTTTTATGCCTGTGCTCCGCGTTCCAGGCATCCGCCCAGCCCACGATCAAAGCGCGCACTTCGTCGACGCTCTCGCGTGTCACGCTGGAAAACAGGCGCACCTCCCCGCGCAGGCCACGCGCGGCCAGCGCATCGCGCGCCTGCGCGAGCGTCACGCTGCGCTCGCGCTTGCCGAGCTTGTCGGCTTTCGACAACAGGACAAGCACCGGACGGCCGAGAGGCTGTGCCCAGTCGAGCATGCGTGCGTCATGCTCCGTGAATGGGCGCCGCGCATCCATGATGACGACCAGTGCGGCGAGCGTCTCGCGAGCGGAGAGATAGCCGCCGACGAGACGGTCCCACTGGGCGCGCACGGCCTGCGGCACACGCGCGAATCCGTATCCCGGCAGATCGGCAAGCCGCAGGCCCTCTCCGATGTCAAAAAAGTTGATCGTCTGGGTTCGCCCCGGCGTCTTGCTGGTGAAGGCGAGGCGCTTGCGGCCGGTCAGCGCGTTGATTGCGCTCGATTTGCCCACATTGGAGCGCCCGCAGAAGGCGATTTCGGGCGGCCCTGTGGGGGGCAGCTGCGAAAGCTTGCCGATCGAGGCGACGTATTGGGCTTGGTCGAAGGCGCGCATGACAGGCACGGCAGCTTCGCCGCGGCTCTGGAAAGGCGGGAAATTGTAATAAAATCGCGCGCTTTCACGTGAATGCAGGGAGTCCGAGCATGATCCGAGTCGTGGCGATGAGCGTCTGCCTGGCCATGGGGGTTGCCGGCCACGCAATGGCGCAGGGCGCCGCAAAGGCTGACCCGGCGAAAGGCCAGACGATCGCAGCGCAGGTCTGCGTGGCCTGTCACATGGCGGACGGCAACAGCGCGCAACCCGAGAATCCGAAGATCGCGGGGCAGTTTTCCGACTATCTGTACAAGCAGCTGACCAATTTCAAGCCGCAGGGCAACGCCAAGGCCGCGCGTGAGAATCCGATCATGGCGGGCATGGTCGCGAACCTGTCGGACGCCGACATGCACAATCTCGCGGCCTATTTTTCGGGGCAAACCCTGAAACCCGCGGCCGCGCAGGACAAGAATCTCGCCGCGCTGGGGCAGGCGATCTATCGGGGCGGGAACCTGAAAACCGGTGTGGCGGCCTGCGCGGGCTGCCACGGCCCGACCGGCGCGGGCATCCCGAAGCAATACCCGCGCATTTCGGGACAGTTCGCGCAATACATTGAGGCGCAGCTCAAGGCATTTCGTTCCGGGGCGCGCGCGAACGATCCGAACGGGATGATGCGCGGCGTTGCCGCGCGCATGACGGATCAGGAGATCCAGGCGGTTGCGCAATACGCGGCGGGCCTGCGCTAGGCGACAGGATCCGCGGATGCTGCGGCGACTGCCGGGCACCGACGTCGAAGGGGTGAGCGACCGCTCACCCCTTTTTTGTTTTCGGTGAGCTGCGCGAGATGTTTGATCTCGTCATCATCGGTTCGGGGCCGGGCGGCTATCGCGCCGCGGTGCTCGCGGCGCAACGGCGCTGGAAAGTCGCGATCGTCGAGCGCGACGCCTGGGGCGGCGCCTGCCTCAATCGTGGCTGCGTGCCGAAGAAAGCCTGGTATCACACGGCGCGGCTGGCGGCGGCCGCTGGTCGTTTCGCGCGGCGCGGCCTGAGCGGCACGCTGACCCCGGACATCGCGCAGGCCTGGTCGTTTCAGCGCACCGTGGTAGATACGGTGCGTGCCAGCTATATCGACTACCTCGACCGGATCGGCGTGAAACGCGTCGAAGGTGGCGCACGCTTTCTCGACGCCCATCGCATTTCAGTAGCGGACACGGTGCTCGAGACCCGCCACGCAATCATCGCAACCGGGTCGCGACCTTTCGTCCCAGAGAACCTGCGCCTCGGCGGTGCGCAGGTCCTGACAACCGATGCGCTTTTCGAGCTGCCGCTGCCGGGCGGCCGACGCGTCGCGGTGCTCGGCAGCGGCGCGGTCGGAACCGAGCTTGCCTATATCCTCACGCAGCTCGGTCTCGAAGTGCTCTGGCTGACCGGGGCACAACCGCTCTCGCAATCGCGCTTCAGCGCACCCGCGAGAGCGAGGCTCGGCGAGGCGCTCGCGGCGCAGGGCGTTGTTCCGCGCGTGGGCTCCCGGCCGCGCGCCCTGCGGACGGAGGCAAACGGCCTGTGCCTCGAGCTGCCCGATGGCCGGCAGGAGCGTGTCGACTGGGTGCTCGCGGGCACCGGACGCGAACCGAACACCGACGCGCTCGGTCTCGATACGGCCGGCGTGCGCTGCGATGCGGACGGTTTCATCGAAGTCGATGCGCGTCAACGCAGCAGCGCGGCGCACATCTACGCGATCGGAGACTGCGCCAACCCGTTGATGACTGCGAACCACGCGATCGCCGAAGCGCAGACCGCGGTCACTGCGATTGCGTCGCCCGCTGCGGCGGCGGGAGCATCCGACTGGGTTCCCGAGGTTGTCTACTCCGCAATCGAAATCGCGCGCGCCGGTGCGACCGAAGACGAGCTGGAGGAAGCCGATCGCGA
>JAJDNJ010000091.1 GCA_022340705.1 Betaproteobacteria bacterium
CCAGGTGATCCTGAACGCGCTGCGCGAGACCAACGACGCGCTGGTCGGCACGCAGAAGCGCACGCAGGAGTCCGAGGCGCAGCGGCGCCGGGTCGCCGCGCTGCGCGATTACGCGCGCCTGTCGCGCCTGCGCTTCGACAATGGCTACGCCGGCTATCTCGAGGTGCTGTACGCGGAGAACGAGCTGTTCAGCGGCGAGCTGACCGCGGTGCGCTCGAGCGCCGAGCGCCTGACGGAGTACGTCAACGTCTACAAGGCGATGGGCGGCGGCTGGATCGACGAGGCCGACAAGCTCGCGCCAAAGGCGCAAGGGTTCGTCGAGTCGAAGGCGGAGTAGGGGCGCATCCGGGCCGCGGTTCTTCGAAAGCGCTCGTCAGCGGAAATTCGATCTCGGGTTCTTGGAACTTTTCGGTGTTTTTTTCGAAAAGTTCCAAGAACCCGAGACAAGACGAGGTTTGCCTGACGTCGAGTCTCACCGAAGGCCGCTTTCTTCTCGTGCCGTCGTTGCGTGTCGATAAAGAGCCGACACGCAACGACAACACGAGATTGATATCCGATTGCGACCCCCTTCGCTAGAACGACAGCCTGTTTTCAAACCCCCAGGTACCGATGCTGCACCTCCTCGTTCGCCGCGAGCGCGGGAGAGTCGCCGCTCCATACCACGCGGCCCTTCTCGAGGATGGTGTGCCGATCGGCAATGCGCGTGAGCGCCTTGACGTCCTTGTCGATGATCAGGATCGACTGGCCGGCGGCCTTGAGGTTTTCGATCGCCTGATAGATCTCGGCGCGCACCAGCGGGGCGAGGCCTTCGGTCGCTTCGTCCAGGATCAGCAGGCGCGGATTGGTCATCAGCGCACGCGCGATCGCGAGCATCTGCTGCTCGCCGCCGGAGAGCTGGTTGCCGAGGTGGCGCTGGCGCTCGGCGAGGCGCGGAAAGAGCTTGAAGGTGCGCCCGAGCGTCCAGGGTTCCGGTCTCGCGCTGCGATTCGCCGCGGTCGCGACCAGGTTCTCGCGCACCGTGAGGTTGGGAAAGATCTGCCGGCCCTCGGGCACCAGGCCGATCCCGGCCTGCGCGACCCGGTACGAAGGCAGGCCGCGCACCGGCTTGCCGTCGAAGCGGATCGTGCCCGAGAGGGTGCGCACGATGCCCATGATCGAGCGCACGGTGGTGGTCTTGCCCATGCCGTTGCGCCCGAGCAGGGTCGCGACCTCGCCGGGTCCGACTTCGAACGACAGGCCGAACAGCACCTGGCTCTGTCCGTAGGCGGTCTCGAGGCCGTGTACCTGCAGCAGTGCGTCGCTCATGCGTCCATCTCCTCGCCCAGGTAGGCGGCGCGCACTTCGCGGTTGGCGCGGATCTCCTGCGGGGTTCCCGTCGCGATGATGCGGCCGTAGACGAGCACCGAGATCCGGTCGGCGAGCGTGAATACCGCATCCATGTCGTGCTCGACCAGGACGATGGTCTGCCGGCCCTTGAGCGTGCCGAGGAAGCGGACCATGCGCTGCGACTCGTCGGGGCCCATGCCGGCGACCGGCTCGTCGAGCAGCAGCAGGCGCGGCTTGGTGGCAAGCACCATCGCGACCTCGAGCTGACGCTGCTCGCCGTGCGCCAGGTTGGCCGAAAGCACCTGCGCCCGGCTGCCGAGCCCGACCTCATCGAGGATCGCGCGCGCGGGCGCGCGCAGCGCGTCGTCCCGCCGCGCCTCGCGCCAGAAGCGGAAGCTGTGACCTGCGTGCGCTTGCACCGCGAGCGCGACGTTGTCGAGCGCGCTGAACTCGCGATAGACGCTGGTGATCTGGAACGAGCGCGCCAGTCCCTTGTGCGAGCGCGCCGCCGCGCCGAGCGCGGTGATGTCCTCTCCGGCGAAGCGGATGCGGCCGGCATCCGGACGCAGGTCGCCCGAGAGCTGCGCGATGAGCGTCGTCTTGCCCGCGCCGTTCGGTCCGATGATGGCGTGCGTTTCGCCGGGCCGAACGTCGAGCGTCACGCCGTCGGTCGCGCGCAGCGCGCCGAAGCCCTTGACCAGGCCCTGGACGTCGAGCAGCGGCTCAGCCATCGCGACGCGCTCCCGGCAGCAGGCCGGCGAGGCCGCGCTTGGCGAACAGCACGACGAGCACCAGGAAGATGCCGATGAACAGCTGCCAGTGCTGACCGACGAACCCGGCCATGCCCGAGATAATATCCTCGAGCAGCAGCAGGACGAAGGCGCCGAGCACCGGACCGACGGCCGTGCCGATTCCGCCGAGAATCACCATGAACATGATCTCGCCGGACCGCGTCCAGTGCATGAAATCGGGGGTCAGATAGGCCGTGTGATTGACGAGCAGAAATCCCGCGACTCCGCACATGGCGCCGGCAATGACGAATGCGACGAGGCGGTAGGGGTAGGGCGAATAGCCGATCGCACGCGTGCGCGCCTCGTTCGATTTGGACGCGCGGATGACCATGCCGAAGCGCGAATTGACGATTCGATGGATGAGATACAGGAAAACCACCATGACGACGAACACGACGTAGTAGAACGCCGTCGAGTCGCCCAGATCGATGAGCCCGGCGAAGTCGCTGCGCGCGGCGAGCGCCATGCCATCATCGCCGCCAAACTCCTCGAGTGAAATGCCGAGGAAATACAGCATCTGCGTAAAGGCCAGGGTGATCATGATGAAGTAGATGCCGCTCGTGCGGATCGAGATCGCGCCGATCAGCAGCGCCACCAGCGCCGAGGCACCGATCGCGACCGCAAGCTGCAGGAAGCCGTTGTGCACGCCGTAGTAGGCGAGAATCGCGACCGAATAGCCGCCGATGCCGAGGTAGGCGGCATGTCCGAACGACACCATGCCGCCGTAGCCGAGGATCAGGTTGAGGCTCAGCGCCGCGATCGCGAAGATCATCACGCGCCGCAGCAGGTCGACGTAAAACGGCTGATCGAAGTACGCGGCGCCCGCGGGCACCAGCGCGAGAAGCGCGAGGCCGACCACAAGCAGGACCATGCGTGCGCGCACGTCAGTGCCCCCGCGCAGGGAACAGTCCCTCGGGGCGCAGCGCGAGCACCACGGCCATCAGCAGGTAGATCAGCATCGAGGCCAGCGCCGGGCCCGCCGACTCTGCCGCGGTCGGCGAAATCAGCACGCCAAGCAGCGGCTTGAGGAAGGCGCGCCCCATGGTGTCGACCATGCCGACGATGACCGCGCCGGCGAGCGCACCGCGGATCGAGCCGATCCCGCCGATCACGATGACGACGAACACCTGGATCAGAATCAGCTCGCCCATCCCGGGCTGGACTGCGTAGATCGGGCCGGCCATCAGCCCGGCGAGCCCGGCCAAGGCGGCGCCGAAGCCGAACACCGCCGTGTACAGCAGGCGGATGTTGACGCCGAGCGCCGAGACCATGGTCCGGTTGGAGGCGCCGGCGCGAATGAGCATGCCCAGCCGGGTGCGCGAGACCACGTACCAGAGCAGCAGCGCCACCAGCAGTCCGACGACGATGATCGCGAGCCGGTAGACCGGGTAGCGCAGATTGGTGAACAGCTCGATGTGGCCGGAGAGTGCCTGGGGAATGTCGCTGAACAGCGCGGCGCGCCCCCAGACGATCGCAATCAGCTCATTAAAAATCAGGATCAGGCCGAAGGTGGCGAGCACCTGGTCGAGATGGTCGCGCTCGTACAGGCTGCGCAGCGCGACGACTTCGGTGATCACGCCCACGGCGAGCGTGCCGAGCAGGGCGAGTGCGATGCCTGCGATGTAGGACCCGGTCCACTGCGTGGCGGCGACCGCGAGGTAGGCTCCGACCATGTACATCGAGCCGTGCGCGAGGTTGACCAGGTTCATGATGCCGAACACGAGCGTGAGGCCTGCCGCCATCAGGAACAGCATCACCCCGAACTGAAGTCCGTTCAGGACCTGCTCGACGACGAGGGTTGCGTTCATTGCGCTATAAAAAAAGGGCGCGGTGGATCCGCGCCCTTTCGCATGCGTCAGCCTGCATCGATTACTTCATCTTGCACTTCTTGTAATACGAATCCTTGTGGTTCTTGAATACCGTCTCCTGGATCTGCATCACCGGGATGCCCGCCGGCCCGTCCGGTCCGGTCACCGCCTTCAGCAGGTAGTAGTTCTGGATCGGGAAATGGTTGACGTTATAGCTGTACTTGCCGCGCGTCGAGGGATAGTTGGCCTTTTCCATCGCGGCGATCATCCCTTTCTGATCCTTCAGATTGCCCTTGACCGCGACCACTGCCGAGTTGATCAGCATGATGCCGTCGTAGCTTTGCGCGCCGTAGAACGAGGGCAGTGTGCCGTACTTCTTCTTGTAGGCGCTGACGAACTTCTTGTTCGCGGGCACGTCGAGATCGGGGCTCCAGTAGCGCGTCTCGAACTGGCCGAGCGCGGCATGGCGCACCGCCGGCAGCGAGAGCTCGTCGACCGTGTACACCGAATACAGTGGAATCTGTCCGCGCAGTCCGGCCTGCGAGTACTGCTTGAGGAACTGGATGCCCATTCCGCCCGGCAGGAACACGAACACCGCCTTGGGATTCTTCGCGCGCAGCTGGCTGAGCTCGGCCTGGTAGTCCTGCTGCCCGAGCTTGGTGTACACCTCGGCCGCGATGCGTCCCTTGAAGTAGCGCTTGAAGCCGGTGAGCATGTCCTTGCCCGCGGCGTAGTTGGGCGCGATCAGGTACACGTCGTTCAACCCGAGGTCCTGCAGGTGCTTGCCCATGGCTTCGGGCGTCGAGTCGTTCTGCCACGAAGTGGTGAAGAAGCGCTTGTTGCACATCTCGCCGGCGAGCTGGTGCGGTCCCGCGTTGGTGCCGACCATGATCACGCCTTCCCCGGTGACGACGGGAGCGACCGCGAGCATGATGTTCGACCAGATGATCCCGGAGACGAAATCGACCTTGTCCCGCTTGATCATCTGCCGGGCGAGCTGCACGCCGACGTCCGGCTTGCGCTGATCGTCGCCGAAGATGACCTCGATCGGAAGCCCGGCCATCTTGCCGCCGAGGTGCTCGACCGCAAGCTCGACCGACTGCTTCATGTCCTTGCCGATGCCGCCGGCCGGACCGGAGAGCGTCGTGATGAAGCCGATCTTGACCTTGTCGGCGCCGAATGCGGGCGCGGCGCCGAGCAGCGTCGCGAGCAGCGCTGCGAAAAGCGTACGTACTGGGTTGCGAACCATGGTCTCCTCCTCCAATGTGTTCCCTGTTCGACACCGCCGTTTCGCGGCGCCACTGCCACAATGCTTGTGCAGAGCGATTCTGAGGCGCGGCCAGTCTAGCAAGAGGGTCTTTGGGTGTCCAGATTGCAGCGGGCGTGACGCGTCTCCGGGCAAGGCCGCCCGGAGCGCACTATAGTGCCTGCCCATGCTGGAATTGACCAAGATCAGCAAGCGCTTCGGCAGCCGCGCCGTGCTGCACGAGATCTCGCTGCGCGTCGACTCGGGCGAGTACGTCGCGGTGATCGGCGAATCTGGTATCGGCAAGTCGACGCTGCTCAACATCATCGCCGGCCTCGAGCCAGCGGACGCGGGACGCGTATTCGTCGACGGCGTCGAGATCAGCGCGCTCGACGACGATGCGGCGGCGCGCCTGCGGCGCGAGCGTTTCGGCTTCGTGTTTCAGGCCTTTCACGTGCTCCCGCATCTGACCGTGCTGCAGAACGTCGGACTGCCGCTGCTCCTGCGTGGCGTCGGCCAGGCGGAGATCGAGCGCCGCGCGCGCGCGCTCGTCGCCGCGGTCGGCCTTGGCGGGCGCGAGGCGAGCGCTCCGCGCGAGCTTTCGGGCGGCGAGCTGCAGCGCGTGGCGATTGCGCGCGCCTTGGTCGGAGATCCGAAACTGGTGCTGGCCGACGAGCCAACCGGCAACCTCGACCCCGAGAACGCGCGCCACGTGCTCGAGCTGCTGCGCGCCCAAGTGAAGGAGCGCGGTGCCACGGCGGTGCTCGTCACGCACTCCGAGTCGTCGGCCGCAGGCTGCGATCGGCGTTACCGGCTGAGCGCGGAGGGACTCACGCGACTCGGTTGACGAGCGCGTGGCCGTCGCGCAGCTGGCGCACGTTGTCGAGCGCCGCGGCGAGACTGCGCGCGAGCGTTTCCTGCGTCAGCCAGGCAAGGTGCGGTGCGGCGATGACATTCGGCAGGGCGAGCAGGGGATGGTCGGGGCGCACCGGCTCCTCGGCGAAGACGTCCAGACCGGCCGCGGCGATGTGGCCCGTGCGCAAGGCGTCTACCAGCGCGGCGTCGTCGACGAGTGCGCCGCGCGCGGTGTTGATCAGGATCGCGCCAGGCTTCATGCGCGCGAGCCTTGCGCCATCGATCAGGCGCTCGGTCTCTGGCGCTAGCGGGACGTGCAGCGAGACGATGTCGGCGCTTGTGAGCAGCGCTTGTAGCCCGGCCTGGCCGGCGCTGCGCGACCAGACGCGCACCTCGGCGCCGAGCGCTTCGAGCATCGGCGCGAGCACGCGCGGCACCGCGCCTGCGCCGATCAGGCTGACCGTGCGGCCCGCGAGCTCGCCGAAGCCGTCCTGCAGTGCCGCCGCGCGTGTCCATCCGCCCGGACTGCGTACCGCGCAATCGAGCTCGCGCAGCCTGCGCAGGCAGGCGAGCATCAGAAGCAGCGCCATCTCGGCTACCGCGCGGCTGTTGGTTCCCGGCAGGTTGCACACGGCGATGCCGCGCGCGCGGCAGGCCTCCACCGCGATCGTGTTGACGCCGCTGCCGATCTTCTGCACCAGCCGCAGGCGCGCGGCGCGCTCGAGCTGCGCCGCGGTCACCGGTTTGAGCACATGCCAGAGAACCTGCGCTTCGGGCAGCAGGCGATCGTAGCCCTCGTCTTCGCTTTCCGCGCAGCAGCGGATTTCGATGCCCTCGCCGGAAAGGCCCTCGACCTTCGCGACCAGCGCCGGGCTCGCGTCAAACCGAAATAGAACGACGATGGGGTCAGACCCCTGTGGATAAGTCATCGACGCCTGTGCTTCGCGGGTGCTTTCATGACTTATCCACAGGGGTCTGACCCCGACGTCGCCCGAACAGCCGCTGCGCGGGGTAGAGCAGCGCCTTGGTCCCGAGCGCTTCTTCGATGCGGAGGCCTTCGTTCCACTTCGCCATGCGCTCGGAACGCGAAAAGCTGCCGACCTTGAGCTGTGGCACGCCCCAGCCGACTGCGAGATGGACGATCGATACGTCCTCGGTCTCGCCCGAGCGCGCCGACACGATCGCGCCGTAGCCGGCCTCCTGCGCGGCCTGCCACGCGGCGAGCGTCTCGCTCAGCGTACCGATCTGGTTCGGCTTGAGCAGGATCGCGTTGCAGGCGCCGCGTTCTGCCCCGGCGCGCAGACGCGCCGCGTCGGTGACGAAATAGTCGTCGCCCACGATCTGCAGCCGCGCGCCGGCGGCGCGCGTGAACGCCTGCATCGCGGCATGATCGGTCTCGGCGAACGGATCCTCGATCGACACGATCGGGTAGGCGTCGGTCCAGCGCAGCAGCATGGCGATCATCTGATCGGCGGAGAGCGCGCGATTCTCCAGCGCGAGGTGGTAGCGCCCACCGCGCCAGAGCTGCGTGGCGGCGATGTCGAGGGCGATCGCGACGTCGTCGCCGGGCTTGAGTCCCGAGTCCGCAATCGCGCCGACGAGCTCCACGAGGCCTTCCTCGTTCGAGCGAAACGCGGGCCAGTAGCCGCCTTCGTCGGCGACACCCTGGAGCGCATTCTTCTTCGCGAGACGCGCGCCGGCGGCGGCGTAAACCTCTGCCGTCCATTCGAGCGCTTCGGCAAAGCTGCCGGCGCCCGGGCAGACGACGAGGTAGTCCTGGATGTCGACGCGCCCGCGCGCATGCGCGCCACCGCCGAAGATCTGGATCTGCGGCACTGGCAGGGCGATCCGACGCTCGCCGGCGAGATGACGCCAGAGTGGCACGCGCGCCGCGGCGGCCGCAGCCTGCGCGCAGGCGAGCGAGACCGCGACCAGAGCGTTCGCGCCGAGGCGCGACTTGTCCGCGGTGCCGTCGAGTGCAATCAGCTTGGCGTCGATTGCAGCCTGCGCGCGCACATCCATGGTGAGCAGCGCGGAACGGATCGGGCCGTTGACGTTGGCCACCGCGCGTCGCACGCCGAGCCCGCCGAATGGTGCATCGCCGTCGCGCAGGTCCTTCGCTTCGCCTGCACCGGTCGATGCGCCGGCTGGTGCAATCGCCCGGCCCCAGGCACCGTTGCCGAGAACGACCTCGGCTTCGACGGTCGGCCGGCCGCGCGAGTCCCACACCCTGCGGCCGCGCAGCTCGTTGATCGCGGTGCGTTTCATGCGCCGATCTCGCGTGCCCAGGCCGCGCGCACTTCGGCGAGGCGCTGGGGCGCGCGCATGAGCAGCGCACCTGCCACGCGCCGGACGCGTTCGCGGTCCTGTTGCGTGGTCAGGTACTCGACCGGCGACTTGCCGTCGACGCGCGCGAGGAACAGCCCGGGCAGCAGAGCCGCCGCGCGAGCCTCGAGCACTGCGGACGGCTCCCAGCGCACGCCGCTCAGGTAGGCCGCGGCGAGCGCATCGAAGCAGGCGAGGAAGGCGGGTGCCGCGGCAGGGGTCCACAGGCACTTGAGAAGCAGGTGATTGAGACAGAACGCAATGTCGAAGGCCGGATCGCCGTACCAGGCGCATTCGGCATCGAGTAGCACCGGCCCCTGCGGCCCGACCAGGATGTTCTTCGGGCTCACGTCGCCGTGCACCAGCGCGCGCCGCGTCGCAGCGGTGCGCGCGGCGAGCGCCTCGAGCTGCTCGGCGAGCCCGGGATGGCGCGCCGCGGTTGCGAGCAGGTAAGGCTCGAGACGGATTGCGCGAAAGTTCGCATCGGTCGCAAACTGCGCCGCGACGGCGGGGTCGTCGGCGGTCGCGGCGTGCACACGCACCAGACGCGCACCCAGCTGCTGCGCGAACTGCGCGCTGGCGCGACCGGCGTGCAGCTCGGCCTTCCACACCGGATAGTGCGCGGGATCGAGGTATTCCATCGCGAACAGGCCGGCGTCGTCGTGCGCAAGCACGCGCGGCGCGATCCCGGGCACGATCGCGCAGGCCGTCTGCATCCAACGGCGCTCGAAGACGTTGCGCTCGACCGGTGCCTCCCAGAGTTGCGCGACGCGCAGGCGCGCCAGAGCACGCTTCACGCAGATCGGGCCGTCGTCGCGATCGATGCGCCAAATGTCGGAGGACACGCCGCCCGCGAGGGGCACCGCGCGCGGGCGACCACCCGGCGCCAGCAGGCCGGCCGCGTGCAGAAAGGCGACCACCGCCTCAGGGAGCGAGACGCTCGCGCTGCCAGCCTGAGCCATTGCGCCGGTAGTGCAGGCGGTCGTGCAGGCGGTCGGGCCGGCCCTGCCAGAACTCGATCGACGTCGGCCTCAGGCGATAGCCGCCCCAGTGCGGCGGGCGCGGGGGCGCGTCGCCGAAGCGCTGGCGCGCGGCATCGAGCGCGCGCTCGAGGCTTGCGCGATCCGGCACGCGCGCACTCTGTGCCGATGCCCACGCCGACAGGCGCGCGCCGAGCGGTCGGCTGGCGAAGTAGTCGTCCGAGGCTTCGCTCGACACGGTTTCCACGCGTCCCTCGATGCGCACCTGGCGCTCGAGCTCGGTCCAGAGGAAGACGAGGCAGGCATCGGGGCGCTCCGCGAGCTCGCGACCCTTGACGCTTTCGTAGTTGGTGTAGAAGACGAACCCGCCTTGCTCGACGCCCTTGAGCAGGACCACGCGCGCGTTCGGACGTCCGTCGCGCCGTACCGTGGCGAGCGTCATGGCGTTGGCGAGCGGCAGCGCTGCGGCGAGCGCTTCGTTGAACCACAGCTCGAACTGCTGGAAGGGATCATCATGCGCGTCGGCTTCCGAAAGGCCGGCGCGCATGTACTCCTGGCGCAGTTCGGCGAGCTTCATGGCGCTGGATTCTACCCGTCCGGCCAGCAGGGTCCGCAGCTGCTACCCTTCGCCGGACATGGCAGCGACGGTCTTCGATTACGCGGAGGGCATCAGCGCGGTCGACGCGTTCTACGACGGGCGGCCGGACCAGACCGCGGCCCACATTCTGATCGAGCAGGGGCGCGCGGCCGTCATCGACGCGGCGACGGCGCACGCGGCGCCGCGCATCCTCGCTGCGCTCTCCGAGCGCGGTATCGCGCCGGAGCAGGTTGACTATGTCGTGCTGACGCATGTGCATCTGGATCACGCCGGAGGCGCGGGCACGCTGATGGCACGCTGCCCGAATGCGCGCCTCACGGTGCACCCGCGCGGTGCCCGCCACATGATCGACCCGGCGCGGCTGCTTGCGGCCACCGTCGCGATCTACGGTACGGAGGCCACCCGGCGCGTGTACGGCGAGATTCTGCCGGTCGCGGCTGACCGGGTGATCGAGACGGGAGACGGCGCGACCATCAGGCTTGCCGGGCGCGTGCTCGAGTTCCTCGACGCGCCGGGCCATGCGCGCCATCATGTCGTCGTACGCGACGCCCGCAGCCGCCATCTGTTCGCGGGCGACAGCTTTGGCCTGTCCTACCGCGCGCTCGACCGCGGCGGCCGGCCTTCGGTATTCCCGACGACCAGTCCGTCGCAGTTCGACCCCGGCGCGCTGCACGCCACGCTCGATCGCATGCTCGCGCTCGCGCCGCCGGCGGTCTACCTGGCGCATTTCGGGCAGGTCGGCGATGTCGCGCGCCTGGGGGCCGACCTGCACCGGCTGATCGACGCACATGTGGCGATCGCGGAGCGTTGCCGGGACGCGGGTCCGGCGCGTCTCGACCGGTTGAAGACCGGCGTCGCCGAGCTGGTCCTTGCAGAGGCCGAACGCCAGGCCTGGCCGCTGGGATCCGACGCCCTGATGCGCTTATTTGCGATCGATATCGAATTGAATGCACAGGGACTTGCCGCCTGGCTCGACAGCGACCCGCGGTAGGCGAATGGCGACGCGCGCACCGGTCGGTCACCGGTGCGCTTTGCTGCGCGCACGGTCGCCTTCGCGCGACGCGCCGGATCGCATGCGGTAATTTCCCTCTGAAAATCGTTGACACGCTTCTTCGGATTCGGCATCTTTCCGCAAC
This sequence comes from Betaproteobacteria bacterium, assembly GCA_022340705.1. GTDB lineage: Bacteria > Pseudomonadota > Gammaproteobacteria > Burkholderiales > SG8-39 > SG8-39. Next base: position 11,066 of record JAJDNJ010000091.1, read on the forward strand.
CGCTGCCTGACAGCGGGAAAAGAATCCGGGATCACTACAGAATTCCGCATCGTTCAGAGGAGAACACGAGATGGCGAAGAAGAAGGCTGCGAAGAGGTCTGCACCCAAGAAGAAGCGCGCAGGAGCGAAGCGCAAGCCGAATGCAGCATTCATGAAGCCGATGAACCCGACGGCAACGCTCGCGGCGGTCATTGGCTCGAGCGCGATGCCGCGTACCGAAGTCACCAAGAAAATGTGGGCCTACATCAAGCGTCACGGCCTGCAGGACAAGAAGAACCGTCGCATGATCAACGCCGACGAGAAGCTGAAGCCGTTGTTCGGCGGCAAGTCGCAGGTGTCGATGTTCGACATGACCAAGATGGTCAACCGGCACCTGAAGTAGGCCATTTCAACCAGAACCCGCCGGAGAGACCTCTTCGGCGGGCAACACCCACAACGTCCGAAGTTCCCGCAGCGCCCGCGCGCCGTTCAGGCAGCGTGGTAGCTGGTCACGCGCTCGACTTCGTTCTTCGAGCCGAGAACCACGCCGATGCGCTGATGCAGCCGCTTCGGTTGCACGTCGAGGATGCGCTGGTTGCCGTCAGTCGCCGCGCCGCCTGCCTGCTCGACGATCATCGCCATCGGATTGGCTTCGTACATCAGGCGCAGGCGCCCCTCGGTGTTCTTCGCATCGCGGGGGTACATGAAGATTCCGCCGCGCGAGAGCACGCGATAGACGTCGGCCACCATCGAGGCGACCCAGCGCATGTTGAAGTCGCGCCCGCGCACGCCGTCCTGGCCGGCGAGGCATTCGTCGATGTAACGCTTGATCGGCGGCTCCCAGCGCCGCATGTTGGAGGCGTTGATCGCGAATTCCGAAGTGTCCTCCGGAATCCGGATGTCGCTCTGCGTCTGCACGAACGAGCCGACGTAGGGATCGAGCATGAAGCCGTGCGTACCGTCGCCGACGGTGATCAGTAGCAGGGTGGACGGACCGTAGAGGGCGAAACCCGCGGCGACCTGCTCGCGTCCGGGCTGCAGGAAAGCCTTCTCGTCCGGCTCGCTCACGCCCTCGGGACAGCGCAGCACCGAGAAAATCGAGCCGACCGAGATGTTGATGTCGATGTTCGACGAGCCGTCGAGCGGGTCGATGAGCAAGAGGTATTGGCCGCGGGGGTGGGGCAGGGGAATGGGCACCGGCGCCTCCATCTCTTCGGACGCGACCGCGGCGAGACTGCCGCCCCATTCGTTGGCTTCGATCAGGATCTCGTTCGACAGGACGTCGAGCCGCTTCTGTGCCTCGTTCTGGACGTTCTGAGTGCCGAGCACGTCGCCGGCCCCGATGAGCTTTCCCTTGTTGACCTGGATGCTGATCGCCTTGCAGGCGCGGGCGCAGGTTTCGATCAGCAGGCGAAGGTCGGCGTCAATCTTTCCGTCACGCTGGCGCGTGATGAGGAACTTGGTCAGCGTAGTCGGTCGCATGCTTCGTCTCCGGGACGCCCGCACGGGCGGCTCCGCCGATATTCTGCGGGCCCTCGGTTCGGGTCAAGTGCGCCAGATCAAACGATGCGCGATCCGGCGCGCCGCACGCAGCACTCAGGCGCGTGCGCGCAACGCCGCGATGCGCTCCTCGATCGGCGGATGCGTCGAGAACAGCGCCATGATGCCGCTGCGGCCGCTGATGCCCGACGACTCGAAGGAGCGCGGCAGGTCGCCGGGCTCGAGGCCGCCGAGGCGGGCGAGCGCCGCCATCATCGGCTGCGGTGAGCCGAGCAGCGCGGCCGAGCCCGCGTCCGCGCGGAACTCGCGTCGGCGCGAGAACCAGGCGACGATGATCGACGCCAGCACGCCGAAGACGATGTCGCAGATGATGACGGCGATCCAATAGCCCGGGCCGACGCCGCGTTCGGTCTTGAACAGCACGCGGTCGACGAAGAAGCCGGCCACGCGCGAAAGGAACACGACGAAGGTGTTGACCACGCCCTGGATCAGGCTGAGCGTGACCATGTCGCCGTTGGCGACGTGGGCCACCTCGTGACCGAGCACCGCCTCGACCTCCTCGTGGCTCATCGATTCGAGCAGCCCGGTCGACACCGCGACGAGCGCACTGTTCTTGAAGGCGCCGGTGGCGAAGGCGTTCGGCGGCCCCTGGTATACCGCGACCTCCGGCATTCCGATCTGCGCCCGCTCGGCGAGCCTGCGCACCGTGTCCACGAGCCAGCGCTCGGTCGCGCCTTCCGAGCCGTTGATGATCTGCGCGCCGGTCGACCACTTGGCCATGGTTTTCGACATGAGCAGCGAGATGAACGACCCCGCAAAGCCGACGATCGCCGAAAAGACCAGCAGCGCACCAAGGTCGATGCCTTCCTGCGTGAGGTAATGGCCGACGCCGAACACGTTGAGGAAGAATCCGAGCACCACCAGCACCGCAAGGTTGGTGGCAAGGAAAAGGACGATGCGCTTCATGGGTTCCTTTCTAGTGCGGGCGTTGGCCCACGGGGTCCGCGCGTTAGATGATGCCGGCCCCGGAAAAGTTCAAGCGCCGCGGGGCGCCAGGGATCAACCGGATTCGCGCACGAAACCGGCGCCCTTCTCGGCAATGACGTAGGTCGGCGCGTTCGTGTTGCCCGAGGTGATGCGCGGCATCACCGAGGCGTCGATGACACGCAGCGCCTCGATGCCGTGCACACGCAGCCGGTCGTCGACCACGGCCATCCGATCGCCCCCCATCTTGCAGCTGCCGATCGGGTGGAAGATCGTCGTGCCGAGCTCGCCGGCGGCGCGCACCAGCGCCTCGGTGCTGCGCGCCGCGCCGCCGGGTCGGAATTCCGACGGGTTGTAGCGCGACAGAGCCTTGGCCGCCATGATCCGGCGCGTGAAGCGCATCGCGTCGGCCGCCACCTGGCGATCCTCTTCGGTCGACAGGTAGTTGAGCTTGATTTCCGGGTGCTGATCGGGGTCGGGCGAGGTGATGCGCACCCAGCCGCGCGAGCTCGGCCGCAGGTTGCACACGCTCGGCGTGATGGCGGGGAAAGGGTGCAGCGGGTCGCCGAACTTGTCGAGCGAGAGCGGCTGCACGTGCCATTCGATGTTCGCGCTCGGCTGCGCCGGGTCGCTCTTGGCGAAGGCGCCGAGCTGCGACGGCGGCATGGTGAGCGGACCGGAGCGCAGCAGAAAGTACTGCATGCCCATCAGCGCGCGGCTCAGCGCGCTGTTGGCAAGCGCGTTCATGGTGCGCACGTTGCTCACCCTGTACTGCATGCGGATCTGCAGGTGGTCATGCAGGTTCTCGCCGACGCCAGGCAGCTCGTGCACCAGCGGGATGCCGTGCGCGCCAAGCAGATCGGCGGGGCCGACGCCCGAAAGTTGGAGCAACTGGGGCGAGCCGATCGCACCCGCGGCGAGCAGCGTTTCGCGGCGCGCCTCGACGAAGCGCGCACCGTGCTCGGGATGTACGAACTCGACGCCGGTGCAGCGCCGCTTGAAGTCGCGTGCCTCGAAGCGCAGACGGCGCACCGAGGCCTGCGGCAGCACGAGCAGGTTGGCGCGCTGGCGCACCGGCTTGAGAAAGGCGTCGGTCGCGCTCCAGCGGCGCCCGACACGCTGATTCATCTGGAAGTAGGCGCAGCCGAAATTGTCGCCGCCGTTGAAGGCCTTTACCGATGGGATGCCGCACTCGGCGGCTGCGGCGCGCCAGGCGTCGAGAATCTCCCATTCCACGCGCGGATCCTCGACGCGCAGCTCGCCGCCGACGCCGTAGCTGTCGATGTTGCCGTGCTGGTAGTCCTCGAGCCGCTGGAACACGGGCAGGACGTCGTCCCAGGACCAGCCGCGGTTGCCGAGCGCGGCCCAGTGATCCCAGTCTTCCCGCTGCCCGCGCATGTAAATCATCGCGTTGATCGACGAGCAGCCGCCGAGCACGCGTCCGCGCGCGTAATGGATCGAGCGTCCCGCAAGATGCTCGTCCGGCGCGGTCTTGTAGCACCAGTCGGTGCGCGGGTTGGCGATGGTGTAGAGGTAGCCGATCGGAATCCGGATCCAGATCCAGTCGTCGTCCCCGCCCGCCTCGAGCAGCAGCACGGTGCGCTGCGGATCGGCCGAAAGCCGGTTCGCGAGCAGGCATCCAGCGCTGCCCGCGCCAACGATGACGTAGTCGAAAGTTCCGAAGGCCGATTCCGACATGGGAGCGCTCGCGCCGGCTATTCTAAAATGACGCCGGAAGTTCGCGATGTTTGAATCGAAGGAACCGGCCGGGGCGTTGCAGGACGCGCTGCAGCGTATCCGGTCAGCGCATTTTGACGCGGCCGGCCGTGCGGGCGACTACGTCGCATTGCGCCGCCCGGAGCATGCCCACGGCCTCGAAGCCGCAGTGGCGGCGCTGGCCGAGTTCGACCCGCGCGCGCTGCCGATTCCCGAGCCAATCGCGTTCTGGATCAACGTCTACAACGCGACCATGCTGCTCGCCGCGCGCGTCTGCGCGCCCGGCGAGCCGGTGACCGGGATCGCGGGCCTGTTCGACCGGCCGCGCGTCACGATTTGCGGGCAGGCGTTTTCGCTCGATGACATCGAGCACGGCCTGTTGCGTGGCAATGCGCCGAAATACGGGCGCTGGGGCGGTCCTTTCGGGCGCGACGATCCGCGCCTTGTGTTCACCCCTCGGCTCCACGACGAGCGCGTGCATTTCGCGCTGTACACCGCCTGCCGGTCCTCGCATGCGCTGCGCGTGTTCGGCCTGCGGCCGGTCGGCGAGGACCTGGAGGCCGCGGTGCGCGACTGCGTCCGGCGCGACGTGCGCGTGGCCGACGACGGTGCCTGGATCGAGGTGCCGCGCCTGTTCAAGTGGTACCCGGGAGACTTCGGCGGCGAGCCGGGCGTCCTCGATTTCGTGCTCGCGCGTGTCGAGGACGAAGCGGTCGTCGACCGGGTCGACGCCCGACGCGGTGACGTCAAACTCGTCTACAAGGCCTTCGACTGGACGCTCGGGCAGCTCGAGTAATCGCGTGCGGGCCGTCCGCCTTCCCTCTGCGAAAGGGCTTGCGTCGGTCATCGATCGGTAGTCAGATTGGGCCCCAGGAGATTTGGGCGCACCGCCACCCCCGGTGACCCGGCGCAGTTTCGCCAGGCGCGCGGTGTGCCCTGCCCAACGGAGGAGGATCGAATATGGCTGCACGACTGCGCCCAGACCCGACGTTCTACCCGTCCGCGCGCCTCGCGATGGAGGCACCCGACGAGCAGCTCGCGTATGTCGCGCTGCTGCGCCCCGACAAGAAAAAGCCCGACGCGATCGCGGTCGTCGACACCAAGCCCGGCTCGAAGACCTACGGCAAGGCGGTGCACAAGGTCGAGCTGAGGGCGCGCGGCGACGAGCTGCACCATTTCGGCTGGAATGCCTGCAGCTCGATGCTCTGCCCGATGAACGGCCACCCGTTCACCGAGCGGCGCTACCTGATCGTGCCGGGGACCCGGTCTTCACGCATATATATCATCGACACGAAGCCGAACCCGAAGAAGGCCAAGATCGTCAAGGTGATCGAACCCGAGGAGCTGATCCGCAAGACGGGCTACTCGCGCCCGCACACGGTGCACTGCGGCCCGGAAGGGATCTACATCAGCACGCTCGGTGCCAAGGGAAAGGACGGCACCGACGGCGTGCCCGGGATCTTCCTGCTTGACTGCGAGAGCTTCGAGATCCTCGGGCGCTGGGAGATGGAGCGCGGCGACCAGAAGCTGAGCTACGACTTCTGGTGGAACATTCCGCACGACTACATGGTGTCGAGCGAATGGGGGCTGCCGCCCCAGTTCGAAAACGGCCTGGTCGGCGAGGACCTGCTCGCCAATCGCTACGGACATCGGCTGCACTTCTGGGACCTGCGCGCGCGGCGTCACATGCAGTCGATCGATCTTGGCGCGAATCACCAGATGGTGCTCGAGGTTCGGCCGGCGCACGAGCCGACCAAGGACTACGGCTTCGTCGGCGTGGTGGTCGACACGACCAACCTGGAAGCTTCGATCTGGACCTGGTGGCGCGAAAACGGAAAGTTCCACGCGAAGAAGACGGCGGTTGTTTCACCCGAGCCGGCCGATCCCGCCAAGCTGCCGGATTTGCTCAAGCCGTTCAAGGCGGTGCCGCCGTTGATCAGCGATATCGACCTTTCGCTCGACGACCGGTTCCTCTACGTCTCCTGCTGGGGCACCGGAGAGATGCGCCAGTACGACGTGTCGGATCCTATGAAGCCGAAGCTCTCGGGCTCGATCAAGATCGGCGGCATCGTGAACCACACGCCGCATCCGAACGGCAAGGCCTTCGGCGGCGGGCCGCAGATGGTCGAGATCAGCCGCGATGGCGAGCGCGTCTACTTCACCAACTCGCTCTACAGCACCTGGGACGACCAGTTCTATCCCGACGGCGTGCCCGGCGCGATGGTGATGGCGAAGGCGAAGCCCGGCGGTGGCATCGAGCTGGACAAGAAGTTCTGCGTGTCCTTCGATGCGGGCTACCGCGCGCACCAAGTGCGCCTCGAAGGCGGCGACTGCTCGACCGATTCGTTCTGCTACCCGTCGGCCTGAACGGGCGCGGGTGGCGGGACTGGCGGGGAGCCTCGCGCAGCATCCCTGGGCCTGGCTGGCGATCGTGGGGCTGGGGGCCTACCACGGGCTGAACCCGGGGATGGGCTGGCTGTTCGCGGTCTCGAACGGCATGCAGTTGCGGCGCGCGAGCGGCGTGTGGCGCGCGCTGCCGCCGATCGCGCTCGGCCATCTCCTCGCCATGGCGGCCGCCCTGCTGCCGTTTACGCTGCTCGGCCTGTACGTGGAGCAGCTCACCGCCATCCGCATTGTCGCGGGGCTGATCCTCGTCGCGTTCGGAATCTACAAGCTCGTCAACCAGCGCCACCCGAGGTTCCTCACGCGCATCGGGCCGTCGCATCTGACGCTTTGGTCCTTCCTCATGGCGACTGCGCACGGCGCCGGGCTGATGCTGGTGCCCGTCGTCCTGGGCCTGTGCGTGGGCGCGCGTGGCGCGCATGAAGCGCTCGCCGAAGTCGCGCGCGACGACCTGACCGTCACACTCGTCGCCGCGGCGGTGCACAGTGCCGCCATGGTGCTGACCGGCGGGGTGATCGCCTGGATCGTCTACCGCTATGTCGGTCTCGGGTCACTGCGCCGTGCCTGGTTCAACCTCGACCTGCTTTGGGCGGTGTTGCTTATCGTCGTGGGGTTGATCGCGCTCGGCGCAACGCTGTCGGGGTGAGCGTGCGCGGGAGAGTGGGCTTGGCTGGAGGCTCTCCATTACGAGCCTGAAGAAAAG